>NZ_QRQA01000012.1:0-94640 GCF_003475755.1 Mitsuokella sp. AF33-22 | reverse complement strand
AATGTTCCCTCTGCTTGGATTGAGCGGTTCATCCGCAACAACGCTCCCTGGATACTGTTCAGGTTATCCACAACCTCTTGGTGCATGGCGGTCAGTTCTCGGTTTATCCGGATGGTCCTGTTCCGGTCTGTCCGCTTGCAGTCAGATGCACAGGGGCAGCCCGTACAGTCCTCGCATTGGTAGACTTCCTCCTGGCGGCCAAAATGGTTCCCTCTCACATTTTGGCGATACAGGAAACGGAAGGCTCGTCCATTGGGGCAGCGCAGAGTGCCAGTCTCGTCAATCCTGAAGTTCACGGCGCGGTATGGATTCTGCCGGTATGCCTTATCTGTCAGTTCTTTCTTGTACATGGGGAACTTCATGTATTTCTCCATCCCATGCTGCTCGCAATAGATGTAATTGTTGAATGAACCGTACCCGGCATCCGCTACGGGATATTTTGGGTAGAAGCCATACGTCTCGTGGAACTTCTCCATCAACGGGATGAAGCAGTCCATATCTGAGCGGTAATGGTTCACATCTGCAACAGCGATATACTCATCGGCAATACCGAATTGGACGTTGTAAGCAGGTAGCAGACGCCCGTTTCCCATATAGTCCTGCTTGACTCGCATGAATGTGGCTGAGTGGTCCGTCTTGGCATAGCTGTTCCGTCCGTCACAGCAGATCTGCAGTTTCTCGGTGTACTCGTCCAGCTTACTCATATATTCCCGAAGCCGCTCGTAATGCCGTTGCTGCGGGCTCTTGTGGTGTCCGCGCCCGTGGACGAAGTCTGCTTCATCGAGCTTCCAGAAAGCAGTGTATTGCTTCAGCACCTCGGCCAGATACTCTGGGGCGTATTCCGTGTTTGTAGGGATGGCAATGCCGCTGGGAGCCAGTTCCGCATTGAGTTCTTCAAACAGTGCGGTTATCTTTGCAAACAAGCGGTAACGCGATTTCTCTGTGGCCTTCTTCCACACCCATTGATATTTATTTGCATTTGCCTCGAACTTCGAGCCGTCAATGTACAGGTGGTTGAGGTCGACATGCTCCTCTGCAAATATCTTGCGGTTGAGATCATAGAACAGCTCTTCCACGGAAGTCTGGAGCACATCGTGGATGAAATAGCCGAACGTCCGGTAAGATGGGGTCTCGTGCTTCATGAGATACATGAAACGAAGGTTGACACGGCAATTGTCCTCGAGCTCGCGCAGTGAGATGTAGCCGTACTTCATGAATCCGAATAAGACTGTTTTCAACATGCTGACCGGGTCGTACCGAAGACGGCCAGTGCAGTGAGCTGGCACAGCCTTCAGGTACTTCTCCAAATTGATTCCCTCCATGAATCGGTCAAAAACCAGCACAGGATCACAGATATCCAGATAATCCGAAATAAACACTGGCAAAATGCCTTGCGTTGTTTTAGAATGATATGTGGTAATCTTTTCCATAGTGGGATATAGAAAATTTTACCACAAAGAGGGCCGCATGCTCAATGAGCATGCGGCCCTCTTGTTTTTGGGGATCTGTTATTTCACAGCCCCTTTTTTGTCTAAGGGATTGGTGCTTTTCAGCGCAGCCCCTGCAGAATCTTATAGAGTTCTGCTTTCATGGTTTCAATCTCGTCGGGGGAGAGAATGACTCCTGCTTCGGCCAGATGACAGCCCATCTGCTTCGGCACGTTCTTGGCCTGTTCCTTGAGCGCCATACCGTCTTTTGTCAGGATGGCATTGACGACGCGCTCGTCCTCGGCGCTGCGCCGGCGTTCAATGTAGCCGAGCTGCTCGAGTTTCTTGAGTACGGGCGTCAACGTGCCGGAATCCAGGTAGAGACGATGTCCAAGGTCACGCACGGATATCGTCTTCTTTTCCCAGAGCACCATCATGGTCACATATTGCGTATAAGTCAGTCCGATGGCCTTGAGAAAGGGATGATACGCCGCCACGATCTTGCGGGCACAGGCATATATGGGAAAGCAGAGCTGCTTATCGAGCAAGAGTAAATCATCTTCATGTGGGTGGGTCATGTGACCATCCTTTCTGTAATTGACAACATAAATTCTTATTCGTATCCTATGATTCCTTTTATTATAACAGATTTTCTTGCACAGTTTAAATAAAATTTTTTAAAATTATGTTTGACAAAATCTATTTGATAAAATATAATTAAACCATACCGATTAACGGCAAATATGTAGATATTGTGTATGATATAGGAGGAGAACGATGAGCTTGAATGGAATCGTGAAAGGTACGGAACTCGAGGGTATGATTAAGAGTCTGATGCAGGGCGAGGCCAATGGTGTCATGATGTACTATGCGCTGGCACAGCTCGCACGTGAGCAGGGCCTTGAGGATGCGGCAAAGAGCTTCATCGAGGCTGCCAATGAAGAGGCTGTCCATGCTGGCTTTTATGCTGTCCTGGGCGGCAAGTATCCATCGGATTTCTGGGGCCTCGTACGCGGCATCCAGAAAGCTGAGACGAACGGCGAAGCACAGATTAAGGCACTCGCCGACCAGGTCCGTGCTGCTGGTCATGCTGAGGCAGCTGATCAGATGGAAGTATTCGCTCGTCAGGAAGGCGGCCATGGCGTCCGCCTGCAGAAGCTGCTCGACAAGTACCAGAAGAATGCAGAAGTACCGGCTGGCCAGAAGGTCTATGTCTGTCCGGTCTGCGGCTATGAGCATGTCGGCGACATCAACGCCGAAGATGATTCCTACGTCTGCCCAATCTGCGGCCAGCCGAAGAGCGCCTTCGTCCTGAAGAAATAAACAGGATACAGACACATCGCACAGCCGAATCCCCAGGCTGTCTCTAACTCCCAAATGAAGCAGATTGAGGTGCAAAAGCAATGGAAAACCAGAATGTAATCGATGCATTTCACATGATGTGGGACAATTTCCCCGAACCCGTCATGCTCATCCAGAAGAGCCGTCAGATTTACGCTGTCAACAAGAAAGCGGCGTCGATGGGACTTAATACGGAGATGAAATGCTCTCAAATCGGTACAGAACCACATCGCGGCTGTCTCTGCAACAAAGCAGCAGATGAGAAAAAAGCCGTTTACATCACTTATGAGACCCCCTTAGGACAGGCCTATGGCTACTGGATACCGGTTGCCGGTCATGAAGAATATCTGCTTCATTTTGGCGTGGGATATACGTTTGAATACCCAAAATCGGAACTCAGATAATCCCTATTGCAGTAACTTCGCGTGGATAACTCCCTCTCTATTGCGAAACAGCAAAAATCGGCGTATGGATCTGTGCGCCGATTTTTGCTGTTTTTATGGCGTTTTGTGAATGACATGCCCTATGATATAATAAAGATGAAAATCTGTATTTGAGGAACGGGGGATGGTCATGCGAGAAGATGCAGATTATATGAGGATGGCGCTTGAGGAGGCGCAGGAGGCGTATGATCTCGGCGAGGTGCCGATTGGTGCGGTGCTTGTCGATGCGGACGGTGAGGTCGTTGCGCGTGGCCACAATATGCGCGAAGTCTGGCACGACGCCACGGCGCATGCCGAGATGATCGCGATACGTGAGGCCTGCGAAAAGCAGGGCCGCTGGCGACTTTCGGGGCTTACGCTCTATGTGACGATTGAGCCGTGTCCGATGTGTGCGGGGGCCATTGTCATGAGCCGTGTCGACCGCGTGGTTTACGGCAGCACCGATGCGAGGGCCGGAGCCTGCGAATCGGTATTCAATATTCCCGGGAATCCGACGCTCAATCACCGCCCGGAGATGACAGCCGGTGTCCTGCAGCAGGAGTGCGCAGACATCATGAAGCGTTTCTTCAAGGAACGGCGGGATCAGCGCAAACGCGCAAAACAGGAAAAGCAGGCAGCAAATTGAAGCTGCCTGCTTTTCTTATATGTGGTCTGTTTTTATTGTGCTGACGGGGATGGCTGTGCAAGCCAACGGCTCCAGCTCGTCATAAAATCTTGGTCGCGATTGTCTCTGACGTATGTGTGGAACTTCTCAAGCCATGGCAGATAGCCGGCTTGCACGAGGTCGGCGCCGCCGAGGGCTTTTTGATGCGTGGCGGCTTCTGCGGCGGAATGGTCCGGCTGTTCCAGCAGCTCGTATAAGGTCATGAAGGTCGTCGTGCGCCCTTGTCCGGCCTGGCAGTGGAAGAAGAGCCAGCCGTGCTCCCGGGGCAGGCTGCGGTAGAAGGCGACGAAGTCATCGATGGCCTGCGGCTCGGGCCAGCTCATATCCGTGGCTGCAAAGCGTTCGTAGCCGCAGCCGAGAGAACGGGCGAGGTGGCGTTCTGTTTCCCAGTTGCTGATTGTGCCGGCGAACGGAGCGGCAATCGCGATCTGGTCGGCCCTGCCCATCGGCATGGCGATGACAGAGGTCTGCATGGCCGCTGCGAGCTGATGGATCTCGCGTGTTTCCACTTCCGACGCGCCGAGGCCGCGATTGGCTGCATTTCGCTCCGTGTGCCAGCTTACGGCCGTGCCGTTCAGGAAGCCGTGTGATTCCTGACGGAGATCGATGATCCATAATGGCGTGCTGATAGGGAGGCCGAGTTCCTGCCGCAGATTTTTCAGTGTTTCCGGCGTCGGCTGATTGCCGCCGGCAATTTTCAGCTGCGCATCACTGCGGAAATTGCGAGGTCTCACCTGAGCCGGGGCGGCATCGAGGCGCCAGGCGCCGGGGGCTGCTGCCTGCACGTCGGCGGACAGCAGACAGAGAAGCGTGAGGATGGCGAAGATAGCGTGAAGCAGGCTGCTCCTGCTGACGATTGCGGTGGCGGTTCCATTCATGACGATATCCTTTCAATTTATTATTGACGCTCTGAGATAGGAGCTGAAACGGGACAGATTATCCTGCCATACCCTTAGTATACAATAATGGAGCGTTTTCGTCATGGTGCCATCACAGAGAGGAAATCATTGTCAGTGTATGGTGATGATGGTATCATAAAAGTAGTTTTTGCAGAATCTCTCAAGCAATCGGATGAAAGGGATCGTCATGAGCAGGAGTCATACCATCGATATGCTGCATGGGCCGCTGGCTGGCCCTCTTTTTGCCTTTACGCTGCCGCTCGCGCTGACCGGCATCCTGCAGCAGCTTTTCAACACGGCGGATGTCCTGACCCTCGGCCATTTCGTGAGTACGGAAGCGCTGGCAGCCGTCGGGAACAACTCGCCGGTCATCGGTCTGCTCGTCAATCTGTTCATCGGCGTTTCCCTCGGTGCAAACGTGGTCATTGCACGATGCATCGGGGCCAGGGATTTTAGGCGTACGACGCAGGCCGTGCATACATCTTTTCTGCTGGCTTTGATCTTCGGCGTACTCGTGGCCCTGCTTGGCGAAGCGATTGCCGTGCCGATGCTCGAGTGGCTCGCGGTACCGGACACGGTCATGCCCTCTGCCGAGCTGTATTTGCGCGTCTATCTCCTCGGGCTGCCGGCCATCGGCCTTTACAATTTTGAGTCTGCGATTTTCCGCAGCCGCGGAGATACACGGACGCCGCTGTATGCCTTGGCCGTGGCCAGCATACTCAATATCGTGCTGAATCTTTTGGCCGTGCTGCTGCTCGACTGGGGTATTTTCGGTGTGGCCCTGGCCACAACGCTTGCCAATTATGTAAGCGCTGTGCTGCTCTTCCGGGCGCTCTGCCGTGCGCATGGTGTCCTGCGGCTGATGCCGCGGGCTCTGTCCCTGAATGCGGCCGACGCACGGGAGATCCTGCGCATCGGGCTGCCGGCAGGCGTGCAGGGCATGGTCTTCTCGCTGTCCAATCTCGTCATTCAGGCAGCCATCAACAGCCTTGGTGCCGTGGTCATGGCGGCTTCGGCGGCTGCTTTTGTCATCGAGATCAATATATACGTGTTCCTCGTGGGGTTCGGGCAGGCCGTGACGACCTTCGTGAGCCAGAATTACAGTGCGGGGAATCTCGCGCGCTGCCGCGCGGCGACGCGCACGGGCCTTTTCATCGCGATGGTCACGATTGTCGGCTTTTCCGTCCTGGCCTGCGTCTTTGCCGAACCGCTGCTGCGCTGCTTCAATGATGATCCGGCTGTCGTAGAAGTTGGGAAGATTCGTCTGTATTACATCGTCGGCTTCTATTTCATTTACGTTTTCATCGAGATCCTTTCAGGTGCCATGCGCGGCTACGGCCATTCGCTGCCGCCGGCGCTCCTGATGATGCTCACGATCTGCGGCGTTCGCATCGGCTGGATCTATACGGCGTTTGCGGCCGTGCCGACGTTCTTCATCATCATGCTCTCGTATCCGATCAGCTGGGCCGTGACGGTTGTCCTGCTGCTCGTCATTTACTGGTTCTACTGCAGGAATCTCACGGTACCCCGGCGGAGATGATGAGCCATGCATGGACAGGATGCATCAATTGTCGTGCAATATTCGTCCATATCCAGTATAATGGAAATAACTGACCGTGACGATGCGGAATCTGTCACGGCGGGTGAGCCATCTGCTGCCGGAACGCTTTGCACGGATGGCAGGACAGCAAGATGAGGTGATAAGATACAGATGGATATTTCGATGACCTATTTGCTCAACAGCGGTTTTCTCGTGCGTGTGGGCCGCGTTCTGCTGGTCTTTGACGATTACAAGGACCCGAGCCATGCCGTGGACGAGGCTGTGGCAGCCGATGACTTTGACCAGCTCTACGTCTTTGCCTCACATGCACATTTCGATCACTTTGACCCGCACATCGGGCTCTACGCCGATGCCGTGAACCAGTACATCTTCGGTTACGATATCCGCCATACGAAGCGCGTGCGCGCCTTTCCGCAGGATAAGGTGCAGTTCCTGGATACTTACAGTCATTGGGAGGATGAGGACCTGTCGGTTGAATCCTTTGATTCGACGGATACGGGTGTCTCCTTTCTCGTGACGCTCAAGCAGCAGGGCGTTCGCATCTTCCATGCCGGGGATTTCAACTGGTGGGATTGGGATGGCGAAGACCGCGAGACACGGAAACTCGCTGAGAATGCTTTCCGCAAACAGATGAAGAAGCTGCAGGGCCTGCAGGCCGACGTTGCGTTCTTCCCGGTGGACGGACGCCTCGGTGAGCAGCTCGACAAGGGCGCGAAGGAATTCTGCGCGGAAACGGATATCGGTGCACTCGTGACGATGCATTCCGTGGGATATCCGGCCTGGCAGCCGCCGGCAGGTTTTTTCCGTCCTGGCCATGAGGTGCCGGTCTGGTCGCCGCGTGAGCCCGGGGAAAAGAATGTGCTGCGTGATGGCAGGCTATTGAAATGACAGGAGGAGATGGGGTAGAATGAAGAAGATGCTTATGATGCTGCTGGCATTGACGCTTCTCCTGACGGGAAGCTGCCTGGCGGCAGGAAACAGTAACACAACATCATCAGCCAATGGAGGAGAGAAACACATGGCAAATCGCATTGCAGTATTTGAGACGAACCAGGGAAATTTTGAAATCGAGCTTTTTGAGGATCAGACGCCGATCACGACGAAGAATTTCATCGACCTTGCACAGAAGGGCTTCTATGACGGCGTCATCTTCCACCGCGTCATCGATGGCTTCATGATCCAGGGCGGCGATCCGACGGGCACGGGCACGGGCGGCCCCGGCTATACGATCGAGGATGAGTTTGTCGACAGCCTGCGCTTCACGGGCGAGGGCATCCTGGCCATGGCGAACACGGGCATGCCTCATACGGGCGGCAGCCAGTTCTTCATCACGCTCGACAAGACGCCGTGGCTCAATGGCCACCATACGATCTTCGGCAAGGTCGTCAAGGGCATGGATGTCGTTCGCAAGATCGGTCATGTGGAGACGGATTTTGCCGATCGTCCGCTCGAGGATGTCGTCATCAAGACAATCAAGATCCAGGAAGCAGAATGACCGATGCCGGAAGCGTATACCTATATGGTTGAGTGCGCAGATGGCAGTCTCTATACGGGGTGGACGAATGACCTCAAGCGGCGCGTCGCGGCTCATAATGCGGGCCGGGGCGCCAAGTACACGCGCTCGCGCCGTCCGGTGCGCCTCGTTTATTTCGAGTGCTTCGCGACGAAAGAGGAAGCGCTCTCCCGCGAAGCCGGCATCAAGCACCTGACCCGTGCGGCCAAGCTGGCCCTGATTGACAGCCGCGGGAAAGAAACGTATAATGAATAAGTTAAACTGAACATAAAAAGGGGCGTTTTATCATGGCAGACAAAAAGGTCATGCTGACCGAAGACGGCTATAATAAACTCGTAGAAAAGCTCAATTATCTCAAGAGCGTCAAGCGCATTGAGATTGCACAGCGCCTGAAGGCAGCCATTGCCCTCGGCGACCTTTCGGAGAACTCCGAGTACGATGATGCCAAGAATGAGCAGGCATTCCTCGAAGGCGAGATCCAGGATCTCGAGGCGAAGATCCGCAATTCGCACATCATCAAGGCTGGTGCCGGCGATGTCGTCCAGATGGGCAGCAGCGTAACGGTCAAGGACCTCGAGTTCGACGACGAGGATACGTTCATGCTCGTCGGTTCGACGGAGGCAGATCCGGACGAGGGCAAGATTTCCAATGAATCGCCGCTCGGACAGGCTCTGCTCGGCCAGAAAAAGGGCAGTGTCGTCGATGTGCATGCACCGGCCGGCATCATCAAGTACGAGATTATCGATATCAAGGGATAAGACTCCCGCAGAGATTGGAGTAAAGCAAGCATGGCAGATAAGCAGAAGAAGGGGCAGCAGGCCCCTGTGGAGGACCTCAATGAGATGATGAAGGTCCGCCGCGAGAAGATGGAAGAGTTTCGCGCCATGGGCGTGCCGCCGTTTGGCCATCGTTATGAGGTCACGGCTTATGCAGAGCCCATCAAGGAGAAGTATGCGCATCTCGAGGGCGATGAAGAAGGCGATGAGGTACGCATTGCAGGCCGCCTGATGGCCATCCGCGGCCACGGCAAGGCTTCGTTCTGTACGCTCAACGACCGCACGGGCAATATCCAGGTCTATTTCAAGATCGATGTGCTCGGCGAGGACAAGTACAAGAATCAGTTCCGCAAACTCGATATTGGCGATATCGTCGGCATTCGCGGCGTGGTGTTCAAGACGCATCGCGGCGAGGTGACGGTCCGCGTCGAGGATTTTGATCTGCTCTCGAAATCGCTGCGTCCGCTGCCGGAGAAGTTCCATGGCCTGCAGGATGTCGACATCCGCTATCGCCAGCGCTACCTCGACCTCATCATGAATCCGGAGGTACGCGATACCTTCCGCAAGCGCACGAAGATCATTCAGTCCATCCGTCAGTATCTCGATGACCGTGATTATCTCGAAGTTGAGACGCCAGTGCTCTCGACGATCGCCGGCGGCGCTGCGGCACGTCCGTTCGTCACGCACCACAATGCACTCGACATCGACCTCTATCTGCGCATCGCGACGGAGCTCAACCTCAAGCGCCTCGTCATCGGCGGCTTTGACCGCGTCTATGAGATGGGCCGCGTCTTCCGCAACGAGGGCATGGATGTGCGCCACAACCCGGAATTCACGACGATTGAGTTCTATCAGGCCTATGCAGACTACACGGACATGATGGACATCACGGAAGGCATTGTCGTCAATGCGGCAAAATCCGTACTCGGCACGCCGGTCATCAATTACCAGGGCGTCGAGATCGACCTCTCGAAGGTCAAGCGCATCAGCATGAATGATGCCGTCAAGGAAGCGACGGGCAAGGACTTCCTCTCGTGTGAGACGGTGGAAGAGGCCCGCAGGATGGCTGACGAGATCGGCGTTCCGTACGAGCAGCGCCATGGCATCGGCGGCATCCTCAACCAGGCATTCGAGGAGAAAGTCGAGGAGACTCTGATGCAGCCGACGTTCATCACGGGCCATCCGACGGAAATCTCGCCGCTTGCCAAGCGCAATCCGGAAGATCCGCGCATCACGGA
Source organism: Mitsuokella sp. AF33-22 (assembly GCF_003475755.1). NCBI lineage: Bacteria > Bacillati > Bacillota > Negativicutes > Selenomonadales > Selenomonadaceae > Mitsuokella > Mitsuokella sp. AF33-22. The sequence continues at coordinate 84,778 of NZ_QRQA01000012.1, read as the reverse complement.
CCGCTTTGAGTTCTTCATCTATGGCCGCGAACTGGCCAATGGCTTCACGGAGCTTAATGATCCAATCGATCAGGAAGGCCGCTTCCTCGATCAGCTCAAGCAGCGCGAGGCCGGCGATGATGAGGCACATGTCATGGACCGCGATTACATCACGGCTATGGAATACGGCCTGCCGCCGACGGGCGGCGTGGGCATCGGCATCGACCGTCTCGTCATGCTGCTGACGGACGCACCGTCCATCCGCGATGTCCTGCTCTTCCCGACGATGAAGCCGCTTGCTGAGTAAGGTATCTTATCCTGCATGAACAAAGGAGTTGTGATGGCGGGCTTTTTGGCCCGCCGTTCACAGCTCCTTTTTGGCACTATGCTTATTGACAGCGCCCGGTGGATATATTACAATATCTGTAAAACATACTAGTAAACTATGTTAATATGAATGACTGAGATAAAGTGAGGGATTTTCATGCAGCAGAATGCAATCATCGATAAGATTACCGAAGAATTTTACTGGTTCCATCGTCATCCGGAACTTTCCTATGAAGAGATTGAGACGACAAAGCGCCTGCGGCAGGATCTGGAGGCTGCTGACATCAGAATCCTTGACCTGCCGCTCAAGACGGGACTCGTCGCAGAGGTCGGCACGGGCAAGGCCCCCTTTATCGCGCTGCGCTGCGATATCGACGGACTGCCGATACAGGAAGAATCAGGCCTTGACTATGCATCCGAGCACGAGGGCCGCATGCATGCCTGCGGTCACGATTTCCACATCAGCACGGTGCTCGGTGCGGCGTATCTGCTCAAGGAGCAGGAAAATGAGCTCCGAGGCACGGTCTATCTGATCTTCCAGCCGGCGGAGGAGGCTCCGGGCGGTGCGCGCAAGGTCATGGCGACGGGCGTGCTCAAGGAGGTGCAGGCCATCTTCGGACTGCACACCTCGCCGCTCTACGACGTCGGCACGCTCGGCATCCGTGAAGGAGCCGTGACGGCTTCAGTCGATAAATTCACGGTGACGTTCCATGGCAAGGGGACGCATGCGGCACATCCGGAACGCGGCATCGACCCCATCGTCATGGCGGCAGGCTTCGTCACGGCGGCACAGAGCATCGTTTCGCGCAACATCGACCCCGCGCATCCGGGCCTCGTCTCGATCACGCATATCGAGAGCGGCAATACCTGGAATGTCATCCCCGAGTCTGCCTGGCTCGAGGGCACGGTGCGCTGCCTGACCGCTGAGGACCGCAAGCTCATCAAGAAGCGCATCTACGGGCTGGCGGAGGGGCAGGCCGCTTCCTTCGGCGGCCATGCGGAGCTCACGTGGTATGCGGGACCTCCGGCTACGAACAACACGCCGTCCTGGACGGAATTCGCAGCGGAAGAGGCACGCAGGGAGGGCCTGACGGTGGAGCCGGCCCCCGTCAATCTGGCCGGTGAGGATTTTGCGTATTATCAGGAGGAGATTCCTGGGGCGTTCGTGCTCGTCGGCACGGGCAAATCCCCGGCCAATCACAATCCGAAGTTCCATGTGGATCCGGCGGCACTCGGCCCAGCGGCCCGCTATATGGCAAATCTGGCCCGCGAGGTGTTTGCCCGCCTTTGAGTTGAAGCGAGGGATATCATGAAAATCATCGACGCGCATCTGCATTTCGGCGCGGATGCCTATTTTGACCAGATTGCCAGGGCTGCCCAGCACGAGAACAGCGCCGAGCATCTGCTGGAGCAGTATCGTGCACGCGGACTCGTTCACGGCATCGTTATGGGCAACCTGCCTGTGGAGGATGTCTCGCCGGATTACCCGCCGTTCCTCTCGTACTGCGTGGGGCTCGACAGCAGGATCTTTGACTTCGAGCATCTGGAAGCGCAGCTGCCTTTCCTGGAACAGCATCTGCAGCGCGACTGCTGCCGTGGCATCAAGCTGTATCCGGGGTACAGCTCGTTCTATATCTACGATGAGCGGCTGGCGCCAATCTACGAGCTGGCCGTGAAATACCGGAAGCCGGTGGCCGTCCATACGGGATTGACGGCGACGGACCAGGCACTCCTCAAATACAGCCATCCGCTCGTCATGGATGAAGCAGCGACGCGCTTCCGCAAGGTACAGTTCGTCATGTGCCATTTCGGCGAGCCGTGGTTTACGGATGCAGCGGCTGTCATCGAGAAGAATCCCAATGTGGCGGCCGATCTTTCCGGCCTGCTCGAGGGCAAGATTCCCGATTTTGAAGCGTTCCTGCAGAAGAAGCACTTCTACATCGAGCGCCTGAAGGGCTGGCTCGAGTATCTCGACTCGTATGACCGCTTCATGTTTGGCACAGACTGGCCGCTCGCGAATCTCGGGGACTACATCGCGTTCACGAAGGAGATCATTCCGGAAGAACATTGGCATGAGGTGTTTTATGAAAATGCTGTTCGCATCTATGGCCTGGACCCAAAAACATTGAGTGTTTGAGCTTTATCTGGTAAAATGCTATGGACAGCGAAATTTCGTTGTGCCATAGCATTTTTTCTAAGAAAGTAATGTGCTCTTGTATTCGCATGATGCTGATGCCCTTTTGTCCTCTGTGTGTGTATCTTGAGATTTTGCGGGGACGATGGTCCTTTTCTTGTGTACAATTTGTCGCTTTTTTAGTTGGAACCAATTGCTGTCCGCTGTGTAGTGATACGGCGCTGCAGCTGAGATGCCTTGTCGCTTCTGTGTTCTTTTGTTATAATTATATCGTGACTCATACCGTTGGTCAGACCGGTTTTGTGCACGACTCACGGACAGAGTCAAGAGAAAATGATTCAATATAAAGTACGAGGTGGTTTCAATGGCAATGGAAATCGAAATGGAAACTCTGGTGAAACGGTTCCGCGACTACATCTCCTTTGATACGCAATCGGATGAAAGCAGCGCGTCGTGTCCGTCAACTGCCAAGCAGCTGGTGCTGGCCAAGCACCTGGCTGAGGAACTCAAGAACATCGGTCTTGAGGAGGTTACGCTCGACGAGAACGGATACATTATGGCCACGCTGCCGGCCAATGGTGTGGAAGGTGCGCCGGTCGTCGGCTTCATTGCACATATGGATACGAGCCCGGATGCTTCGGGTGCCGATATCCACGAGCAGATCATCCACTATGAGGGCGGCGATATCCTCCTGAATCCGGAGAAGCAGATTGTCTTCTCGGTCAAGGATTTCCCGGAAATTGAGAAATACAAGGGCCAGGACATCATGATGACGGATGGAACGACGCTGTTGGGCGCTGATGACAAGGCCGGCATCACGTCAATCGTCAGTGCGGCCGAATACCTCCTGCACCATCCGGAAATCAAACACGGCAAGATCCGTCTGGGCTTTACGCCTGATGAAGAGATCGGACGCAGTGCAAACTTGTTCGATGTTGAGAAATTCGGTGCGGACTTTGCCTATACGATCGATGGCGGCGAGCTCGGCGGCCTGGAATACGAGAATTTCAATGCGGCCAACCCGACTATCCACATCCATGGCCGCAGCGTCCATACGGGCTCGGGCAAGGGCAAGATGAAGAATGCCGTCTCGATTGCAGCCGAGTGGCAGATGATGCTGCCGGCTGGCGAGAAACCGGAGTACACGGAGGGCCATGAAGGCTTCTACCATGTGCACAAGATCAAGGGCGGTGTCGAAGAAGTCACCATGGGCATGCTGATCCGCGACCATGACAAGGAGCACTTTGCTGCGCGCAAGGCATACCTCGACAAGATGGCGGCGTTCCTCAACGAGAAATACGGTGAGGGTACCGTAGAGGTGGAGCACCGCGACATCTACCACAACATGCTCGAGAAGATTGCTGACGGCAACATGTACATCGTCGAGCTCGCTCACGATGCGATGGAAGCTGCTGGCGTCGAGCCGAAGGTCGCACCGATTCGCGGCGGCACGGATGGTGCACGCCTGTCCTTCCGCGGCCTGCCCTGCCCGAACATCTTCACGGGCGGTGCCAACTTCCATGGCCGGTTTGAATACCTGCCGCTGGAATCGCTGCAGAAAGCTGCCAATGTCACGCTGGCCATCATGGTCAAGGCAGGCGGCTTGAAGAAAGCATAAGTTTTAGTTACACATAAGGAGTCACCACAAGCAAATGTCAGTAATGGAAATTGTCAAGGCCGGGGCGCCTGTCCTCAAGGAGGTCTGCGCTCCTGTCGAAAAGATCAATAAGGAATTACGGCAGCTGCTCGATGACATGGCGGAAACCATGTATAAAAATGATGGTGTCGGACTGGCTGCGCCCCAGGTGGGGCGCGCCATCCGCGCTGTCGTCATCGACTGCCAGGATGATACCGGTCTCATTGAACTCATCAATCCGGTCATCACGTTCCGTGAAGGCGAGGATGTCGACACGGAAGGATGTTTGTCCATTCCAGGGATTTATGGAGAAGTGAAGCGTTCGGCCAGGGTCAAGGTTGAATTCCTGAACCGGCGCGGCAAGAAACAGCATATTACAGCCACAGGGCTTTTGGCGCGCTGCATCCAGCATGAACTCGACCATCTCGATGGCCAGCTGTTCATCGATATCGCGACGAGCCTGCACGGGAGGAACCAGACGTGAAGAAATTTCGTGTGATTTTCATGGGAACGCCGGAATTTGCCGTACCCTGCCTTGCTGCCCTGCATGCATCGTGTGAGGTCATCGGTGTTGTGACACAGCCCGACAAGCCGCGCGGACGCGGCCAGAAGCTCGTGCCGTCGCCGGTCAAGGCCTGGGCGGAATCTCATGGACTGCCAGTCTGGCAGCCGCAGAAAATCAAGGAGGAGTCCTTTACGGCCTTCCTCGAGGAACAGCATCCGGATCTCATGGTCGTCGTGGCTTTTGGACAGATTCTGTCCCAGCGCATCCTCGATATCCCGAAGTATGGCTGCATCAATGTCCATGGCTCCCTTTTGCCGCGTTACCGCGGTGCTGCCCCCATGCAGTGGTGCGTCATTGACGGCGAGACGAAGACCGGCGTGACGACGATGTTCATGGATGCCGGCCTCGATACGGGCGATATGCTGCTGAAGGCGGAATTCCCAATCGGTCCGGATACGACGCTCGCCGAAGTTCATGACGGGCTCATGGAGCTTGGCGCCAAGGTCCTGATGGAGACGCTGGAGAAATTGTCAGACGGTACCCTGCAGCGCATTCCGCAGACCGGAGAGTCCAATTACGCGCCGATGCTCACGAAGGAAACAGGCCGCATCCACTGGCAGGATGCCGCTTCTCATATCCACAACCTCGTGCGCGGCCTCGATTCCTGGCCGGGCGCTTACACGTTTTTATCAGGAAAGAAGTTTAAGATATGGCGTACCAGACGGACGGCAGAAACGACCCAGGCTCTCCCGGGCACGGTGCTGCTGGCCGACAAGAAAAAGGGGCTGCTGGTCGCAACGGGTGACGGCGTGCTCGAAATCCTCGAGCTGCAGGCCCCGGGCAAGAAACGCATGCGTGCGGCTGATTACCTCAATGGACATGGATTTTCGCTGCCGGCACGCTTTGAGGACTGAATGTCATGGTGCAGAACAAGAAGAAGATCACAATGCCGGGCCGGCCGAAGAAGCGGCTCTTCATTGGCATGCTCTCGCTGACAACCATCCTGATGGCTGTTGCGCTCTACATCATCTGGTATATCGGTGTGCCGGGGCTGGCCTCCATACAGCCTGCCCTGCCATGGATCCTCGGCGCCATCGTGACGGCGGTCGTGGTCGTGGCTTTCCTCGGCATCTTCAATATGGTGCTGGCCGTGGCTGGCCTGCCGTATGTGCCGTTCCTGCAGAAGCAGACGTATGAGCTCATCAACATGCTCTTTCCGCTGGCCGTGCGCCTCGGGAAGGTTTTCGGCATTTCGCGGCGCCGCCTCGAAGGCTCGTTCATCGCAGTCAGCAACCTGCTCTTCAACCGCATGGGCATTCGCGTGCCGGCAGACCGTCTGCTCGTCGTGACACCGCACTGCCTGCAGCTGGCCTCGTGCCCGCACAAGATCACCAGGGACCCCGAGAACTGCAAGCGCTGCGGCGGCTGCGACATCGGGGCCCTTGTGACGTTATCGCACGAGATGGGCTTCCACTTCTTCGTGGCGACCGGCGGCACGCTGGCCCGTCAGATCGTCTACAAGACGCGCCCCAAGGCCGTGCTGGCCATTGCCTGCGAGCGCGACCTCATGAGCGGCATCCAGGATGTCTATCCGCTGCCGGCCGTGGGGGTGCTCAACATCCGGCCCAACGGGCCCTGTTACAACACCCATGTCGATATGGCGGAAGTGAGGGCCCAGCTTGAAAAGATCATCATCCCGCAGGAAAAGGCGGCTAAGGGAGAGCCTGCGCCGCCGCAGAAGGAAGCTGCGGACAAAGGACAGGAGAAGTAAGAATCATGATGGATAAAGCGCGCGAGACGGCGGTCCGCATCTTATATGAAGTACATGAAAATGGCGCCTATGCCAATGTGGCGCTTGCCAGGGCACTGCGTCAGGCAAAAATCTCGGAGCAGGACCGCCGCTTTGTCACGGAGCTCGTCTACGGAGCGGTGAAAGCCGGCGGTACGCTCGATTGGATCCTGCGCCGCTACGTGAAGCGCCCTGTCCGCAAGATCCAGCCATTGGTGCGGGAAATCCTGCATCTCGGCCTCTACCAGCTTTTTTATCTCGATAAGGTTCCAGCCTCGGCCGTCTGCAATACGTCGGTGGAACTTGCCAAGGGCATGGGCATGAAGGGGCTTTCGGGCTTCGTCAATGGCGTGCTGCGGACAGCTGTGCGTGAGCCGCAGCGGGCGGCTTTCCCCGAAGGCAAGGGGCATGCGACCGAGGGACTGGCGCTGCGCAGCCAGCACCCGGAATGGCTCGTGCGCCACTGGGTCAGGACGTTTGGCTTTGAGGCGGCTGAGAAGATTTGTGCGTTTGACAACGAGCAGCCCGTTCTCTCCGTGCGCACGAACACGCTGCGCATCGGGCGCGAGGAACTGAAGGCAGCGCTCGAGCAGTCAGGAGCTGTGGTGGAGCTTTCCCGCTGGGCGCCTGAAGGCTTGCTCATCACAAAGCACGGAGCTCTCGATGAACTCGCGCCTCTCCAGCAGGGACTCTGCCAGGTCCAGGATGAAAGCTCCATGCTGGTCGCGCATGTCGTCCGGCCGCAGCCCGGAGAATTCGTGCTCGACTGCTGCGCGGCCCCGGGCGGCAAGACGACGCACCTTGCCGCTCTGATGCATGACGAGGGACGCATCGTGGCAGGCGATGTCTACGATCACAAGCTGCTGCGTATCGAAGAGAACGCCAGCCGGCTGGGCATCCACATCATCGAGACACAGCGCCTCGATGCCAGGGAGGCCGGTGAGTACTATGCGGGCATGGCAGACCGCGTGCTCATCGATGCACCGTGCTCGGGACTCGGCGTGCTGCGCCGCAAGCCGGATGCCCGCTGGCGCAAGACCCAGCAGGAAATCGAGGCTCTGCCGCACCTGCAGCTGGAGATCCTCGAGGGTGCGTCCAAGGCCGTCAAGCCCGGCGGCGTTCTCGTCTACAGTACGTGCACCATCGAGCTGGCAGAGAATCAGGCCGTCGTGAGCCGCTTCCTTGAAGAACATCCGGAATTTGAGCTCGAGACGACGGGGGCGTTTTTGCCGCTGCCGAGCGTTCATCAGCAGGCAAGGATGGTGCAGCTCATGCCGCAGGTGGATGGCACGGATGGCTTCTTCATCTGCCGGATGAAGCGGAAAGGATGAAAGGATTATACACGTGAAGAATATCTTTGGCCTTACACTTGAGGAACTCCAGGAATCGCTGAAACCCTTCGGCGTGCCGTCTTACCGCGCCCGTCAGGTGGCTGAGTGGATGTATCAGAAGGGCGCGCGTTCCTTTGACGATATGACGAATCTGCCGAAGAACCTGCGCGCAACGCTGCCGGAGACGCTCGCCATCGGCCGCCCGCGCGAAAAGGACCGGCTGGATTCTGCCGATGGCCGCACGACGAAATTCCTGCTGGAGTTCGACGACGGCACGGCCGTCGAGACGGTGCTCATGCGTCAGCCGTACGGCAACAGCATCTGTGTCTCGACGCAGGCTGGCTGCAACATGGGTTGTGCATTCTGTGCATCGACACTCCACGGCATGGCGCGCAACCTCTCGGCCGGGGAAATCTTTTCCCAGGCCATCATCATCGAGGAGATGCTGCACCGGGAAGGACAGGGCAAGGTTGATACCGTCGTCATCATGGGCTCCGGCGAGCCATTGATGAACTACGACAATGTCCTCGCCTTCATCCGCCTGCTGCATGCGCCGTATGCGCTCGGCATGGGGTACCGGAACATCACGCTTTCTACCTCGGGAATCGTTCCCAATATGTACCGGCTCGCAGAAGAGGGGCTGCCGATCTCGCTGTCTGTCTCCCTGCATGCACCGAATGACGCATTGCGCTCAAGGCTCATGCCGATCAACCGCAAGTATCCGCTCGCGGATGTCGTCAAGGCGGCCCGCCATTACGCGGAGACGACGAAACGGCGTGTGACGTACGAATACATTCTCATCGACCAGCTCAACGACGGGGAGGAGCAGGCACAGGAACTCGTCTCTCTCCTGCGCGGACAGCTCGCCAGCGTCAACCTCATCCCCATCAATCCCGTGGTCGAACGCCATCTGCTGCGCCCGTCCGCCGCGCGCATCAAATGGTTTGAACAGTACCTGCTCGACCACCATATCCAGGTGACGGTGCGGCGCGAGATGGGAACAGATATACAGGCTGCCTGCGGCCAGCTGCGCAATAAGCACCTCAAGGACTGACGTTTGTCTATAAATCCCTTGCGTTTTCTGTTATAATGAGACAGACAGAAACGCAAGGAAAGGAGCCTTAGTATGGGACTTGGTACATGGGAATCCTATCTGACCAATCACATCGAAGGATTTTTCAATAAGCGGTTCAGCAGCAATCTCGAAGTGGCGGAACTCATGAATGGCGTGGAGCGCGAAGTCACGCGCCAGGCGCGTGGAGCCGGTTCGCCGGTAGACAATGCCTTTTATTTTTATCTTTGTCCCGACGATTACCATCGCCTCTGTGCACAGCGCGTCATCGATACGCTCTATACGACCGTAGGCCGCCAGCTCATCCTGCAGGACTGCACGATGGAGGGCAGGCTCTCCATCCATATGAAGCAGAGCCGGAAGCTTTCGCGCGGCATGTACAAGCTGCGCTGCTTACAGGAAAGCGAACCGGAGGAACCGGACAATACGCTGGTGCTCGAGCGCCCGCGGCTGGATGAAGCCGGGCCGATCTCGCTGCCGGCCTTTCATCCGCTGGCCTCGCTGACCGTGGTGGAGGGGCCGGACCGCGACGCCTATCTGGAGCTTGGTGAAAAGCAGATCTACATCGGCCGCCGTGACAAGAATGAGTTCATCCTGACGGATACAAAGGCATCACGGCTCCATGCCTGGATTTCCTATGAACATCATCGCCATGAGCTTCATGACGCCAGGAGTACGAATGGTACCTTTGTGGAGGGGGAGCGCATCGATGCCTGCCGTCTGCAGCATGGAGATACGATACGGATCGGTGTTACGGTCCTGCGATATGAGGTGATTTAAGTGCCTGTAACGGCTTGGTTCTTGAAAGGGGTCCGCGTCATACTGGAATACGGCATGCTGCTGTGGCTGCTGTGGTTTACCGTCAAACTGGCGAAGGGACTCCTGGGCGCGGTGCGCAGGCAGAAGGCTGACCTGCGTCCTCCTGAGACGAGTCCTGCGGAGGCCGTCCTGTCCGTAGAAGAGGCGCCGGAAAAAGAACTCAAGGGGAAGCGTTTTGCCTTTCGCGAGCAGATTGCCATCGGCCGCGGCCCCGACAACCATATCATCATTCCCGAAGGCTATGTGTCGCATCATCATGCCGTCATCTATCGCCATGGCAATCAGTATGTCATCGAGGATCTTGGCAGCGTCAATCATACCTACGTGAATGGCAAAGTACTGGAGGGCAAAGCCTATGTGCGCCCGGGTGACAAGATACGCATTGGTCTGGTCACGCTTCAGTTCGAGAGGTGAGTAATTTGAATAGAGTTTATGAAGCGACAGATGTCGGATGCGTGCGCCCCATCAACGAGGACCGTGCGGCCGTATTCGAGCCGTCCGTCTATGTGGTGGCGGATGGCATGGGCGGCCATGCTGCGGGAGAAGTGGCCAGTCACATCCTCGTGGAGGTCGTGCGGCAGGAACTTGCCGGCTGCGCGGCCATCGGCGAGCAGGAACTCTCGTCAGCCATCCACAGGGCGAATCACGCCATCCTGCAGACCGTTGCGGAGCGGCCGGACTGCAAGGGGATGGGCACGACGGCGACCATCCTGCATCTGGATGGCGATCAGGCACTCTGGGCACATGTTGGCGACAGCCGTCTCTACCTGCTGCGCGGCGGCGTGCTGCATCAGGTCACACGTGACCATTCTTACGTCGAGGATCTCGTGGCACAGGGCGAGCTCACCGAGGAGGAAGCCCGCATCCACCCGCAGAAGAACGTGCTGACGCGTGCCGTGGGAGTCGAAGCAGACATCATCGTCGATACCGGCCGTTTCACGGTCCAGCCCGGCGACATACTGCTGCTGGCCACGGACGGCCTCATGAACATGGTGCAGGAACCGGAAATCTGCGCCATCCTCGGGCGTCAGGAGGGCGATGTGGCGCGTGCGCTCATCGAGGCTGCGCTGGCCTCGGGTGGACGTGATAACGTGACGGCTGTCGTGGTGGTGTATGCGCCATGAAGAACGGTAGCCTGCTGCTGGCACCCGCCGGCATTCTCATCGCCGGGCTCGGTGTGCTGTACCTCAAGGCCAATCCGGCCATCGGGCATGTCACGCCCGATATGCTCCTCGGCCTCTCCTATCTGCCGTGGCTGGCTGCCGTCATCGTCTTTTCCCTGATGATGCAGGCCATCCTCGTGCGCCACAAGCTTGATACGTGGCTCTTTCCAATCGTCATGACGCTCGCGAGCGTCGGCGTTGTGGAGATCGCGCGGCTGAAGCCTTCGCTGCTCGTGCCGCAGCTCCGCTGGCTGCTCATCGCCATGGTCCTGATGCTCGTGCTCGTGCGGCTGTGGGGACGCATTCACCGGCTGCTGGAATATCCCTATATCCTCGGTATCTGCTGTGTGATTGTCCTTTTCCTGCCGCTTCTCTTTGGCACGGAGATTGGCGGCAGCCGGAACTGGCTCGTGCTGGGCCCCTTTTCCGTTCAGCCGTCGGAGTTTGGCAAAATCCTCATCGTGCTGTTCCTCGCGGCGTATCTTTCGGATCATCGCCGCGTGCTGACCATGCCGGCAAGGCGCATCCTGTTCCTGCGCCTGCCGCCGCTGCGCTTCATTGCGCCGCTCATCTTCATCTGGGGCATGGCGGTCCTCATGTTCGTCGTGGAGCGCGACCTGGGTTCGGCGCTGCTGTTCTTCGGCATTGCGGTGCTCATGACCTACATGGCGACGGGCAGCCGCTCGTATGTGTTCCTGGCGCTGACATTCATGGGGCTCGCCGCTGTCATCTGCTATTTTGCCTTCGGTCATGTGCGCGTGCGCTTTGATATCTGGCTGAATCCCTGGCAGGATCCAAGCGGCATGGCCTACCAGATCGTGCAGTCGCTCTTCTCATTCGGTACTGGCGGCATCTGGGGGACGGGCTTTGGCTTCGGCCATCCCGGCTTTATCCCGGAGGTGCATACGGATTTCATCTTTGCCGCCATTGCGGAGGAGATGGGCCTTGTCGCTTCGTTGGCGCTGATGGCCTGCTATGTGCTGGCCTTCTGGCGCGGCATCTGCATCGCGCTGGCCTGCCCGCGCGAAAAGGACTTGCTGCTGGCGGCCGGCTGCAGTACGCTGCTGTTGATGCAGGCGTTCATCATCATTGCCGGTGTCACGAAATTCCTGCCGCTGACGGGCATCACGTTGCCCTTCATCAGTTATGGCGGCAGTTCCATGGTGTCGGGCTTCCTGTTGCTCGGCATGCTGATATCCCTGTCAAAGGAGCAGAAGAATGGCTGATTGGAAAATCAAACGGCAGGTCCTGCGCGCAGCTTCCATCTGCATGGTCCTGTTCGGTATCCTGGCGGTCTACGTGATCTACCTGTCGACCTGGGAAGCCGATGATCTTGCTCACAATCCGCTCAACATGCGCAGCGCGGCCGCGCGCTCAGACATCGTGCGCGGCTCGATCCTCTCGTCTGACGGCAAGGTCCTTGCCGAAACGGAGGACGGTGGCAGACGCGTCTATCCCTTCGGCAGTGTCATGGCTGCCGTGACGGGCTACAATGGCGAGCAGATCGGCAGTGCCGGCATCGAAGGCCATGCCAATCAGGCCCTGCTCGGACTCACAGGTGATATGAGCCGACTGGGGCCGCTGGCACAGCTGCTGCAGTCAGACCGCGGCAATGATGTCAGGCTGACCATCGATTCCCGCGTTCAGCAGGCGGCTTTTTCAGGCCTCGGGAACCGGCGCGGAGCCGTGGTCGTCCTCGATGCGGAAACCGGAGCTGTCCTGGCCATGGTCAGTTCGCCTTCGTACGACCCGAATGACATCGAATCGAACTGGAAGAATCTTTCGCAGCAGGAAGACAGCCCGCTGCTCAACCGTACCGTCCAGGGCCTTTATCCGCCGGGCTCTACCATCAAGCCGATGATCGCCGATGCGGCACTCACGGATGGCGTGACAAATGAAGCGGAGATCTTTGACTGCACGGGCGTCCTCGACGTTGGCGGCGGCCATACGATACGTGAAAGTCATGGCGAGGTCCACGGCAGGCTCAACCTGCGCCAGGCCGTGACGGAATCCTGCAATGTGACGTTCGGCACGCTCGGGATGCGCCTCGGGGACAGCAAGCTCAAAAAGGCCTTTGAGCGCTTCGGTTTCGATAAGGAAATCGGAGAAGAAATTCTCATGACCAAGTCGCATTTCCCGGCTTTCGGCACGCTGTCAGCCGGTGATCAGGCGCAGACGGCCATCGGCCAGAGTGCCCTGCTCGTCACGCCGATGCACATGGCGCTCCTGGCCGATGCGTTCGCTCACGGCGGCATCATCATGAAGCCGTATCTCGTGCAGGAGGTTGTGACGCCGGGCGGGACTGTCGTCCAGGAGGCGAAGCCTTCGGCCTGGCTGAAGGCCACGACGCCGCAGATGGCAGCCTTGATTGACAGCTATATGGAAGATGTCGTGACCAAGGGGACGGGAACGGCCGCACAGGTCAGCGGCGTCCGCGTGACCGGCAAGACGGGGACGGCGGAAAATGCCGCCGGCAAGGATCATGCCTGGTTCATCGGTTCAGCGCAGCTGCCTGCCCGCAAGATTGTCTTTGCGGTCATCGTCGAGAATGCCGGTGGCGGCGGTACCGAAGCGGCACCGGTTGCCCGCAGGATCATCCAGAGTCTGATGTGAGTCAGATGATTAACTATAGTAGGGGGAACAGATATGTTACAGCGTATCTTAGATCAGCGCTATGAGCTCGAGGAGCTGATCGGCGGAGGCGGGATGGCCGATGTTTACAGAGCGAAAGACCTGTTGCTGAATCGGCCGGTGGCCGTCAAGATCCTGCACGAGCAATTCAAGCAGGATAAAGAATTCATCGAGAAATTCCAGCGTGAGGCTCAGGCTGCGGCCCGCCTTTCCCATCCCAATATCGTCAATATCTACGACGTCGGCGTGGCCGACGGCGACCACTATATCGTCATGGAATACGTGCCGGGGCGTACCCTGAAGGACAAGATCCGCCAGGAAGGCCATCTCCCCGTCAGCGAGGCACTGCGCATTGCGCGTGAGATCAGCGAGGCGCTGGCGCACGCACATGCCAACAACCTTGTGCACTGCGACATCAAGCCGCACAACATCCTGATGATGCCGGACGGCCATGCGAAGGTAGCGGATTTCGGCATCGCGCGCGCCGTCACGGAGTCGACGATGACGTACAGCGGCAACGTCGTGGGGTCGGTACACTATTTTTCACCGGAGCAGGCCAAGGGTACGATGATCACGCCGAAATCCGATGTCTATTCCTTGGGCGTCGTGCTCTATGAAATGCTGACGGGCAAGCTGCCTTTCACGGGTGAGACGCCGGTGAGCATTGCCGTCAAGCATCTGCAGGACGAGCCCGTCTCGGTACGTCAGCTGGATCCTTCAATCCCGCCGGTCGTTGAGGCACTCGTGGCACGCGCCATGAGCAAGGATCCCGCGCTGCGGCCGACAAGCGCCGAGTTCGTGCAGGAGATCCAGCACGCGGAGCGCATGATACTGACGGGTGGGCAGCCGTCTGTCGGCATGCCGGCTGATCCCGATGCCACGCAGGTCCTGCCGCGCGTGCAGGAGATGAGAGAGCTGCCGCCGCGCCGCATGCGGGAGCAGGATGATTATGAAGAGGAGCCGCACGAGGAAAAATCCATCTTCAAGTCGAAGCAGTTTATCGTGGGCTTGCTGCTCGTGCTGCTTGCCGGCTTCTTCGTCGGCGCCTTCATGAGCTACGGCAAGTTCTGGAGTACGGCCGAGGTCGTGGTTCCCGACGTCACGGGCAAGCAGATGACGCTGGCCCGCCAGATCCTCGAGGACAAGAAACTGCGCGTCAATGTCGCCGAAACGTATAACGCCGATGTGCCTGCCGGACAGGTCGTATCGCAGACTCCGGAGGGCGGCACGAAGGTCAAGGAAGAACGCCTGGTCACGATATACGTCAGCAAGGGCGGCGAAGATGTGGAGATGCCAGATCTCACGGGCATGTCGAAGTCCGATGCCGAGGCGCAGCTCAAGAAGATGGGGCTGAAGCTGGGCTCGGTCTATGAGAAGTACTCCGATGAGGAGGCCGGCACGGTCATCAAGCAGGATCCGCGCGCGGGCTCCAAGATCAGTCGCGGCCAGAGCGTCGACATTACGGTCAGCAAGGGCAAGCAGACGAAGAAGGTCAGCATCCCCGATGTGACGGGCGGCAGTCTCTCTGCAGCCAAATCGGCGTTTCAGAGCCGCGGACTCAAGGTCGGCAATGTGACGTACGAGAGCAGCCGTCAGGCTCCGGGCACGGTTATCCGCCAGTCTCCGGCCAGCGGTGAAGTAGAGGAAGGTACGAGCATCAGCCTCGTCGTGGCGCAGGAAGCCAAGACGCAGGTCCAGAAGCAGGATAATAAGGAACCGGGCAAGAATACGAGTCAGGGAGAGAACAAGGTTCCTGTGCGTCAGGGAGAAACCGGCAAGGAACGCTGATTTCTGTTCCCGCTGAAAGAAAGAGAGGCAGTATGTTAGAAGGGCGTGTCATCAAGGCCTACAACAGTTTTTTCTATGTGGTGACGTCGGAGGGATTGATCTCCTCCAAGCTGCGCGGCAAATTCAAGAAGACGCGCAAGAGCACGGGCGTCGTCCCGGGCGACCGCGTGGCTGTAGAGCGCCTGCCAGAGGGCACGGGCGTCATCGAGCAGCTGCTGCCGCGCAACAATCTGCTGCGGCGTCCGGCTGTGGCCAATCTCACGCAGGTCGTGCTGACCTTTGCGGCAGCTCAGCCGGATCTTCATCCGCTGCTGCTCAACCGTTTCCTCGTGCTGGCGGAATGGTCCGGCATTGAGAAGATCATGATCTGCGTGAATAAGATGGATCTCCTCAACAGTCCCTGGGAAGCATTCCTCTCGGCCTACGAGCGTATCGGCTATCCTGTTCTGCGCGTCTCGGCGCATACGGGAGCGGGCATTGAGGAACTCCGCGACCGCCTGCGCGGTGAGATTTCCGTTTTTGCCGGCCCTTCCGGTGTGGGAAAATCCTCGCTGATGAATACCATCGATCCGTCGCTCTCGCTGCAGACCGGCAAGGTCAGCGACAAGATCAAGCGCGGGCGTCATACGACCCGTGTGGCGGAACTGCTGCCGTATGAGGGAGGCTACATTGTCGATACGCCCGGTTTCAGCGCAATGGAACTCATGGAACTCGATACGGCGGATCTGCCGGACTGCTTCCCGGAGTTCCGTCCTTACCTTGGCGCCTGCCGCTTCCAGCCCTGCAGCCACAGCCATGAACCAGGCTGTGCCGTCAAGGAAGCCGTGGAAAAAGGCGCGATTGACGAGGAACGCTATCAGGCATATCTGAACATCCTGTCGGAAATAAAAGAAGGTCAATTGCTCGCGAGAAAGAAGGAATATAAATGATTAAGATTGCACCATCCATCCTGTCGGCTGATTTTTCCCGCCTGGCTGAAGAAGTCAAGCGCGTGACGGACGCCGGTGCGGAATACATTCACATCGATGTTATGGACGGCACGTTCGTGCCGAATATCACGCTCGGTTCGCCGGTCGTCAAGAGCCTGCGCAAGACGTCGGAGGCCGTCTTTGATGTGCATCTCATGGTCGAGCATCCTGAGACGCAGATTGAGGCCTTTGCTGATGCCGGTGCTGACATCATCACGTTCCATGTCGAGGCTGCAAAGCACAGCCATCGCATCGTCCAGCAGATCAAGGCCGCTGGCTGCAAGGCAGGCATCGCCGTGAATCCGGGGACGAGTCTCGCGATGATCGAGGAACTGCTGCAGGATCTCGACATGGTTCTCATCATGACGGTGAATCCGGGCTTCGGCGGCCAGAAATTCATCGAGTCGCAGCTTGACAAGATCCACATGCTGCGCCACACGATCCAGGATATGGGCTTTGACTGCGACATCGAAGTCGATGGCGGCATCAACGCGGAAACGAGCAAGCTGGTCCGCCAGGCCGGTGCCAATGTTCTCGTAGCCGGTTCTGCCATCTATGGCACTGATGATGTGGCCAAGGCCATCGCGGCCATTCGTGGCGATGCCTGAGGAGATGTCCCTGTTTCAATTTTAGATTCAGTCCGGCAATTCCCGCCGGGTAAGGAGTATCCAGAGATATGGAAAAAGCAGTCGTTTTACTTTCGGGAGGCCTTGACAGCTGCACGTGCATGGCAGTCGCCAAGTCCAAGGGATATGAGGTATATCCCATCAGTTTCAATTATCACCAGCGTCACAGTATTGAACTTGAGGGCGCGAAGAAGATAGCCGCCTTTTACGGTGTCAAGAAACATCTGATCATCGAGACGAACATGGAGGCCATTGGCGGTTCGGCACTGACAGACGAGCACATCGAGGTGCCGGAAGGCGATGTTAACCGCACGTCGGTGCCGCCGACGTACGTGCCGGCCCGCAACCTGATTTTCCTTTCGTATGCGATGGGCTATGCGGAAGTGCTCGGCGCAACGCATGTCTACATTGGCGTCAATTCCGTCGATTATTCGGGCTACCCGGACTGCCGCCCGGAATTCATCCAGAAGTTCCAGGCGCTGGCGGATTATGCGACGACGGCCACGGCTGTCAAGGGACAGCACATTACCATCGAGACGCCGCTGCAGGATCTTTCGAAGAAAGATATCGTCCTTTTGGGCACGAAGCTTGGTGCGCCGTTCCAGTTTACGCACAGCTGCTACAAGGGCGGCGAGAAGGCCTGTGGTGTCTGCGACAGCTGCAAGCTGCGCCTGCGCGGCTTTGCGGAAGCGGGCGTCAAAGATCCCGTCCCGTATGAGACGAGGGATATCTGATGCGTGACGTACAGAATCAGACAGATGCCCGTGGCATCGCCATCCAGCGCGTCGGCATCAAGGATGCGCATCTGCCGTTCCTGATCAAGACAAAGGATGGCGGTTTCCAGCAGGTGCTGGCGCGTATCCGCTTTACGGTGTCGCTGCCGATGGAGTACAAGGGCACGCATATGAGCCGTTTCCTCGAGATCCTCATGCCGTGGAGTACGAAGCCGCTGGCTGAACCGGAAATGGAAGCCATGCTGGAGGAGGCGTTGGAACGACTCGATGCCCAGTCGGCAGAAGTAGAGCTCGCGTTCAAATACTTCATTGACAAGTATGCACCAGTCAGTGGACGCCGTTCCATCCTTGACCTCGATTGCCGCTTCAAGGGGACGAAGCGGCGGGGGGAGGCCATGGGTTTTGAGCTCGGCGTCGATGTGCCGTTTACCTCTCTCTGCCCCTGCAGCAAGGAAATCTCCGCTTACGGGGCGCATAACCAGCGTTCGGTCTGCCGCGTGGAAGTCCGTTTCCAGCCGGGAGAAGAATGCATTTTCATCGAGGATCTGGCAAAGCTCGTGGAGGCTCAGGGGTCGTCACCCATCTATCCGCTGCTCAAGCGCGAGGATGAGAAATACGTGACGGAAGCCGCTTACGAGAATCCGAAATTCGTGGAGGATATCCTGCGCGATACGGTGCTTGCCCTGCGCAAGCTGCCTGGCATCGCCTGGTTTTCCCTGGCATGTGAGAATTATGAGTCGATCCACAACCACAATGCCTTTGCGGCTCATGAGGAGTACGTCGCCCGGCCGTAAGGCGATGTGCCGGCAGGAATGGAGTTTTCATGAATAAGTTTTACAAGCGTTTTTTCATATTGATCCTGCTCGTGCTCGTGATTTCGGGAACGGTCATTTACACGACGGTCGATATCCATACGCTCAAGAATCTCGACCGGTTCAAGAGCTGGTCGATTGCACTGGCCCTGTTTGCGGTTTCATTGGGACTCTTCTTTGATGGCAGCCGTCTGATGCATCTCGTGAAGATCTCGGGTGAGAAAATCACGCTCTATCAGGCGGTGCAGGTCATATTCGGCAATTACTTCCTGGCGCTCCTGACCCCGGGCGCTACGGGCGGCGCTGTCGCACAGCTCATGTTCCTGCGCCATGCGGGCGTGCCGACGGGCAAAGCTGCCGTCCTGGTCATCGTGCGGACCATCCTGTCCATTTTCTTCCTGATTTTATGCATGCCCTTCATTTTCATGCATGATTCAGGCATCGTGCCCGGCATCTCGAACGATACGTTGATGGCCATCACGATCACGGCCTTCGTCGTCATCGTCATCATGGTGGTGGGAGCAAGGCGCGGCTATCTCGATTACCTCGTCATCCGGCTGACGCGAAACATGAAGCGTCAGCGCCGCATCAAGGTTTTCGCCTTCTACCGCGATACGAAGAGCGCCATCGCCCTGCTCGCGGCTTCGCCGAAATCCATGCTGCTGGTCTTCGTGGAGTCAGGGCTCAACCTGCTCTGCATTTATGCCATTGTGCCCTGCCTGCTGCTGGGACTTGGCGTCACGGATGCTGACTGGTACAGCGTCATGGGACGTATGATCTTCTTGAACATGCTGCTGTACTTCACGCCGACGCCGGGCGGCTCCGGCGTCGCAGAGGGCGGTTTTGTGCTGCTGTTCAGCGACACGGTTCCGGCGGGTACCGTCGGCATCGTGGCCGTCTGCTGGCGCTTGATTGCCGAATACATCCCGTTCCTCGTCGGGCTCTACTACACGCTGACGGTGTTTGGACGCGACTTTCTCAATCGCCAGCTGCGCTGATTGCCTGACCGGCAGGAGAACATGATTTTTCAAA
Organism: Mitsuokella sp. AF33-22; assembly: GCF_003475755.1. Lineage (NCBI taxonomy): Bacteria > Bacillati > Bacillota > Negativicutes > Selenomonadales > Selenomonadaceae > Mitsuokella > Mitsuokella sp. AF33-22. Next base: position 65,432 of record NZ_QRQA01000012.1, on the reverse strand, counting down.
GGAGGATGAGAGATGGGCGAGAAGGCTTTGCGCGGCGGCTATACCACCGGGGCCTGTGCAGCGGCTGGTGTCAAGGCTGCCCTGCTTTATGCGCAGGGCAGGCCGTGGCAGGTCGTGACGCTTATGGCGCTTGACGGCACGATGCTGACGATACCCGTGCGTGCGGTCTGCCGCACGCAGCAGGGGCTGCAGGCTGAAGTCATCAAGGAGTCCGGTGACGACCCCGATATCACGAATGGCGTTTCAGTCTTCACGACGGTTTGCCGGCGGGAGGATGAGGAGCCCATGCGCTTTGCGGCGGGAGAGGGTATCGGCACGGTGACGAAGCCGGGCCTTTCGGTACCCGTCGGCGAGCCTTCCATCAATCCGGGACCGCGCAGGCTCATGCGCCGGGCGGCAGAAGATGTCCTCGGCACGAGTGCGGGCCTTTCCGTCACGATTGCAATCCCAGCCGGGCGGGAACTGGCCAGGAAGACGCTCAATCCCGTGCTCGGCATCGAAGGCGGCATTTCCGTCATCGGTACGACGGGCGTCCTGCGCCCTATGTCGGAAGAGGGCTTCAAGAATTCGCTGGTGCCGCAGATTGATGTGGCGCTGGCAGCGGGTTATCGGGACCTCGTCTTCGTGCCGGGCAAGATCGGCGAGCGTCTGGCCCTTTCCTGGGGCCTGCCGCGGGAAGCCATCGTCGAGACCAGCAATTTCATCGGCTTCCTGCTTGAAGCAGCTGCCGACCGTCATGTTTCCCGCGTGCTGCTTCTCGGGCATATCGGCAAGCTCGTCAAAGTGGCCGCGGGAATTTTTTATACGCATAACCGCATCGCCGATGCGCGTCTCGAAACGATGGCGGCGTATGGCGCTGCGGCGGGCCTTGAGACGCAGGATGTGCAAAGGGTCCTCGCGAGCAATACGACAGAAGATGCCCTGGCGGTCCTGCGGGAAGCGGGACTCCTGCCAGGCGTTTGCCACACCTTGGCGGAGCGTGCCGGTGAGCGTGCTGAGCGCTACTTGTTCGGGCGCATGCAGGTCGGTGTGGCCATGATGACCATGCAGGGCGAGCTCCTTGGCATGAATGAAACAGCGGAAGCAATCGGGAGGGATTACGGATGGAATCAGAAGGTCTGAACCAGGAACGGGCAGCGCTGCCATCGCATCGCATCGTCGTAGCCGGCATCGGCCCGGGGAATCCTCATTACATGGTTCCCGCGGCCCGGGCTGCCATAGAGGAGGCCCGCGTGCTCGTGGGCGGCCGCCGTGCGCTCGCACAGTTTGCCCGGCCGGCTGGCAGCGGGCAGGAAACCATGGCGGTAACGCGGGATATTGCAGGTGTCATGGCGTTCATCAAAAGCCGTCTTGTGACCTCTGATGTCGTGGTCATGGTATCGGGCGATCCCGGCTATTATTCGCTGCTCGATGCGCTGCGCCGCTGCTTCCCGCCTGCCTGCCTGGAGGTGATCCCGGGAATCAGCGCGATGCAGCTGGCCTTTGCGCGGCTGGCCCTGCCCTGGCATGAAGCGACTCTCCTGTCCTTCCACGGCAGGCGGCCTCAGGATGCGCAACTTGCATACCGGCCCGGGCGCATCCTCGGACTCTTGACGGATGCGCATTACACCTCGCATACGATTCCCGCCATCCTGCTGGCAGCCGGCTGGCCCGCGGATACAGGACTTTACATCTGCGCCCGTCTCTCCTATGAGGATGAAGCGGTTACGGCGACGACGCTCGGCGAAGCGGCTTCCCTGCCGGAAGTCGCGAGCTCCGTGCTCGTCGTCGTGGCACCGGAGCCGCAGGAGAGCACGAGTCCAGAAGCTTGAGAGGAGGAAATCTTATGGAATTTGGCATCGATGACGCCCAATTCATTCGCGGCAATGTGCCGATGACAAAGCAGGAGATTCGCATCCTGACAATCGTCAAGGCGCATATCCACCGTGCAGATATCGTCTATGACATCGGAGCCGGTACGGGCTCTCTTTCCATCGAGGCGGCCAATCTGGCGCCTGAAGGCAGGGTATATGCCCTCGAGCGCAATGCGGAAGCCGTCGCACTCATCGAGGCGAACAAGAAACACTTCGGCATTGCGAATGTCGAGGCACTGCATGCGGAAGCTCCAGCAGGTCTTGACGAACTGCCAGCGCCCAACGTCGTGCTGATCGGCGGCAGCGGCAAGCACCTCAATGCCATTCTCGAGGCCGTGACGGAAAAGCTCGTGCCGGGAGGACGCATCGTTCTCAACTGCATCACGCTGCAGACGGTTATGACTGCCATTTCCTTCATGCGCCGTCACGAGGACATCTATACGTACGATGCCATCCAGGTGCAGGTCAGCCGCCTGCAGCGCGTCGGTCCGTACGACATGGCCAAGGCCATGAATCCCATCTACATCATCACTTGCACAAAAGGAGGAACGAACTGAATGGTTCATATTGTTGGAGCAGGTCCCGGCGACCCGGAACTCATAACGGTCAAGGGACAGCGCTATCTAAAGGAAGCCGATGTCGTCATCTATGCGGGCTCGCTCGTCAATCCGCAGCTGCTCGACTGCTGCCGCAGTGATGCCAAGATCCTGAACTCTGCGCATATGACGCTGCCGGAGGTCGTGGCAGCCGTGGAAGAAGCCGAGCAGGCGGGCAAGATGACCGTGCGCCTGCATACGGGTGATCCCGCCATCTACGGAGCCATCCAGGAACAGATGGATGCCTTCGAGAAGCGCGGCATCGCCTATGATGTCGTCCCGGGCGTCAGTTCGTTCCTGGCTACAGCAGCGGCTTTGAAGCAGGAATACACGCTGCCCGGCATCTCGCAGACCGTCATCATCACGCGCCAAGAAGGCCGCACGCCGGTGCCGGAGCGCGAGAAGCTTCGGAGTCTGGCTGCGCATCAGGCGACGATGTGCATCTTCCTTTCCATCACGATGCTCGAGGATGTCGTCAAGGAACTCATCGCCGGCGGCTATGAGGAAACGACGCCGATTGCCATCGTGCAGAAGGCTTCGTGGCCGGATCAGAAAATCGTGCGCGCCACGCTTTCCACCATCTGTGAGGCCATCGAGGGCAAAGGCATTGACCGCACGGCCATGATTGTCGTCAGTCGCTGCCTCGGCTCCGATTACGAGCTGTCACGCCTTTACGCGCCGGAATTCTCGCATATGTTCCGCAAGGCCTCGAAATGAGGACGGCGGTCTTTGCACTGACGCAGCAGGGCGTGCAGTGTGCTGGACGCGTGCTTTCCTGTCTGGAGGAAGGTGCAGAGCTTTTTCTGCCCGAACGCTTTCTGGCCCTGCAGGATGCTCCTGCCGCTTCTCTGCCTGCTGCGGCGGATAAGATCCATGGCTTTGCACGTCTGCGTCCTGCCGTGCAGCAGGTATTTCCGCGCGTCGAGGCTATGGTGTTCATCATGGCCACGGGCATCGTCGTGCGCATGATTGCGCCGCTGCTCAGGAACAAGCTCGAGGATCCTGCCGTTGTGGTGCTCGACGAACAGGGACATCACGTCATCAGCTTGCTTTCCGGCCACGTGGGCGGGGCCAACAGCTTGACACACCTGCTGGCGGGGGCGCTAGGCGCGGATCCCGTCATCACGACGGCCACCGATGTGGAAGGCCTCATGGCGCCCGACGCCTGGGCCTCAGGCCTCGGGCTCAGGCCCTGGCCAAAGCCGCATATCCAGACGGTCAATACGGCCCTGCTCGAGAAGCGGCCTCTTCCGTATTACGTTTCCCCGGGGATGCCTGCGAGGGAAACATATGAGGGCTGGCTGACTGCACACGGCCTCGACTGGCAGATCCAAGACGGGCGGGCCGTGCAGAAGGGGCCGGCTGTCATCCTTGCACCAGAGCGGGAACTGCCGCCTCTGCAGGCTGTGCCGGATGATGTGCTCTGCCTCGTGCCGAGGCCTCTTCTGGCAGGTGTCGGCTGCAAGCGAGGCATGAGCGCCGCACACATCCTGGAGGCTCTGCAGGAAGCCTGCCGGCGCATCGGCATGCCGCTGGCGCGCATTGCCGCTCTCGGCAGCACGGACGTCAAGTCGGACGAAGCCGGCCTGCTGGCAGCTGCCGCTGAACTGGCACGTCCTCTTCATTTTTTCTCGCAGAAGGAGCTGGCAGAGGCCATTGCCGCTTACGGCCTGCAGGAGTCGCCTTTTGTCAAGAAGACCATCGGCGTCGGCAATGTCTGCGAAGCGGCAGCCGCCTGCTGCAGTAAAGGGCGCGTGCACTTTGCGCTGCTCAAGACACGCTTTGCGGGCGTGACGGTGGCGCTGGCCTGGGGCAGCTGAGCGGCAGGGACTAGGGCATAGCCGTTGTTTATGGTATAATTGGAAAAGAGTTTTGCTTGGAGCAGGACAATGGATTTTTCAGGAGGTTTTTCATGGGCAAGATTACTGTGATTGGCATTGGTCCGGGCAGTTTGGAAGATATGACGCCGCGGGCACGCAAAGCCATCGAAGCAGCCGATGTCGTGGCTGGCTACAATACATATATCCGACTCGTTGAGCCGCTGCTGGCGGATAAGAAGGTCATCGGCACGGCCATGATGCAGGAAATCGACCGCTGCCGCATGGCGGTGGAAGAAGCGGCCGGCGGCGCGGATACGGTCGTCGTCTCAAGCGGCGATGCCGGTGTCTACGGCATGGCCGGACTCGTGCTCGAGCTCCTGCTCAAGCGGGACAAGGCCGAGCGTCCGGAATTCGGCGGCATCATCGCCGGCGTATCGGCTGTCAATGCGGCGGCATCCGTACTCGGCGCACCACTCATGCATGACTTTGCCGTCATCAGCCTGTCGGACCTCCTGACGCCCTGGGAGCTCATCTGCAAGCGCGCCGAGATGGCGGCTGCGGGTGATTTCGTCGTTGCGCTCTACAATCCGAAGAGCCGCAAGCGCGTGCAGAATATCGAAGAGATCCGCGAAATCATGCTGCGTCACAAGCGTCCGGATACGCCGGTCGGCATCGTCACGGCCGCGAGCCGCGAGGGACAGAACAAGATCATCTCAACGCTGGCGGATTTTACGAAGGAAGAGATCAACATGTTCTCGCTGGTCATCATCGGCAATTCCAAGACGTATGTCAAGGAAGGCTATATGATTACGCCGCGCGGTTATGAGAACAAGGAGCAGGGCTTATGATTTTCGTAGCAGCGGGCACGCAGGACGGCCGCGAGCTCACGAGGCTCCTGCTGGAACGCGGCCATGCGGTCACGGCTTCCGTCGTCAGCCATTACGGCGAGCAGCTGCTGGCAGCGGCCGGCGGCAGCAGGCTCGTCATCAACGACGAGCCGCTCGATGAGGAAGGCCTCGTGCAGTATCTGCAGGCACACGGTATCCGCCTCTTTGTCGATGCCAGTCATCCGTATGCCGTTCATGTCTCGCAGAATGCCATGTCCGCCTGCCGCAGGCTCGGCATCCCGTACATCCGCTACGAGCGTTCGCTGACCGAGCTTTCGTATGAGGGCATTGTCGTGGTGCACAGCTACGAGGAAGCAGCCGCTGAGGCTGCCGCGCGCGGACGTGTGATCTTCCTGACGACGGGCAGCCGGAACCTGAAGAAATTCACGGAGGCCGGGGCTCTGGCAGACTGCACGCTCATCGCAAGGGTCCTGCCGACGGCGGAGGTGCTGACGCTCTGTGAGGAGCTGGGACTTACGCCAAAGCAGGTCGTGGCCCTGCAGGGGCCGTTTTCGACGGAGCTCAATCGGGAACTTTTCAAGAAGTATCATGCCAACGTCATTGTCACGAAAAACAGCGGCACGATCGGCGGCACGGATACGAAGCTGGCTGCTGCTGCTGCCCTGCATCTCCCGGTCATCGTCATCGACAGGCCGGTCCTGCAATACGATCATCTGGCACATACGTATGAAGATGTGCTGTCATTTGTGGAGGAGAACCATTGATGGAATTTATCAAGAAACCCATGGCCATTGAGAATCGCAGCATGGAAATCATCGCACCGCATCTTGCGGGACTGCATCTTTCGCCCGAGGCCGTCAAGGTCTATTCGCGCATCATCCATGCGGCCGGCGACGTCGAATACGCGCCAATCATCCGCATGTCGGATGATGCCATTGCGGCGGGCATGAAGGCACTGGCTGCCGGCTGCGATATTTATACGGATGTCGAGATGGTACGCACGGGCATCAACAAGCGCAAGCTCGCCTCCTTCGGCGGCGAGGTGCACTGCCGGATCGCAGATCCCGAGGTGGCGACGAAGGCCAAGGAGCTCGGCATCACGCGGTCGATGGCAGCCATGCGCTCCTTTGACCATGCGCTGGACGGCAATATCGTCGCCATCGGCAATGCTCCGACGGCACTCTTTGAGGTCCTGCGCCTCGCTCTGGAGGAAGGCGTGCGTCCAGCCTGCATCGTCGGCATCCCTGTCGGTTTCGTCGGTGCGGCGGATTCCAAGGCGGAACTCGCGAAGAACGGCCGGATCCCCTACATCACGGTAGAGGGGACGAAGGGCGGCAGTCCGATTGCGGCGGCAGCCGTCAATGCGATGATGTATCTCATCGACAACAGCCGGGACTGACTTGCGTCATCGTTCCTTGCTCATTTCCCATCACGGTTTTTCATTGAAAGAGGAGGATTTTCATGGAGTATTCTCTTCCCAGACTGGTCATTGCGGCTGCACAGTCCGGCTCAGGCAAGACGACGGTCGCAACGGGACTTTTATCGGCCCTGCGTCAGCGCGGTATCGTCGTGCAGTCCTTCAAGGTCGGTCCCGATTACATTGATCCCGGGTATCATCGCCTGGCCAGCGGCCGGGCCGCGCATAACCTCGATACCTGGCTCGTGCCGAAGGAGCGCGTGCCGGCTTTGTTTGCCGAGGAATCGGAAGGAGCGGACATCGCCGTCGTGGAGGGCGTCATGGGTCTCTATGACGGCGGCCGGGAAGGCGTAAGCTCGACGGCTGAGATCGCAAAGCTGCTCAAGGCGCCGGTCATCCTTGTCATCGATGCCAAGTCGATGGGGGCTTCGGCGGCTGCCCTGGCTATGGGATTCCGCGATTACGACCCCGAGGTGCAGCTTGCGGGCGTAATCCTCAACCGGCTGGGCTCCAAGACGCATGAGGCCATGATCCGCCAGGCCATGAAGGATATCGACATGCCGGTATTTGGCGCGCTCTATCGCAATGAAGAGCTGCATATGCCGGAACGCCACCTCGGGCTCCTGCCGGCTGAAGAGAATACGGACCGCGAGATTGTCGAAGCGCTCGGCAATGCCGTGGCGGGCTCGCTGGATCTTGAGGCCATCCTGCACCTGGCCTGCCTGACGCCCAACCTTGCTCTCCACGAGACGGTGGCAGAGCAGCGCGGACTGGCAAAGACCATCTGCCGCATCGGCATCGCCCGGGATGAAGCATTCTCGTTCTATTATCCGGCGAGTCTCAAGGAGCTTGAGCGCCTCGGCGCCGAGCTCGTGCCGTTCAGCCCGCTCCATGATGAAGCATTGCCCGATGTCGATGGCCTGTTCATCGGCGGCGGCTTCCCGGAGATGTTCGCGGAAAAACTGGCAGGCAATGCATCCATGCGCACAGCCATACGCGAGGCAGCAGCACAGGGCATGCCCATCTATGCGGAATGCGGCGGCTACATGTATCTGATGCAGGAACTGCAGGATTTTGACGGTCATCGCCATCCGATGTGCGGCGTATTCTCCGGCCGGGCTGAGATGACCCGCAAGCTCCAGATGGTCGGTTATGTGGAGGCCTGCCTGCAGCAGGATACGGTTCTAGGACCTGCCGGCATGGTCATCCATGGCCATGAATTCCACTTCTCGCAGGAAGACGCAGCAGGAGACGGAGAGGGGCGGCCGTTCATCTTCACCAAGATGCGCAACGGCAGCCGCTATGCAGCCGGTCAGTGCCGCAAGCAGGCGCTTGGCAGCTACCTGCATCTTCATTTTGCCGGCTGCCCGGAGGCGGCAAAGCATTTCGTGGAGGCGTGTCAAGCATGGCAAAGATGATCCTCGTGACGGGCGGCGCCAGGAGCGGCAAGTCCTCGTTTGCTGAGGCGCTCGTGGCCAAAGCGGGCAGGCGCATCGCGTACATTGCAACGGCACAGATTTTTGACGAGGAGATGCGTTACCGCGTCGAGCTGCACCGCTGCCGCCGCCCGGCTGCCTGGCAGACGTATGAGGCACCGTTTGAGGCGGAAAAGGCCCTGCAGGACGCAGGACATTCACACGATGCCATCCTGTTTGACTGCGTGACCATCTATCTCAGCAATCTCCTGTGCAAGCCGGGCGAACGCACGGAGGAAGAGGAATACGAGAATGTACGGCAGGCCATGGCGCAGCTCATTGCATCTGTCCGGCAGCTGCCGGCAGAGGTCACGGTAGTCTTTGTCACGAATGAAGTCGGGGCCGGCATTGTGCCCGAGAATGCCCTGGCACGCCGCTACCGCGATCTCGCGGGCCTTGCCAACCAGCAGCTCGCGCAGGCTGCCAATGATGTCTATGCCGTCATCTGCGGCCTGCCCCTGCAGCTGAAATAATATGTATCTGAGTACAATCCATTCGGAATCAAAGGGGGACTTTGACGTGTCCAAATCCATCATGCTCATGGGAACAAGCTCTCATGTCGGCAAAAGCATCCTGACGACGGCGCTCTGCCGCATTTTCCATCGCGAAGGACGCCGCGTCGTGCCGTTCAAGGCGCAGAACATGGCGCTGAATTCCTACGTGACCAAGGAGGGCCTCGAAATGGGGCGGGCACAGGTCGCGCAGGCTGAAGCCGCCGGACTCGAGCCGATGGTCGACATGAATCCGGTCCTCCTGAAGCCGACGGGCCATTCGTGTTCGCAGGTTGTTCTTGAAGGACGGCCGGTTGGCAATATGAGTGCGCGCGAATACCACAAGGGCTATTCTCTGCAGGCATTCGGTGCCGTTAAGGCTGCACTCGGGCGCCTGCAGCAGGAATTTGATACACTCGTCATCGAGGGGGCGGGCAGCCCGGCGGAAATCAACCTCAAGGATCACGATATCGTCAATATGCGCGTGGCCAAATACCTGCAGGCCCCCGTGCTGCTCATCGCGGACATCGACCGCGGCGGCGCACTGGCCTCGCTCGTCGGCACACTGGAACTTCTCGATGAGGAGGAACGCGCCCTCGTCAAAGGGCTCGTTATCAACAAATTCCGCGGCGACGTATCCCTTCTGACGCCGGCTGTCGACTTCCTCGAGAAGAAGACGGGCAAGCCCGTGCTCGGCATCGTGCCGTACCTCGATCATCTTGGCATCGAAGATGAGGACTCAGTGTCGCTCGAGGACAAGGCTGCCGTGCCGCAGGGCGATGCGGAGATCCGCATCGCTGTCATCGAGACGCCGAAGCTCTCAAACTTCACGGATTTTGACGCACTTGCGGAGGAACCCGATGTCGAGGTCGATTACGTGCGCACGCCCGAAGAACTCGGTCACCCCGACCTCATCATCCTGCCGGGATCGAAGAACACGACGGAAGACCTGCTGCACCTGCGCAAAACCGGCATGGAGGCAGCAATCCGTGCCTGCACGGATCGCGGCATTCCGCTCATTGGCATCTGCGGCGGGTATCAGATGCTCGGCCGCCGGCTCGAGGATCCCGGCCATGTCGAATCGGAGTATGAGGCCATCGACGGTCTCGGTTACCTGCCGATGATTACGACCTTCGGTCCGGAAAAGCGCACGGTCCAGGTGACGGCGGCCTGCCCCGCGCTGGATTTCTTCCACGGCCATCTGACGGCAGCGGATATGCCGGGGTATGAAATCCACATGGGGCGCACGGAATTCCTGAAGCAGGTCCCGCATCCCTTCCATATCGTGCGGCAGGGGGATGAGCCGGCTGATTACTGGGACGGTGCCGTGAGCAGCGACCAGCTGATCTTCGGCACGTATATCCACGGCCTCTTTGATCATGACGGCTTCCGCCGCCAGCTCATCAACATTCTGCGCGGCTGCCGCGGCCTCTCGCCGCTGCCCGTCCAGCGTAGCCGCTGGCAGGAAAAGGAGGATGCGTACAACCGTCTGGCCGATACGGTGGCAGCGAGCCTCGACATGGAGAAACTGCGCGCCATTATGGAGGAGCGTCCATGAATGTAGCAATCCTGGCCTTTGTCATCGATACGATCATCGGCGATCCGCGCACGAAGTTCCACCCGGTCGTCCTGATTGGCAGGCTCATTTCGCTGCTCGAGCGCTTCTACTATCGTCCGGAGGAGAGCGACAGGCGCAAGTTCCTGTCAGGATCCATCCTTGTGCTCATCGTCCTCTTCCTCACCTACGACGTGGCAGCGGCGCTGCTCTATCTCTCGTACTACATCCCGTGGGAATGGGGGCAGGAGATCGTCGCGGCCTTCCTGCTCTCCTTTACGATTTCCCCGCAGAGTCTTGCCAAGGCGGGCAAGGGCATCTACGCGCTGCTGATTACCGGCGATCTGGCGGAGGCGCGCAAAAAGGTGGGCTGGATTGTCGGCCGCGATACGGACAAGCTCGATGACAGCGAGATTGCCCGCGCGACGGTGGAGACGATCGCCGAGAATACCGTGGACGGAATCATCTCGCCGCTCTTCTTCTTTGCCATCGGCGGCGTGCCGCTGGCCTTCCTTTACCGCGCGGCCAATACCATGGATTCGATGATCGGCTACAAGAACGAGAAATATCTGTATTTCGGCAGGGCTGCCGCGCGGCTCGACGATGTCCTCAATTACATCCCCGCGCGCCTGACGGGACTGCTGTTTGTGGCGGCAGCCTCGCTCCTGGGCTTCGATGCCGGCAACGCCCTGTGCATGATGCGCCGGGATGCCGACAAGCATCCGAGTCCGAACGGCGGCTATGCCGAGGCGACGGTGGCGGGGGCGCTTCATATCCGCCTCGGCGGCATCAACAGCTATTTCGGCAAGAAGACCTTCCGTGCTTATATGGGCGAGGCCATCGAAGCCACGGCGCCCAAGCACATCATGGAGTGCATCCGCATGATGTACACGGTGACGGTACTCTTCCTGATCCTTGTCTATGCTGTGCTGAAATTCATGGGACATTGAAGGCAGACGGATCTTGCCTTTTGGAAAGGAGCTTGAGCTTGCGTAGTTTTCTTACGGCGCTGCAATTCTTGACGCGCATCCACATCGTCAATCAAAGGGACCTGACGATGGCAGATTTTGGCCGCAGCACGCGGTATTTCCCGCTCGTGGGCGTTGTGCTGGGGCTTATTTATGCGTTTTTTGCCCTCGTGCTCATGGTGTTTCTGGGCAGCCATCTTTACACGGTGCGGGCTTTTCTTACCCTTTTGCCGCTGCTTCTGACGGGCGGCCTCCACTGTGACGGCTTCATGGACACGGTCGACGGGCTCTTTTCGGGCCGCAGCCGCGAGCGCATGCTCGAGATCATGAAGGACAGCCGCACGGGGTCGTTCGGTGTTGTCGCCTTCGGCTCGCTGCTGCTCTTCAACTGGTCGCTGATCCTTGACCTGCAGGAACCGGTGCTCGTCGTGGCGCTCTTTGCCATGCCCATCATCGGGCGCCTTGCGATGCTCTTCGTTGTCAGCTATTTCCCCTATGCACGTCCGGAAGGCATGGGCAAGGCGTTTTCGGAGATGGCGGACCATAAGGCCCTGGCCATCGGTGTCGTGACGGCCGTGCTCTTTGTCGTGCCGGTCGGCCTTGCCGCCATTCTGGCACTTGCCGCCGGTATCTTGTGGGCCTTTTTGCTTGGCCGCTATGCGACGCGGAAGCTCGGCGGTGTCACGGGGGATGTCTACGGCGCCGCGGAGATGACGACGGAGACGGTCGTGCTCGTCGTCTTTTTCCTCTGTGCGCATCTGCCGATTACCCGGGGAGCGCTATTCCTATGGATGTGATCGTGCGGGTGCCGGGGTCATGCGGTGAGCTCGTGCAGGGCTGCTGGCAAGGCGGGCCGTTCCTCGTGACCTGTCCCATCAATCGCTATACGACCGTGCAGGTCAGCACATCCTTTTCAGGCTGTGAGGACTTGGGTGACAAGGCAAAGCTTGTCCTGCAGGCCGTCTGCCGCCGTTTTGGCCGGGATGATCTGCCATGGGGCATCCGTCTCACTTCGGAACTGCCGCGCGGCAAGGGTATGGCCTCATCGAGCGCCGATATCGCCGCTGTGGCGGCAGCTGCCTCCCTGGCTTTCGGCAAGCCGCTGACGGCGGAGGAAATCCTGCGGCTTGCCGTGGCCATCGAACCAACGGACGGCGTCTTTTTTGAAGGACTTGCCTGCCTTGACCAGGTACAGGGCAGGCTCCTGGGCACTTACCGGCTGTCAGGCAGGGTGCCGCTGACGATCTTCGACACGGGCGGCACTGTCGATACCCTGGCCTTTCACCGCGAGGCGGAAAAACGGGTACCTGCCTACGGGGACATGCAGTTGCAGGAACTTCGCCGGCTCCTGACGATGGGAACACCTGCAGCACTGGCAGAAGCGGCGACGAGAAGTGCCTTCCTGCATCAGGCCGTGCTGCCAAAGCCCAATCTTCTGGAATTCCTGCATGATGCGCGTGCCTGCGGGGCACTCGGGCTCAACGTGGCTCACAGCGGCACCGTCGTCGGTGTCTTCTGGCCGCCGTCTCTTCCCGCGCAGCAGATTGCCAGGCAGACGAAGCAGCTCCAGGCAAAGCATGCCAACCTCTCCCTCTGGGGCCAGGTATATCTGCAGGAAGGCGGCATAGAATTCCAATATCAGCGAAAGGAAGCGGGGAATGATGAAACGCTTTGTTCATGGCGGCAATATATATGAGGATATACCGGCAGATGGCTGGCTTGATTTTTCGGCCAACATCAATCCGCTGGGGCTGCCGGCAAGTGCGCGTGAAGCCATTGCCTTGCATATCGGTGATGTCATCCATTATCCGGATCCTGCGGCCCGCAGGCTGCGTCAGGCGCTGTCGTCCTCGTATGATGTGGCACCGGACGCGCTCGTGCTCGGCAATGGGGCAGCGGAGCTCTTTTATCTCTTTTTCCAGACCTTCCGGCCGCAAAGGACCACCCTGCCTGTGCCTTCCTTCAGTGAATACGAACGGGCGGCGCTTGCCGCGGGCAGTTCGGTGACGTACTTCCAGCTGGATGCGCAGGAGGATTTCCGCTTCGATGGCGAGAAGCTGCGGGCGGCGCTGCCCGAGCAGGGCTGTGCCGTCGTCGGCAATCCCAACAATCCGACGGGCACCCTGCTCACGCGCGAGGAACTCATGCAGCTCGCAGATGCTGCCGCCGCCAGGAAGACCTGGCTGCTCGTCGACGAATCCTTCCTCGATTTCCTGCCGGACGATGCGCCGTACAGCCTGCTTGATGCAGCCGCAGAGAAGCCGTATCTTTTCGTCATCCGTTCGCTGACGAAGTTCTTTGCCCTGCCGGGCCTGCGCCTCGGTTTTGGCGCGGCTTCCCCTTCGGCTGTCCAGGCGATGGAACGCGGCAAGGATGTCTGGAACGTGAATCTCCTGGCGCAGGAAGCGGGCGCAGCCGCCCTGCAGGACCATGCCTATGCCGAGGAGAGCCGCGGGCTCGTCGCGGAGGAGCGCCGCTTCCTTTGCAGCCGCCTGGCGTCTCTTCCCGGCGTGCGCGTCTATCCCACGCAGGTGAACTTCCTGCTGCTTGATATCCGCGGCACGCATCTCTCGAGCACAGAGCTTACGGCGCGCATGCGCCGGGAGGAGGTACTCATTCGCGACTGCGGCAATTATCCGGGACTTGACGGCAGGAGTTACGTGCGCCTGGCCGTAAGGCAGCATGAAGAAAATGTAAAACTGTTAGAACGATTGGAGACGATTCTTTTATGATACGTTTTATCCTGGTCCGTCATGGCCAAACGGAGTGGAATGTGGGCGGCCGCTATCAGGGCCAGTCCGATGTGGCCCTGACCGAGGAGGGGCGTCAGCAGGCAAGGCTCCTCGCCGAGAACTTTCCCGTGGCGGAAGTCCACCGGATCTATGCGAGTGACCTCAAGCGGGCTTCGGAGACGGCCGATATCATCGCGGCGCGCTTCGGTCTGCCCGTGACCAAGGACAAGATTTTCCGCGAACTGTCCTTTGGCGACTGGGAGGGGCTGACCTATAAGGAAATCGTCTCGCGCTGGCCGGATGCCATGGAGAACTTCCTGCGCCATCCGGACAAGCTCAACATCCCGCATGGTGAGACGTTCCAGGAAGTCCAGCAGCGCGCCATGAAAGGACTGCATGCCATCATGGCAGATCCGGCCAACGAGGACAAGACCATCGTCATCGTTGCACATGGCGCCATCCTGCGCACCATCCTGACGGCACAGCTCCACATGTCTCTCGAATACGCCTGGAGCATCCGTCAGTTCAACACCGCAGTCAACATCGTACGCTACGATGAAGGCCGTCCGACCGTGGAACTCATCAACGGCACGGCACATCTCGGCAAGCTGCGCTGACGGGCTGACTTTTCCACAGGCAGCAGTGGAAAAAATCGTGGAAAAGCCTAAAAAAATTCCTTGACGAACAACCTATTTTTGAGTAGAATAATTCTATGTGATGTCACGTCATGTGTTTCCATAAGCCCCGGAGGCATACGATGGTTGCATCATATATGCTGAAACCAACAATTGAAATTATTAGGGGGGAAATCGCATGAAGACAACGTTTATGGCAAATGCATCCAATATCGAGCGCAAATGGTATGTTGTAGACGCTGAAGGCCAGACGGTCGGCCGCCTCGCAGCCGAAGTCGCTAAAGTTCTTCGCGGTAAAAATAAACCGACTTTTACTCCGCACGTTGACACGGGTGATTATGTCATCGTCATCAATGCAGAGAAGGTAAAATTCACGGGTAAGAAACTTACGGATAAGACGTATTTCCGTCATTCCGGTTATCAGGGCGGCACGACGTTCACGGCTGCCGGCCAGATGCTGGAGAAGTTCCCGGAGCGCGTTCTCGAGCACGCAATCAAAGGCATGCTGCCGAAGAACCGTCTCGGTGCGCAGATGTACCGCAAGCTCAGCGTTTACGCTGGTCCGGAGCATCCGCATGCAGCTCAGAAGCCGGAAAAGCTTGAGCTGAACATCCGCTAATACTGGAAAGGGAGGAACATAACACATGGCAGAAGTCATCTACTACGGCACTGGCCGCAGAAAGTCGTCCGTTGCCCGTGTTCGTCTGGTTCCAGGCGAGGGCAAAGTCACGATCAATGGTCGCGACATGGAAGAGTATTTTGGTCTTAAGACTCTCGAACTCATCGTTCGTCAGCCGCTGAACCTCACGGAAACGGTTGACAAGTACGACGTCATCGCAAACGTTGCTGGTGGCGGCGTTACGGGTCAGGCTGGCGCCATCCGTCACGGCATCACGCGTGCCCTGATGGAGATGAACGCAGAGCTCCGTCCGGCCCTCAAGAAGGCTGGTTTCGTCACGCGCGACCCGCGCGAGAAAGAGCGCCGCAAGTACGGCCTCAAGAAAGCCCGCAAGGCTTCCCAGTTCTCGAAGCGTTGATCGCTCGTTACATACGAACGTACAAAATCCCGTCAGCTACGGCTGGCGGGATTTTTTGCGTTCACGATTATGGAGAGCGTCCGAGGAAGGATATCAGGGTTTCATCGCGAATAAATTATATGGCGAATTGTCAAGCCAAGTGTAACACCTTTGAGAAATAGACCTCATATGGTGTTTTGTAACCAAGGCGCTTCCTCGGGCGAAGGTTCAGTTTATGGAATTTCCGTTGGATATAATCCTCTGGCGTGTCCGTGATATCTGTGCCCTTCGGGAAGAACTCCCGCAGGAGCCCATTGGTGTTCTCGTTGGTCCCGCGTTCCCATGGATGGTGCGGAGCGGGGAAATAGAATGGGCACGTATCTGCCTTCCAATGGCCACGGACGGTGCGTTTTTCTGCACTGGCAGGGCGCTCCTCGATGAGATGCGAGATGACGAACTTCCCACGACGCTCTTCTGTTCCCTTCTTGTGACGGCGCTTCCCATGATGACGCAGTCTCCGGAGGACGAACTTCGCAGATGTCCCTGTTGGATTCAGCAGGCCAGCACGCACTGCGCGGTAAATCGTTGAGATGCTGATGATGCGGCAGCCATGCTCTAGCTGGACGCGGCCAACAATCTCCTCCGGCGACCAGTGGTACTGCAGGATGCAGATCTGCACAAAGGAGCGCAGGGAAGCATTCTCCAAGCGCTTGTGTGGCCATACAAACGGCTCTGCGCCGCCTGTAGCGGGCCTGCGCAGCCAAAGGCTGGTACACGGCATGGAATGCTTGGCTGGGGCGGCATTGCGGCGAAGCTCACGCGAGATGGTGGACTTGCTCTGACTCAGCAGATGCGCGATTTCCGTGATGGATTTGCCGCCAACAAGAAAAAAGAATATCTTTTCGCGCTCAAATGGTGTAAGATGGGTGTAGTGGCACATATCTATCTCTCCTGTATGGGTATTCTTTTCAAACACCATTATAGCAGAGAGGTCTATGTGTCATTTTTATTTGGCTCTTTGAGAGCTGTTGCACTTAGATTGTAAATCCATCAGATATTACACTTAGATCGTAAATCTATCGGGTAGAAGGGGCATGTATGTCACAGTTCAATGTTTACAGCATATCCGTTGAGGATATCATTGGTTGGGTCAAGTCTGGGGAGGTTGCTATTCCTGAGATTCAGCGGCCATTTGTATGGAGTAATGCCAAGGTAAGAGATCTCATGGATTCTCTGTACAAAGGATTTCCTATTGGCTATATCATCGTCTGGAAGAATCCCGATGTGAAGTTGAAGGACGGCAGTCTCTCTTCCGGTAAGAAGATCTTGATTGACGGTCAGCAGCGAGTAACAGCACTTCAGGCGGCTGTTGCAGGGCTCATGGTCACAGGAGAGGATTACAAGAAGAAGAGAATCCAGATTGCGTTCAATCCAGTGACAGAGACATTTGAAGTATCGAATCCTGCCATCAAAAAGGACAACAGATGGATTCCTGACATAGCTGAGATATTCACACCAACTTTTTCGGAGTGGTCCTTTATCCCAAATTATTGTCAAGTGAACAATTTGGCCGGACAGGAACAGAAAGTAGCGTCTGCAATCAACAAGCTGAAATCCATCTACAATATCAGCATAGGCGTTACGGACTTGAGCCAGACACTCACAATCGATGAAGTGACCGATATTTTTATCCGAATCAATTCGCAGGGCGTCGTTTTGTCGCAGGCTGACTTTGCCATGTCGAAGATTTCAGCCGATGATTTTTACGGCGGGAATGATACCAGAAAGATGATTGATTATTTCTGCCATTTTATGCGGAGTCCGGTGGACTATGATGCAATCGCCGCCAACGATACAGAATTTGTCGAATATGGTGGAATGCAGAAAATAAAATGGGTTGTCAATGAGACAGAGGACATCTATGTCCCAGATTATACTGATGTACTGCGGGTTTCCTTTACGCACAAGTTCATGCGAGGAAAGATTGCAGATCTGGTCAGTCTTTTATCTGGCCGTGATTTTGAGACGAGAGAGAATCTGGAAAGCATCGCAGAAGATTCATTTCATAAGCTTCGTCAAGGCGTAGAGAATTTTGTAAACGAAACTAACTTCAAGCGCTACATCATGATTGTCAAGTCTACTGGGATTATTGATACATCGCTCGTCCGTTCACAGAACGTGCTGAATTTCGGATATATCTTGTATCTCACGTTGAGGGACAGAGGCATGAACGCCGCGCTAATCGAGAAGCTGGTGCGCAAGTGGATTGTTCTTTCCATGCTGACGGGGCGTTATTCTAGCTCACCTGAATCCGCGATGGACTACGATATCAAGCGCTTTACAGAAATGAATCCCGAAAAGTTTGTTGCAACTACGGAAGAAGGCGAGATGTCGGATGCCTTCTGGAATACAGTGCTTGTCCAGAGATTGGATACTTCCGTATCCAGCAGCCCGTACTTCTTGTTGTTCCTGATGGCACAGGTGAAAGCGGGCTCCCGAGGTTTTCTGTCTGAGCAGATCGATGTATCATCGCTGATTCAGCAGCGTGGCGACATTCACCATATTTTCCCGAAGAGGTATCTTCAGAAGAACGGCATCAACAACCGCAGGGACTACAATCAGATTGCTAATTACGTCTATACGCAGTCGGAAATCAACATCAAGATTAAGAATGATGCACCATGCGTGTACGTGGCAAAAATGAAGGAGCAAATTGCCAACGGCGAGTTGCAGTATGGTGGAATCACCGATGCAGATGACCTCAAGAAAAACCTTGCCGAAAACTGTGTGCCAGAGGAGTTCATGAACATGGATAGCAATGATTACAAGGCCTTCCTTGAGAAGCGGCGCATTCTGATGGCAGGATTTATTCGCAGGTTTTATGAGAGCTTGGGGTGATTGTATTGAGCAAAAAAAGTCCATTTGAAGAAGAATATGGCATCTGGATGACAGAGGATGAGTTGAAGAAATATAGAAATATGGGCGAGCTGACTCAAGGACTATATGAGGAAGGATTTCGAAGAGGCTTTGAATAGGGGAATGAGAGAATTCGGGCAGATTATTAAAAAAACCTCATGGAGAATACAGGATGGTCCTTGAATGAAGCGATGCGCGTATTGAAGATTCCATCCAATAAGGAAGCGCATTACAGACGGCTCATCAAAAAGCACTGACTGTGGTGAAATTTTATTTTATTGGGGTGTGATATTGTCGAATATCTCCTGTTTCGTGAGTCGGACCGTCTGCTCATGTCCGGCAGCGTCAGCTGCGGCCCGGTATTTCACATAGACCGTGAAATCTCCGTCCGGACGCAGCCAGACTACCATTTGAGCCACTGTCTGTGTATGGCTCGTCTCATCGCCTGTACGCCATAGCGAATTGACCGGACCGGCGGTCTGATCCTCGCCGATGCGAATGAAATCAGCGAGCGTATACTGTTTTTGAGTCTGCAGCAGTTCCATGACCCGGTCATAGCGTTTATGGCTGCTCTCATAATACTTCTCATTTTGCGCCGCCAGATCGGCGATCAGATAGTGGTTGGTATGGGCCAGGACGCCATTTTGACGCCTCTCTATGCGCACTTCTCCGTCCAGCCCGCCCTCTATCCAGGCGACCTCACTGCGGTCAGCCAGCATGACGAATCGCACGCCCTGGAATAGTTCCGGATGCTGCACCGCCTCCTCGACCGTTGCATAGCGCTCCAGCACCTTGCGCAGTGTTCCTTGGACCGGCGGATGAGCTTCAGCGGCTGCGGCCTTCTGCTTCTTCGTCACCGAGCTGACTGCCGCCGAATAGGTCACGAGTCCCGCCTCATTGACACCGCCACGCAGCTGATGACGCTCGAACGGCCCACCATAGAGACCATAATAACGATAACCGCCTGGCTGGCGAGGTTCCGATAGATGCAGTGACTGTTCCTGCGGCCGCCAGTCGCGGTTCTTTGCTGCTATCGTACCGCCGTCTGCCACAGCCGTTCCTTGCGCCGCATAAAGCGTACAGGCCAATGCTGGCACAGGAATACATAGCAACGCTGCTCCAAGCAGGCCTGTTAGCGCTCCCCGTAAGCCTTTGCCAGACCGTCCTGGCTCACCATGTAGCTGGCTTTTATTCATTTTATATCACTCCAAATCGTACGTTATATCGCCAACATAACACAAAAAACTTTATCCTGCAAGAGTCGCAGCTTTTCACAGCTGTGGTTGTACGTCTAAAAGACGGTATGGCATAATTGATAAAAGTTGGAGGCTTCGCAGACATTGGCGTGGGATGATGAAGTAGCTGCTTAGTGGTAAACTACTGTCTTATCACTTGTGGGGGAGATGGATAGATGCATGATGAACAGGCGTACATTCATAAAACGAGCACTATTGGGAGCTGGAGCCTTGTATTTGTGGCCGTGGCAATCTTGGATGCCAGTGTGGGGGAACGAGCGTGCCTATAAACGTCTCGTTGTGCTCGGTGATCCACATCTGCCGGTGCGCGTGGAGAAGCATCCGGACAAAGCGAAGCGTCAGGCTATCGTAGCGGCTAAACTGCACGCCATAGCCGATATAAATTCCTGGCCGGATGTCGATAGCATAGCGGTTGTGGGCGATATCGTGGCCCGCTATAGTATCCCGAGTGAGTATGATTTCATTCGTCAGTATTTTTCAAGTGTCAAGGTGCCACTGTACGTCATCGATGGCAATCATGAGATTCTGTATGAGGATGAACCGAATGAGAACGGCAAGCTCGTGAAAGGTGATGCCGAATCCAGGCGGCGCAAGTTGCAGCATTTCTGCGAGTTCTGGCAACTTTCGAAACCCTATTACAGTCTTGAGCTTGGCGGATGTCATCTGATATTCTTGGCGACAGAGGGGCCATTGCCTACGCAGATAAGTGCTGAACAGTTCGCCTGGCTAAAGAACGATTTGACAGAGCACCCGCAATCTACGCTGATATTCTTCCATGGACCACTCATGGGGACGTTGCTGAACTATAACAACTCGGTGAACAAGAAATCGACCGTGGCTCAACCGGTCAATGAGCTGCATGATTTGCTCATCTCCAATCCGCAAGTGCGTCTCTGGATTTCGGGACATACGCATACACCGGCTACAAATGACAGCTTTGCGGCTCCAGAAATCAATATGTATGGCTCGCGGATCATGAATATACACAATAGCGATATGGACAGGAAATATATCTGGACGAATTCGCTGTATATTTATGGCGATCATATCGATATTCGGACATTCGACCATAGAAGTCAGGACTGGATCGAAAACTATGATCGACAGATAAGACTTGATGATTGAGTGAAACTAAGTTAGGATAGATAATGAATAGGAGGTTGATGAACATGGCATTTATGGATTTGGCTAAGTCTAGATATTCGGTACGGAAATTCAGCGACAAGCCCATTGAGAAGGAAAAGTTGGATGCTATCCTGGAAGCCGGGCGCATTGCTCCGACGGGGCATAACTACCAGCCTTATCGGGTGTATGTGCTGCAGAGCGCGGAAGCACTGGAGAAAATCCGGGGCCTCACGCGTTGCGCCTTCAATGCGCCGGTGGTGCTGATGGTGACGGTGCGCAAGGACGAAGAATGGGTCAACCCTTTTGAACACAGCATCCGGGCCGGAGAGCAGGATGCCAGCATCGTTGCCACCCACATGATGCTGGAAGCCTGGGAACTTGGTATCGGGTCCTGCTGGGTGAACTTTTTCCCGGTGACGAAGACGGCGGATGCCTTCCAGCTGGAACTGAATGAAGTGCCTTTGCTGTTGTTGCCTATTGGCTACGTCGCGGCAGGAGCAAAGGCTGCCCCTCAGCACGCGCAGCGTAGGAGTAATGACGAGCTTGTAAGGGTATTGTAGTATCGCGCAGAGCAGTGGCAGTACAATCTCTTGAATGTCGTCATGCTATACCTCGGCAATCGCAAGACACAGGACAGCCTGATCGAGATGCTGCGCATCAAAATAAGGGCTTTTCAGCGTCATCCAGTTCTCGAAGCGTTGATCACTCGCTTTACACGAGCACACAAGATTCCATCAGCATCAGCTGGTGGGATTTTTTTTATGTATCCACTCTAAAAGAAAGTCACGGAAAAGGCGGCTTGCCTTTGTCGTGCGGACCTGCAGGTTTGCTACGAGATAGATCATCTGCCCGCCATTTTCTGCTTTCAGTCTTCGGCTCACGATATCTGGATGTGGGTATAGGGCATCCGCATAGTCGTAGCCGATGTTGATGGCCTTGTTTTCAAGGAGAAACGCGCGGATGATGCTTTCATCAGCCGTTTCCGCAAGGATGTGGATCTGTCGGCCGGGCACGAGGATGTGCTGGTCGATATTGTGGCGGAAGCAGTCATAGGCACGGCCTTTGCTGATGATGGTCTGACCGTCCAGGTCGTCATAGGTCAGAAACGGTTTTTTCGCCAGAGGATGTGATTTGTGCATCCGTACACTGTAATTGCTGAAAAAGAGGGGGATTCCCTCAAAACGCGTCTCGTCCAGCGGCCCCGTTACGATGGCAAAGTTGCATTGCTGCGCCGTCAATGCGGCTAGAGCCATGGCATCTGTCGTATCTACGATGCTGAGAATGATGGAAGGATACGCCTCATGGAAGTCGTTGATCAGGGGCGCACCAAGATAGGCGAGCACATGGTCGAGTGCATGAATGGTAACCACACTTTTTGACTGCGCCGCGAGCGTGTGGAGGCCGCATATGGCGTCGTATTCCTCTAGGAGACGTTTTGCATGAGGCAGCAGGATTGTTGCGTAGTCTGTTGGCATGACTCCTTTTATGCTGCGTACAAAAAGCGGCTGCCCCAGCTCTTCCTCAAGCAGACGGATTACCTTGCTCACGCCTTGCCTTGAGACAAATAGCCTGTCTGCGGCTGTCTTTATGTTCTGTGTCTGATAGACGGTTACGAAATACTGAAGCTGTTTCTGATTCATAGAGCACCTCCTGTGTTCATTATAGCGCAACTATATAGTTGCTTCAATCATCTCTTTATCTTCTTTTCCCTGTGTCATGACTCCGCTATAATGAGGCATATAAAGAACGAGGAGGTTTTGCATACTATGAAAATCACACAGATCCGCAACGCGACTAACCGCTTAGTATATGCCGGTAAGACGTTTCTCATCGATCCCTGGCTTTCCCCGAGCCACATGTTCACTTTCGCCGACGTGCCCGGGCATCCCTACCATATCCCTGACCAGGTGAAGGAGCATCTGCCGATGCCGTTCTATGACCTTCCCATGTCTACAGAAGAAATCCTGGAAGATGTCGACTGCGTCATCGTCACGCACCTCCATCCGGACCACATTGACATTTCTTTCGCCGACGGTACTGTAGGCGCCCCACTCGATAAGGCTGTACCCATTCTCTGCCAGAACGAAGAAGATGCGGTTGTCCTGAAGAAATCTGGATTTCAGGAGATCACCATCCTTCCGAAAGAATGGATGAAAATAGGAGATGCCAGCATCCGTCAGGTTCCCGCTCTCCACGGCACCTACCTCCCCTGCGGGAATGCCATGGGCGTCCTCTTTGAAGCAAAAGACGAAAAGACATTCTATCTTGCTGGCGATACCATCTGGTATGAGGAAGTCGCTGCAACCATTGAGAAATTCCGACCAGGAGTAATCGCCCTCAATGCCTGTGCAGCGGAGACTCTCGAGAATGGCCGTCTGATCATGGGGGATGAAGATGTCTGGAATGTGTCGCTTGCAGCTCCTGATGCCAGACTCTATATCACGCATATGGATAACGTTCCCCATGCATCCATCACTCGCCATGTGATGCGCGGCCGCCTGGCTTCTCGTGGCGTCGTGAATTACGATATGCCAGCCGATGGCGAGAGCGTTGTATATTGATGGATACCAATCAAACTATTTGACTGAGATTTGCGTACAAGTTCGACAGATTCGTTTGCATGTGGTAACAAGATTGTGCTGTGGTAATTTTTGCGTTGTAAATCATCTTGGAGAAGGCGCTGAAGAAGGAGCATTAACGACAGCTATCACACTGTGGCTGACCCGATGAACTATACGCACAATATACAAAAAGACTGGTGACGTCCTATACATGAAGGATTTTCGGCGTTATCCAGTTCTCGAAGCAATCGCTCGTTTTATACGAACATACAAGATCCCATCGGTCATTGGCCGGTGGGATTTTTTGCTATGTTGTCAATCATCTGGAATCCTAGTAGAATAGAGATAGATTGAACGAATGTGCAGAAAGGCATTGTCATGAGCAATATTTCGGGGAATTTTTCAGGGAAACATAAACGGGAGCCGGGAGGCGTGGATGGACGCGTGGATATGCTGCAGGGTGTAGCAGGAGGCTTTGCAGACGGAAACCGGATGCTGAGGACGTTGATGGATGCCATGCCAATCGGCTGCTACGTGCTGCGGCCGGACCATACGGTGCTGTACTGGAATCCTGCGGCGGAGCGGCTCCTGGGCTTCTCGGCGGAAGAGATGCAGGGCAGGCGCTGCGTGGATATGCCGCTTGGCTGTTCCTTCACGGACAGCAGCCGTATCGGCTCGCACTGTCCGGCAATCATTGCCTATGCGACGGGCAAGCCCCGGACGCTGGAGATGTTCATGCGGCGCAAGGATGGCAGGGACGTCCTGCTGCGCAATACGCTGGTGCCGCTGAAGGATGAGGCGGGAACGGTCCGGGAACTCGTTTCATTCTTTGTCCCGCTGACAGAGGAAAATTACGACCAGGGGCTGGTAAAGGCCATCTATGAGACAGCGACGCGGGATCCGCTCACATGTCTGCCCGGACGGAAATTCATGGAAGTCTGTCTGGATGAGGCGCTGGAAATCTATCGGCGGACGGCGCAGCCTTTTGCCGTGCTCTTTGCCGATGTCAACAATTTTCATGACATCAATAATACATACGGCCATGCGGTGGGGGACGAACTCCTTCGCGCGTTCGGGATTGCCCTGCGGCAGTATGGCAGGAAAGCCGACCGGTTCTGCCGCTGGGGCGGCGACGAGTTCGTGGGGCTGCTGCACCTGAAGCAGCCGGATGACATCAAGGGGGCGGCGCAACGTTTCCTGAAGATTGCGAGCGACTGTGAGGTAACGGAAAACGGACAGGCGATATCCTGCCGTGCGGCAATCGGCATCACTGTCGTTCGTGAAGACGATACCATCCACACCATCGTTGCGCGCGCTGACCACTACATGTACCTGGCCAAGAAGCGCAAAGAGGACCAGATTGTCACAGACTTTGATTTTGATTGATACAGGGAATAAAGGAAAAGGAAGAACATACAGGATATGACCATTTTTATGGACGATTGGAAGAAGAAACAGGAAATTACCGTGGAAGAACTGGCGGCACTTAGTCCGGATGAGGTCTGCCTCGTGGACATTCGCGACGAAGTGGCGTTTGAGCGTGGCTCGCTGCCGGGGGCGCAGAATCTGAATCCCTTGGAATTGCAGCAGGGGGGATACGATCTGCCGGAGGAAAAACTCATCGTCTGCATCTGCATGTGGGGCAAGATCAGCCTTGGCCTCGCGCAGAATCTTTGCCAGCAGGGCTATACGGCTGTTTCCCTGCAGGGCGGCTATGCCCTCTGGCTGCAGCGGAAACTGGAACGTGAGACGGCCGAGGCGGCGGAGGACGAGGAGCGCCTCAAGCGTATCGAAGGCTCTCTGCGCAAGAAGTTCAAGAGCAAGATATCCAGCAAATTCGTCGAGGCCATCTGCAAATTCGAGCTCGTGTGCCCGGGCGACAAGATTGCGGTCTGCATCTCGGGCGGCAAGGACTCGATGCTCATGGCGAAGCTCTTCCAGAACCTCAAGCGTCACAACAAGTTCCCGTTCGAGCTCGTCTTTCTCTGTATGGATCCCGGCTACAACGAGATGAACCGCCGCATCATCGAGGAGAATGCCAAGCTGCTGCATGTGCCGCTGACCTTCTTCTCGACGGATATCTTCGAGTCGGTCTTCCATGTGGAGGAATCTCCGTGCTACCTCTGCGCCAAGATGCGCCGCGGCTATCTCTACCGCAAGGCCCGCGCGCTCGGCTGCAATAAGATCGCACTCGGCCATCACTTCGACGATGTGATCGAGACGAACCTCATGAGCATGCTCTACTCCGGCGCCATCCGCACGATGATGCCAAAGGTCAGGAGCACGAGCTGCCCGGGCATGGAGCTCATCCGGCCGCTCTACTACATCCATGAGGCAGATATCAAGCGCTGGCGCGACGACAATGGCCTCTACTTCATCCAGTGCGCCTGCAAGTTCACTGAGACGTGTTCGACCTGCCACACGGATGGCACGACGGACTCCAAGCGCCTCGAAGTCAAGAAGCTCATCACGAAGCTCGCGGAGACGAACCGCCAGGTTCCCGGCAATATCTTCCATGCCCTTGAGAATGTCAATCTCGACACGGTCCTGAAGTACAAGCAGGCCGGCAAAGAACACAGCTTCCTGGAACAATATGATTAAGCATCAGCCCCACCGTTTTTCGGCGGGGCTTTTGCTGTCTTCGTGGCAGCCTGCAGGCAGATTTTGCATTTCGTGACAAAAAATGACCGTTTGGTGCTATTTTCATACAGGAGATTCAAATCCGTGCTATCCTAAAAGCAAATGAATCTTATCTTTGCTTTATTGTTTACCTGCATTTGGATTGAGAGCATCACAGCGTGATTTTTGTGTGACATCTTTTGTGTGATATCCCCCGCAGGCACTGGAAATGGAGGCGCGAATCATGTTCATGGATGCAGAGAATTTCAAAGGGCAGGTTGAAATCCTGGCCCGTAACATCAATCACGATTTTTATGAAAAGCGCAAGACCATTGAGGAGCTCCTGGAACAGGTTGATCCGCACGGCTTCAGCTGGATCGGTTCGGCGGAGCATGAAATTTTTTACGATTTAAAATCCGCCAAGCGGTATTTCGCCGAACAGCGCCGCAAGATGGCGGTGCCGATGCTTGACATCCGTGAGGAACGATATGTGGCGCAGCTCCTGACGCCGGAAGTCTGCGTGGTCATCTGCGAATACATCGTGGAGACACCGCCGCAGACGGAGCAGATCATCAGTGAGCATCAGCGCGTGACGTTCGTCGTGCGTCAGGATGAAAGCGGCAGGATGTGGATCTGTCATATTCATACGTCAAATCCCTGGGCTATCATGCGGCATGACGAATATTTCCCGACGAAAATTGGCCGGCGCAATTATGAATACATGGAAGAGCTCATGCAGAAACAGAAATTCAAGGAAATCAAGGAGCTGACGAAGCGTCAGAACCAGATTCTCTTCCAGATGATGCAGGGCAAGACGTATGCACAGATTGCCGAGATTCTGGGCATCAAGGAACGCACGGTGCGCTATCACATCACGGAGATCTGCAACCGCTATCATGTGGCGGGGCGCAAGCAGCTCATGGCGTACCTCTTTGAGCACTCTTCCTCGGCGGACGAAAAGCCAGCATTCGCTGGCAGCAGCATGACAAAGAAATAAAGACAGCCTCCAGGTGACGGGGCATACGAAACCAGTTGTTATGATACGGCTGGTTTTTCTTTTATCCCTGTCGCGTACCTGTCAGTTGTGACAGGGACGTGAAATTTCAAATTTATTATAATGTTATTGTGATAAAAGCAGAACCTGGGAAATGGAGGATTTTTGCCATGTTCACAGATCAAGAATGCTTTAAGAAACAGGCGAAGGTTATGGCCCGCAACCTGACACATGACTTTTATGAAAAGAAGAAATCGGTGGAGGATATCCTGTCCGCAGCGGACCCGCATGGCTTCAGCTGGATTGGCGCAGGGAAGGCAGAGGTCTTCTGCACGCTGCGCACGGCCTGTCATTATCTTGCGGAGCAGCGCCGGGAAAGGGCCGTGCCGTCCATCGAGATACAGGATGAGGTCTATGAGGCGCAATTGCTCGCATGCGATGTCTGTCTGGTCATCTGCGAATATCTGCTCAATGTCACGCTGGAAACGGGACAGGTCCTGAGCGAATGGCAGCGAGTGACGTTCGTCGTGCGGCAGGATGAGGAAGGCAGGTGTTTTATCAGCCACATCCACACCTCGAATCCCTGGTCGTTCATGCACAATGAGGAAGCCTTCCCGGCGAAGATCGGACGGCGCAATTTCGAATACATGACGGAGCTCCTGCACCAGAATAAATTCCAGGAGATCAAGGAGCTGACGAAACGGCAGAACCAGATTCTCTTTCATATGGTACAGGGCAAGACGTATCCGCAGATTGCGGCGGCGCTCGGCATCACGGAGCGCACCGTGCGCTACCATATCAATGAGATTTGTGCGCGCTACAAGGTGTCGGGCCGCAAGCGGCTCATGGCCTATCTCTTTGAGCAGGTCCTGACCATCCGGGAAGAGCACTTGGCTTTACAATAATTGGAATGCGGCAATAAAAAATCCGGCGGGGAAATTCCCTGCCGGATTTTTTATTACGAGCTTATTTTTTCAGCGCTTCCTTGAGCGTCTCCGTCATGGCTTTCTGCACGATGCGGAGCACGTCCTCTACGACAGCGTTGTACATGTCACCGCCATCGACGACGCCGCGGCCGTTCTCCGTGAGGAAGAACTTCTTCGGCGGCTCGTTTTCCTTGTAAGCTTCGCTGAGCTTATCCTGGACGAGTTTCTCGATTTCCTGTTCAGTCATCCTAGTCACCTCTTTCTGTAATAACCTGTATTTATTATTATACGACATCGGTACGGTTTTTTCCTTGTTTTTTTGAAATTTGACTGGAAAGAAATACAATGTATTTCTAACTCGTTGCTAAAGACAAGTTAAAGCCGAACACCTATACTGTATCCATAACAAAAATGTTATGGATATTTCTGATTTTACGGATAATGATGCAATAGAAAGGCGATGATGAAATGAATTCGCTCAAGAAGAAAATGATAGCCGGCATGCTGGCCGGTGCAATCCTGACGGCTGGCGGCGTGGGGCTGCTTTCGACGCAGTCCGGGGCAGCTCATTCGTATGCTGCCACGCAGGTAATGGGGCCGCGCGGCGGAGGTCAGATGGATACGGCGGATATGGCAAAACGCATTGCTGAGGAGTTTTGCGTCAGCGAGAGTCAGGTCCAGACGGCCATCGAGGACAAGAAGGATTTCCGCGATATCGGTCAGGCCGCCATGCTGGCCAAGCTCAGCGGCAAGTCCTTTGCCGATGTCATGGCGATGAAGACCGGCGACGCCGATTGGCGTGATATCGGTGCAAAGCTCGGCGTCACCCATGATCAGGTTCTGGCCGAGCGCGATGAGATGACGGCCAAGCGCATCAGCCAGCAGGGCAATGTCGATCCGGATACCGTCGTTGCACTGCTGAAGGATGGCTACCATCCGCAGGATATCGACATGGCCGGCCGTCTGGCCAAGGCGGCAGACAAGGATGTCCGGAAGGTTCTGTCCTATAAGAAGATCAACAACACGTGGTCGGATGTGGCCAAGCAGCTTGGCGTGGATGAATCGGCTGTTCGTCCGCGAATGTGGAACAGAGGTCCGCACCGCATGGATGATGATGGTCATTATCCTGGTATTATGGACGGAGATATGCAGGATTTTTGTGAATAAACCCTTGACAAGGCAAAAAGATGCGTGTAATATAAGACCCATCGACAAGTTAACAGTGTTACAGATGAAATCATCGAACAGGAAATAGTAGCATGGTCTCTATCCCTTCAGCGAGCTGGCGGCTGGTGCAAGGTCCGGCGCGATATGCCGTGTGAATGGTCCTGCGAGAGCCCACCGAACCTGTGAGGAAGTAGGCTGGGACGGCTGCCCCCGTTATCGGGCTACGGTATCGGACCTTGTTCCCGTACCGGATGAGAAGAACAGCAATGGCTGCTGTTGAATTCGGGTGGCACCGCGAAACGAATATTCGCCCCGTCAGGCAGAAAACGAATCTGCCAGGCGGGGTTTTTTATGTTTATGGGATACAGATGAGGAGATGGCAGGATGCTTCGAGCAAAATTATGCGGCATGAAGACAGAGGCGGCAGCAAGGGCTGCCGATGAGGCGGGGGCGGATTTCATCGGTTTCATCTTCTGGCCGGGCAGTCACCGCTTCGTGACGCCTGCTGAGGCTGCCGTCATCGGACGCACGGTTCATTGGGCCAGGAAGGTCGGGGTCTTTGTCGATGAAGAGCCTGCAAAGGTCTGTGCGGCGGCGGATGAGGCCGGGCTCGATTACATCCAGCTGCACGGCCACGAGGATGCAGCGTACGCCAGGCGGCTGAACCGGCCCGTCATCAAGGCTTACCGGTACGGCGACGGTTTCTCGGCCGCGGCCGCCAATGATTTCCCGGCGGAGTTCATCCTCGTCGATGCATACCGGCCGGGACAGGCGGGCGGCACGGGTGAGTCCTTTGACTGGCAGCGTGCCGCCGCGGAGATTCGGGCCGTCGAGAAGCCGGTACTGATAGCCGGCGGCATCAGCGAGGCAAATGTCGCCGAGGCGGCGGAGATTTTCCAGCCATACGGCGTCGATGTCTCGGGCAGCCTCGAGGTGCACAAAGAGAAATCAGTCGACAAGATACGCTCCTTCATGCAGAAGGTAGCAGCATGGAATGGGAGGAATTGACATTGCGGGATATATTAGCTGAGATCGTGGCGAAGAAACGCGATATCGTGGCGGCGGCCAAGCAGGAGCTGCCGCTTGCGGAGGTGAAACGGGGCCTCTCGCCGGCGTCCTTCCGCATGGCGCAGGTGTTCAAGGCGAAGCCGTGGAACCTCATTGCCGAGTGCAAGCTGCAGAGCCCGGCCAAGGGCCGCCTGTGCCGGAGGTACACGGTGGAGGAGCTCGCACATATCTACGAGAACAACGGTGCCGCGATGCTCTCGGTACATACGGATCCGCATTTTCTTGGCTGTAATGAGGATTTCCGCAAGGTCCGCGGTGAGGTGAAGCTGCCGCTTCTGCGGAAAGATTTCATCATCGACCCGTATCAGATTTACGAGGCCAGGATGCTCGGCGCCGACGCCGTCCTGCTCATCGCGCGCATCCTGACGCCGGAGCAGCTCAAGTCCTTCCTCTACACGACCTGGAGCCTCGGCATGGATGCACTCGTCGAGGTTCATGACCGCCGTGATATGGAGGCAGCGCTCGCGACGCCGGCTGAGTTCATCGGCATCAACAACCGCAACCTCGTGAGCTTTACGACGTCGATCGAGCAGACGATGGAGCTCCTGCCGTATGCGGACTGCGAGCGGACGCTCATCAGCGAGAGCGGCATCTTCACGCTGGATGATGCCCAGCGGCTGGCCGATGCGGGCTGCCAGGGCATCCTCGTCGGGGAAGGCCTCGTGCGGGCCGATGATGTCGCCGCGCAGACGCGGGCCTTTGCCGGTGTCAAGGCCCGTGCATAAAACAGATAGCAAGAATGGAAAGGAAGATATACATGAATACGAAAGGCAGATTTGGAGCTTATGGCGGACAGTATGTCCCGGAAATCGTAATGCCGGCCCTCAACGAGCTGGAGGCCGCTTATGCAAAATACAAGGATGATCCGGAGTTCCAAGAGGAATTCAAGAGCTACCTGCGCGAATACGCCGGCCGCCCGACGAATCTTTATTACGCCGAGAAGCTCACGAAGCATTATGGCCGCGCGAAGATTTTCCTCAAGCGTGAGGATCTCCTGCACACGGGCGCGCACAAGATCAACAATGCGCTCGGCCAGGCACTGCTCGCCAAGCGCATGGGCAAGAAGCGCATCGTCGCAGAGACGGGCGCCGGCCAGCATGGCGTCGCTTCGGCCACGGTCGCCGCACTTTTCGGCATGGAGTGCCATGTATTCATGGGCGCGCTCGATGTGGAACGCCAGAAGCTCAATGTCTTCCGCATGAAGTTGCTCGGCGCCAAGGTCATCCCGGTTTCCTCCGGTACAGGAACGCTCAAGGATGCGACGAGTGAGGCTATTCGCTACTGGGCGACGAATATCACGGATACGCATTACATCATCGGTTCTGCCGTCGGCCCGCATCCGTATCCGACGATCGTGCGCGACTTCCAGAAGGTCATTGGCGAGGAGATTCGCGCGCAGATGATGGAGAAGATTGGCGGCCTGCCGAACTACCTCATCGCCTGCGTCGGCGGCGGCAGCAATGCCATTGGCACGTTCTACGACTTCCGCAACGACGCGTCCGTCAAGAAATTCGGTGTCGAGGCCGGCGGCCGCGGCGAAGCGCCGACCGACAATGCCAAGACGCTGTCGGGGGCCGGCGAGCCGGGCATCCTGCACGGTGCCTTCAGTTACCTGCTGCAGGATCCGGACGGCCAGGTCGTCGAGGCATACTCCATCTCGGCAGGCCTGGATTATCCGGGTGTCGGACCGGAACATTCCTATTATAAGGATGCCGGCATCGTCAAGTACGTATCCGTCACGGACCAGGAAGCACTCGATGCGTTCCAGCGCCTCTCGAAGGTCGAGGGCATCATCCCGGCAATGGAGAGTTCGCATGCACTCGCGTATCTCGAGAAGCTGATGCCGACGACGAGCCCGGATGAGACGGTTGTCGTCACGCTCTCGGGCCGCGGCGACAAGGACGTACAGATGGTAGCAAAGGTTCTCGGGGAGGAGATAGAGTAATGAGCACGCGTTTGGATAAAAAAATGGCCGCTCTCAAGGCAGCCGGCAAAAAAGGAATCTTCATCTATATCACGGCTGGCGCACCGGATATCGAAACGACCATTGAGGCTGTGAAGCAGGCGGAGGCCGCCGGCGCCGATGTCATCGAGCTCGGCCTGCCGTTCTCCGATCCGATGGCCGACGGTCCCGTCATCCAGACGGCTTCGGTTGTGGCTCTCAGGAACGGCATGACGCTCAAGAAGGAACTCGAGATTGTCCGCAAGATCCGCACGTTCTCGGATATCCCGCTGATCGGCATGGGTTACATCAACAACATGTACCATTACGGCTTTGAGAAATTCGTCACGGATTTCAAGGCTGCGGGAATGGACGGCGTCATCGTTCCCGATGTGCCGCACGAGGAGTCGGGCGAAATGCGCAGAATCTGCGCGGCGCATGACTTCCATCTGGCTGAGTTCATCACGCCGGGCACGACGGAAGCGCGCATGGCAGAGACATGCAAGGGCGCGACGGGCTTCATCTACTGCGTTTCGAACAACGGCGTCACGGGTGTCAAGAAAATCAATTATTCGACGATCGGCAAGGTCTGTGAGAAGGCCCGCCGGTTTACAGACACGCCGCTGGCTGTCGGCTTCGGCATCGGTTCACCGGAAGCGGCCGTCGAGGCTGCCGCCAAGAGCGATGCCGTGATTGTCGGCAGTGCCGTCGTCAAGCGCCTGCTCGACGGCAAGATGGAGGAAGCCGTGCAGCTCATCCGCGACATGCGTGCGGCACTCGATAAGGCATACGCCCGGAAAGCCTGAAAGGAAGGGGTCATCATGGAGCTGAAACCATCACGGGAGGCGTTCCATAAGCTCGCGGCGGAGACGAATCTCATCGCCGTCACCAAAGAGATCAACATGGATATGGATACGCCAGTATCCGTTTATTACAAGCTTGTCGGCGAAAAGAAGGGCTTTATCCTCGAATCCGTCGATACGACGCATCAGCAGTTCGGCCGCTATTCCTTTATCGGTGCCGAACCGTTTGCCCGGCTGCAGGTCTTTTGCAACAAGCTGATGATCAAGGAGAATGACCTGATGAAGTGCATCGACGGCGCGCCCGTCGACACCATCAAGGCGTACATGAAGAATTTCCGTCCGGCTGTCGAAGATCCGTCGCTGCCGCTCGCCAACGGCGGCATGGTCGGCTATCTCAACTACGATATCGTCGCGACGTTTGACCGCGTGCGCGGCATGGATTTAGGCGAGGAAGAACTTTTGGGGCAGTTCATAATCTGCCGTGTGCTCGTCGTCTACGACGCACTGCGCAACCGCGCCAGGCTCGTCTGCCTGGCCGATGTCGATGGACGCGACATCGACGAAGCGTACGATGCTGTCGCCGCCAAGATCGCATCCCTTGAAGAACGGCTCTCGGCGCCGCTGCCGAAACAGGAGAAAAAAGCGGCTAAACGCCGGGAAAAGGTTGACTTCCTCAAGAAATTCGGCCAGGCCCCCGAGGATTTCCTTGCAGCCATCCGCAAGGCCAAGGAGCATATCTTCGCGGGTGATATCTTCCAGGTTGTGCCGTCGCGCCAGTTCCGCGAGAAGATTACGAAGCCCTGCTTTGACTTCTATCGCCGGCTGCGTCAGGTCAATCCCTCGCCGTACATGTTCTATTTCAATTTCGGCCGCGTGAAGCTCGTCGGCGCTTCGCCGGAGATGCTCGTCAAGGTATCGGGCGATACGGTCTACACGTACCCGATTGCCGGCACGCGCCGTCGCGGCAGGAATCCGCAGGAGGACAAGACGCTCGCGGAGGGCCTGCAGAAGGATGTCAAGGAGTGTGCGGAGCACTCGATGCTCGTCGATCTCGCACGCAACGATATCGGCCGCATCAGCGAGCCGGGCAGCGTGCGCGTGACGAAGCTGCGTCAGGTCGAGTATTTCAGCCATGTCATGCACATGGTGTCGGAGGTCGTCGGCAAGCTCAAGCAGGGGTATACGCCGATGGATGTGCTCAAGGCGACGTTCCCCGCGGGGACGGTCAGCGGCGCGCCGAAGCTGCGCGCCATGGAGATCATCCATGAGCTCGAGCCCGTGCCGCGCAATTCGTATTCGGGTACGGTCGGCTACATGGATTTCTGCGGCAACATGGATATGTGCATCACGCTGCGCACGATGCGCATCGAGAACGACGACACCGCCATCATCCAGTCGGGAGCCGGCATCGTCGCCGACTCCGTTCCTGAAAAGGAATACCAGGAAATCCTGCAGAAATCAAAGGCGTTGTTTGAGGTCGTAGAGGAGGTGGAAAACGATGTTGTTGCTTTTAGATAACTACGACTCCTTTACGTACAACGTTTACCAGCTCCTGTCGGAGCTCGGGGCCGAGGTCGAGGTCATCCGCCACGACAAGACGACAGTGGAGGAGGTTCGGCGTCGCGGCTACGAGGGCATTGTCATCTCGCCGGGGCCCGGCGTGCCGAAGGACGCCGGCATCAGCGAGGATGTGATCCGCGAGCTCGGCGGCGAGGTGCCAATTCTCGGTATCTGCCTTGGCCATCAGGCCATCGGCGAGGTCTTCGGCGGCAAGGTCGTGCGTGCGGGCGAGATTATTCACGGCAAGGTATCGCCGCTGCATCACAACGGCAAGGGGCTCTATGCCGGCCTGCCACAGGATATCGAGGTCGGCCGCTATCATTCACTGATCATCGACCGTGCGACGCTGCCCGACTGCCTCGAAGTCACGAGTGAGCTGCACGATGGCACAATCATGGGCGTGCGCCACAAGGAGATGGACATCGAGGGCATCCAGTTCCATCCGGAATCCATCCTGACGCCGACGGGGAAGACGATGATGCAGAACTTCCTTGCGCATCTTTCCTGAATATCTAAGCACTTTTTTAGCACCTCCTGGAAATCGTTTGGGTTTCTTTTAGAAATCATGTGCAGCAAGCAGGATTTTTGCCCGGTACCGGGGAATAACATAAAGAAACATCCCGTAATGGGGAAGACTATTCCAGCTGCTGCCTGTCTGCATGATGGCCGCTGACTGGAACCGGGAGGAGGAAGATGCCTTATGATGTCCAAGAGAAAGGGGATGGCCGCTGCTTTGCTGGCACTGTCCCTGTGGCTGGCTCCCTATGGGGAAGCCTCGATGGCACCTGCAGCTGCAGAACCCGTGGCAACGGCTGAACCGTCAGCACCGGCAGCAGCGCCTGCCGAAACGGTGGTGCCGCTCGATGCCAGGGCTTCGCTGGATAAGGCTTTCGATCAATTGGCAGAAGTCAAGAACGGGACGTATGATTTGTCGCTGGTGGCGACGACGCCGAAGGGCAGTGCCACGCTTACGAGCGGCATCTCATTTGTATCCGAGCCGTACACGCGCGCAAAGGGGCAGATGGCCATCGGTTTTTCGCTGCCGGGCGCGCCGGAATTTGAGCGCGATCTCGCCTACTACATCCGCGAGTCGGAGCAGGCCACGGCCTTTTACTGCCGTCTCGGTCATGGCGAATGGGAGAAATCCGTGACGAAGCGCCAGCCAATGGACAAGACGGTCAACGAGTTCTGGACGGCGGCTTTCCGCAACGGCTTCATGGATTTTGCGAAGGATGTGCAGTTCGGCGTGAAGGAAGGAGCGGCACAGACGTACCTCGTGACGGTGGATGGCAAGGCCCTCGGCAAGCTTTATCTCGAGAATGAGCACCCGAACCTCGCCAATGCCGACATGCAGAAAACGCTGGAGTCAATCCTTAAGAATGTGCCGGATTTCACGTATACGGTGACCATCGATGAGGAGAAGAACACGCTGACGGATTTCCACGCCAATCTGACGGAGCCCATCCGCAAGGCGGGGCTTATCTATCTGAAGCGCAGCGATATGACGCGCGAGGATAAGGATTCGTACCGCAAGGTTCTCGAAAACAGCACGGTGGAATTGAGCCTCAAGGGCCGTGACTTCAACGAGCTCGAGGATGTGCAGGTCCCCGCTGAGATCCTGGCCAGTGCGCGTGATATCAAGGCCGGCACGGCCAATGCAAACGCCGCGCCTGCCGGCAAGAAGGCAGACGTCAAGTAAAATCGCATATCGATTATTTGCAGGGGGACACCTCGGTGTTGAGAAGGCATGGCCTGACCCTTAGAACCTGTGGAGTCAAGACTCGCGAAGGGAGCAAAGACATTCGGAGCTCGCCGGCAGGCGGGCTCTTTTTGACGCCGGGGCTCCTGGAGAAAGAAAGGCAAGGGTGATAGATATGGAACTGGAAGAAATCAAGCAGGGCGTTCTCCTGGCCGTCCGCAAGGCGAAGGAGACGACGCCGCTCGTGCCATCCATCACGAATTCAGTGACAATCAATTTCGTGGCGAATGCGCAGCTGGCGGCCGGCGGTTCAGCCGCCATGGTCTATCTGCCCGATGAAGGGACGGGCATGGCGGCTCTCGGTAGTGCCATGTACATCAACATGGGGACGCTGCTGCCCATCTACGAGAAGACGCTGCCGCTGACGGCGCACAGCCTGGCTGATCATCATCATCCCTGGGTGCTCGACCCCGTTGGCATCGGACTCGGCGGCATGCGGCGGGATCTTTTGCTTGCGTTCCGCCAGACGCCACCGGCCATCGTGCGCGGCAATGCGTCGGAGATCATTGCGCTCGCGAATCTCTGGCAGCTCGATTCGGGCATGGCGGCTGACGGCGTGCGCGGCGTCGATGCGACGGACAGCGTGCGCGAGGCGAAGCTGGCGGCCGAATCGCTGGCCCGCTTCACAGGCGGTGCCACGGCCGTGTCTGGCCCCCTCGATCTCGTGACGGACGGCACGACAACGGTCATGAGCGAGGGCGGCTCAGAGCTTTTCACGAAGGTCACGGGTGCCGGCTGTTCCCTTGGCGGCGTGGCAGCCGTCTACGCCGCTGTGACCACGCCGTTTTTCGCGGCGCTGGCGGCTGTGCAGGCGTACAATTTCGCCGGGAAGAAAGCCGAACAGCGTGCCGGCGGACCGGGCACTTTCGCCGCTTATTTTCTTGATGAGCTCTATCAGGCGAAGCCCGAGGAGGTCGCGGACAATCCGTTCTATATGATATGAATCGATGACATGAAAAGGGGGCTTTACGATGAATGCGCTGATTGCGGTGGCCATTGCTCCGTGTGGAACCGGTGAGGAAATGTCGTCTTATGTCGGCGAGGTCGTGCAGGTTATTCGGGAATCGGGACTGCCGAACCGCACCAATTCGATGTTCACGGAAATTGAAGGCGAATGGGATGAGGTGATGGCCGTGGTGAAGAAGGCCACGATGGTGCTGGCCGACCGCGGTATCCGCACGGAGGTGGTCCTGAAGGCGGACATCCGTCCGGGTTATCGGGATATGATGCATGGCAAGCTGGAACGCATGGAGAAAAAGATTGCCATGGCAAAGACGAACCAGGCAAATCAGGTGAATCAGGAAAATCAGGAAGGAAGCGATGCGAAGTGAATATGCGTGAACGACTCGATATCTCTGCGTATTTTGTCGTGGGGCCGGAGAACACACTCGGGCGGCCGGTGCCAGAGGTTATCCGCGCGGCGGTCAGCCACGGCTTTACGTGCCTGCAGCTGCGTTCCAAGACGGCATCGGCAAGGGAGCTCATAAAGCTGTGTGGCGAGACGGCTTGCGTGCTGCAGGAGCTCCACAAGGAGGACGCGGTGGCCTTGCTTGTCGATGATCGTCTCGATGTCGTGCTGGCCGCACGTGAGCAGGGCATCAAGGTGGATGGCATCCATGTGGGGCAGAGCGATGTGCCCGTGAGTGTCTGCCGCAAGTATCTTGGCGAGCGTGCGGTCATCGGCCTCTCCGCCCGCACGAATGAGCTTCTCGATTACGTCCGCCATGCCGATACATCCGATATCGATTATTTTGGCGCGGGGCCGCTGCACGAGACGCCGACGAAGCGCGACTGCGGCCGCGGGGCCGATGGGCGCGTGATCACGCGGAGCTTTGAAGAGCTCACGGAGCTTCACCGCATCAGCCCGGTGCCCGTCGTCGTGGGCGGCGGCGTCAAGGCCTGCGATCTGCCTGCACTCAAGGCGACAGGCGTCGAAGGTTTCTTCGTGGTCAGCGCCGTGGCGGGAGCTGAAAATCCCGGCCGGGCAGCGGAAGAGATGGTGTCCATCTGGCGAAAATCCTGAGCTTTTTGCCTGTGAATTGCCCTCCAAAAAAATTTTGAAAAAATAAGTCAAAAAGTCGAAAAAGTATTTGACTTTTTGACTTATTGCGCTATAATAAGATTCAGGAACGGACGAAAGCCGCTCCGCAAGAATCAGAAAATCAGACAGAGCGATTATGGAGGATACGATTATGGGACAAGAAAAATACACAGCCAAGACGCTGGCGGCCCTGCAATCCGCTCAGCAGATCGCGGCCATGAAATATCATCAGGAAATCACGTCGGCCCATGTGCTCCTGGCACTGGCCAAGGAACCTGAGGGGCTGCTCGCGACGATCTTTGAGGAATGCCAGGCAGATCTGCCGATGCTCAAGGCAAGACTCGAGCAGGAACTCGCGAAGATCCCGAGTGTCAAGGGCACGGACCGCCTCGGCATGGGCATGGACATGGTCCGCGTGCTCGGCCGCGCCGAGGAATATGCTAAATCCATGAAGGACGATTACGTTTCGACGGAACATCTGCTGCTGGGCCTTGTGACGGACGGCAGCAGCGAGGTGCAGGATATCTGCCGTCAGTTCCATCTGACGAAATCGGCCATCCAGGCTTCCATCAAGAAGAACCGCAAACAGAATGTCACGACGGATAATCCGGAAGAGGGCTATAAATCCCTCGAGAAATTCGGCCGCGATTTGACGGCTGCGGCGCGTGCCGGCAAGCTCGATCCGGTTATCGGCCGCGACGAGGAGATTCGCCGCACCATCGAGATCCTTTCGCGCCGGACGAAAAACAACCCGGTGCTCATCGGTGAGCCGGGTGTCGGCAAGACGGCCATCGTCGAAGGCCTCGCACGCCGCATCGTGGCGGGCGATGTACCGGAATCCCTCAAGAACAAGACGCTGTTTTCACTCGATATGGGTTCTCTGATCGCCGGTGCGAAGTACCGTGGCGAATTCGAGGAACGCTTGAAGAACGTACTCAATGAGATCGCCAAGTCGGAAGGACAGATCCTGCTCTTCATCGATGAGCTTCATACGGTCGTCGGTGCCGGTGCCTCGGAAGGCGCCATGGATGCCGGCAACCTCCTGAAACCGATGCTGGCGCGCGGCGAGCTGCGCTGCATTGGCGCGACGACGCTCAACGAATACCGCAAGTACATCGAGAAGGATACGGCTCTCGAGCGCCGCTTCCAGCCGGTCATGGTCGGCGAGCCGAGCGTAGAGGATACGATCTCAATCCTGCGTGGCCTCAAGGAACGTTACGAAGTTCATCATGGCGTGCGCATCCGTGATGCGGCGCTCGTCGCAGCTGCCACGCTTTCCGACCGCTACATTTCCGACCGTTTCCTGCCGGATAAGGCCATCGACCTCGTCGATGAAGCCGCTGCCAAGCTGCGCACGGAGATTGAATCCATGCCGGCGCCGCTCGATGAGATCCGCCGCAAGATCATGCAGCTGGAGATTGAGGAGCAGGCACTCAAGAAGGAGACGGATGAAGCTTCGCAGCAGAAGCTCTCCCGCATCACGAAAGAGAAGGCTGACCTGCAGCAGCAGGAAGCGGAACTCAAGAAGCAGTGGGAGACGGAAAAGAATGCCATCCTGCGCGTGCGCGCCATCAAGAAGGAAATTGACGGTGTGAACAGCGAGATGGAAGCAGCCGAGCGTGCGTACGACCTCAACCGCATGTCGGAACTCAAGTACGGCAAGCTGCCGGAACTCCAGAAGAAACTCAAGGAGGAGGAAGCGATCATCGCGGCCAAATCCAAGGACGACCGCCTGCTCAAGGAGGAAGTCGGCGAGGAGGACATTGCCAAGGTCGTCAGCCGCTGGACGGGCATCCCTGTGACGAAGATGCTGACGGGCGAACGCGAGAAGCTGCTGCATCTTGAAGATGTGCTGCACGACCGCG
This sequence comes from Mitsuokella sp. AF33-22, assembly GCF_003475755.1. Taxonomy (NCBI): domain Bacteria; kingdom Bacillati; phylum Bacillota; class Negativicutes; order Selenomonadales; family Selenomonadaceae; genus Mitsuokella; species Mitsuokella sp. AF33-22. The sequence goes on along the minus strand of NZ_QRQA01000012.1, from coordinate 25,424 downwards.
TCGTCGGCCAGGATGAAGCCGTCAAGGCCGTCAGCGAAGCCATCCTGCGCGCGCGTGCCGGCATCAAGGACCCGAACCGTCCAATCGGTTCGTTCATCTTCCTCGGCCCGACGGGCGTCGGCAAGACGGAGCTCGCGAAGACGCTGGCAGAAGCCCTCTTCGATGATGAGCGCAGCATGATCCGCATCGATATGTCGGAGTACATGGAGAAGCACAGCGTATCGCGTCTCATCGGCGCGCCTCCGGGCTACGTCGGCTACGATGAAGGCGGGCAGCTCACGGAAGCCGTGCGCCGCCGTCCGTACAGCGTCATCCTGCTCGATGAGATCGAGAAGGCACACCGCGATGTCTTCAACGTGCTGCTGCAGATCCTCGACGATGGCCGCTTGACGGATGGCAAGGGCCGTGTCGTCAACTTCAAGAACACGGTCATCATCATGACGTCGAACCTCGGCTCGCATGAGATCCTCAACAAGAGCTATGAGGAGGCAAAGGTTGCGGTCAAGGATATCCTCAAGGATTACTTCCGTCCGGAATTCCTCAACCGTGTCGATGACATCATCGTCTTCAAGGCCCTCGAGAAGGAACAGGTCAAGAAGATTGCCGCCATCATGCTCAAGAGCCTCGGCGAACGCCTGGAGCGTCAGGTCAAGATTTCCCTTGCCTGGACCGATGAGGCACTGACGGCACTTGCCAATCAGGGCTTCGACCCGAACTTCGGTGCCCGTCCGCTGCGCCGCCTGCTCGTGCATACGGTTGAAACGGCACTTTCCAAGAAGATCATCCGCGGCGACGTGCAGGAAGGCGATACCGTCGAGATCGGCTACGATGGACATGATTTCACCTTCACGACGCAGGTCAAGGCGACGGTGGAAGATTAAACTTGTGCGGCTGACACAAGTGGCCGTATAAAAAGGGCTCCTGCATGAGCAATCATGCGGGAGCCCTTTTTTGTACGGATATTATGGTGCCGGGATGAATTTTGCGAGGATTGTATGGCCGTCCTTGACGAGGCTGCGGCTCAGCGCGTCGAGCGGCGCGAAAATCGGCGCGTACTCAAGGCGCAGGCGGAAGCGCAGGAACTGATGCGTCGTGCAGCCGAAAATCGGCACGCGGTCGAGGACGAAGGGGTTCTCCGAGGGGGAAGCCAGGCCGTAGTGCACGGTGAAGGCAGCGCGATAGCCGGCCTCCTTTGTCATGCGCTCGAGTTCCTGGTCATAGGAGCCGCAGGGGTAGGCGATGAAGCGAATCGGCTTATTCAGCCGCCATTCGAGGGCCTGCTTGGAGGCGGAAAGCTGCGTCCAGACTTCATCGGCCGGGATTTTGTCGAGTTCCGGATGCGAGAGCGTATGGCTCTCGAAGTCGATGAGGCCGCTCTGCTGCATCTCTTCGACTTCGCCCCAGGTCATGTAATTGGGGTACGTGCCCATGAAATCGGAAATCAGGAAGATCGTTGCCTTGAGGTTGTATTTCTGCAGGATCGGGAAGGCATTCTTGTAGTTGTCGACGTAGCCGTCATCGAAGGTGATGATGACGGGCTTTTCCGGAAGCGGCGTGCCGTTTTCCCAGGCATCGAGCATTTCTTCTGGCGTGATGGCATGGTAGCCATTGTCGACGAGATACTGCATCTCTTCTTCAAATTGTGCCGTCTGTACGGTCAGGGAGTTTTGGTCACGGTCATTGATCTGGTGGTAGTTCAGCACCGGCACGGCCCGGTCCGCTATGTGCATCCGATAGGCGCAGATCCCGACGATGCCAATGCATGCAATCAGGAGCAGCAGCAGGATTCGTTTCAACCATCTAGTCATCCAGACACATCCTTTTCTTTCAAGTTCGTAGAAAATTTACATACCGTTTAGTATATAACAAGGCGTTGGTACGGTCAAGGAACGTGAAGTCTCAAGAAATTGTTTTACGAATCCTGAAATCCGTCCTATAATAGATACGTACCATATACTTAGGAATCGGCGGAAAGAGCCGGACTATTCTAAGGAAGAAGGAGTTTTTTCACATCATGATGAGAAATGATTTATGCTGGTGTGGCAGCGGCAAGAAATATAAGAAGTGCCACGCGGATTTTGACGAGCGTATCTCGGAAATGAAATTCGATATCTTCAAGGGCCAGGTGCGTCCGCCGAAGAAGATCATCAATAATGAGAAGGATATTGCCGGTGTACGGGCAGCAGGCGTCATCAACGATGGTGCGCTTGACCTCATGACGGAGCTCGTGAAGCCGGGCGTGGATACGGCGAGCCTCGACCAGGCCGCTGCCGACTACATCCGCGAGCGCGGCGGCATCCCAGCCTGCCTCAACTATGAGGGCTATCCGAAGAATGTCTGCATCTCCATCAATGAGGTCGTCTGCCACGGCATCCCGTCGCAGAAGACCATCCTCAAGGAAGGCGACATCCTCAACATCGATATCACGACGATTCTCAACGGCTATTATGCGGATGCTTCGCGCATGTACATTGTCGGCCAGGCTTCGCCTGAAGCGGAGAAGCTCGTGCGCGTCACGAAGGAGTGCATGGAACTCGGCGTCGCCGCAGCCAAGCCCTGGCATTTTCTCGGCGATATCGGCGCGGCCTGCGAAGCTCATGCGCATGAGAATGGCTATTCCGTCGTCACGGATCTCGGCGGCCATGGCGTCGGCAAGGATTTCCATATGGAGCCGTTTGTCCCGCATGTCGGTGAGAAGGATACGGGCATGCTGCTCGTGCCGGGCATGATCTTGACGGTTGAGCCGATGATCAACGAGGGTTCGTACAAAGTCGTGGTTGACAAGGGCGATGGCTGGACGGTCCGCACAAAGGACAAGAAGCTCTCGGCCCAGTGGGAGAACACGATCCTCATCACGGAGACGGGGACGGAGGTTCTTTCGTCCTGAAGAACGGTATAACGCGAAAGGATAATCAGAAGCAATGACAACATTCAAGGATTTAGGCATTCGGGATGAACTCTGCGAGGTCCTGCGCTATCAGGGCATCCGCGAGGTGACGCCGGTGCAGGGACAGGCCATCCCCGTCGTGCGGGCCGGCCGCGACTGCATCGTGCAGGCGCAGACGGGCACGGGCAAGACGCTGGCCTTCCTGCTGCCAATCATCGAGAAACTCAAGCCGCAGGCTGAGGTCGCACAGGCGCTCGTCGTGACGCCGACGCGTGAACTGGCCATCCAGATTGCCAAGGTGGCAAAGACGGTCGGGGAGGCTGCGGGCATTTCCTCACTCGTCATCTACGGCGGGCAGGATATCGAGCGGCAGAAGCAGAAGCTGCGGCGCCATCCACAGCTCATCATCGGCACGCCGGGACGTCTGCTCGATCACCTGCGCCGCAGGACGATTGATCTCTCTCAAGTCAACAAGGTCGTGCTGGATGAGGCAGATGAAATGATGCGCCTGGGCTTTATCGAGGATGTGGAGCTCCTGCTCAAGGAGACGGCGCCGGATCGTCAGCTCATGCTGTTTTCGGCGACGATGCCGGACCGCATCAAGGCGCTTTCGTTGCGTTACATGCAGACGCCGGAGAATATCGCGGTCAAATCGGAGCATGTGACGCTCGATGCCATCGAGCAAGTCATCATCGATACGACCGAGGAGACGAAGATCGACAAGCTCTGTGAGCTCATCAATCAGGATCAGCCTTATCTGGCCATGGTGTTCTGCCATACGAAGCAGCGCGCGCATATGGTGACGATGGCACTTGCGGCCCGCGGCTATCTCGTCGATGAGCTGCACGGCGACCTTTCGCAGGTCCAGCGCGCGCTGGTCCTCAAGCGTTTCCGCAAGGCGGAGCTCCAAATCCTCTGTGCGACGGATATCGCCGCGCGCGGCCTCGATATCGAAGGTGTGACGCATGTTTTCAACTATGATATCCCGCACGATGCGGAGAGCTACATCCACCGCATCGGCCGCACGGGCCGTGCCGGTGAGCACGGCAAGGCCGTGACATTCGTCAATGCGCGCCAGTATGATCTGCTGCGCCGCATTGAGTCGGGCATCAAGAGCCGCATCGAGAAGCAGCGTTCGGAGCGCGGCCGCCGCCACAAGGAGAAGCAGGAGCAGATCCTCAAGGAGATCCGGGCCAAGCGCCAGGAACACAAGGCGAAGAAGAAGCCGCTGTCCAAATACGCGAACCGCAAGGGCGCCGCGCACAAGGGCCGCAATGACCGGAGCCGCCGTCAGAAGCCGCATGGAACCAAGACGAATATGAGCCGCCGCTCGAAGATGGGACGGCACTGATACAGGACTGCATCAGCTTTGGGGCTGGTGCAGTTTTATTTTTACGAAAAAGTTGTCAAAAAATTATATAAAAACGAAGAAACAGGCAGGAATCTGGCAGGAAAGAGCGAAATAAAGAAAATAGATTCAGTTCAACAAGGGGGTATTTACATGATCGGCATCAAGAAAGTTATTGCAATCGTCTGTGGCGGCGGCCCGGCTCCTGGCATCAACAGCGTCATTTCCGGCATCACGAATGAAGCAACGCGTCATGGCTGGGATGTGCTTGGCATATACGATGGTTTTTCGCGCCTGGCCCGCGGCGAGAAGAACTACGTGCGCCTCGAACCGAAGGACATCAGCCACATCCATATGACGGGCGGCTGCATCCTCAAGATGTCCCGCTTCAACCCGACGAAGAAGGAATCAGATCTGCGCACGGTCGTCGAGACGCTGACGGAGCTCGGTGTCACGCATCTCGTGACGATTGGCGGCGACGATACGGCCTACAGCTCGGCAGCTGTTTCCGAAGAAGCCCGCAAGATGGGGCGTACGATCAATGTCGTTCATGTGCCGAAAACCATCGATAACGATCTGCCGCTGCCGGAAGGCGTGCCGACGTTCGGCTTCGAGACGGCCCGCGCCTTTGCGACGACGGAGATCGAGAACCTCATGGAAGATGCGCGCACGACGAACAACCGCTGGTACTTCACGATCGCCATGGGCCGCACAGCCGGTCACTTGGCTCTCGGCATGGGCCGCAGCGCCGGTGCCGCCATCACGATCATCCCGGAGGAGTTCCCGCAGGAGAAGATCCCGCTGCAGCAGCTCGTCGATATCATCACGGGTGCCATCGTCAAGCGCTACCTGACGGGCAAGAATTACGGCGTAGCTGTCATTGCCGAAGGCGTCATCGAGAAGATCATGCCGGAAGACTTCAAGAAACTCGGCGAGGTCGTCATGGACGAGCACGGCCATATCCGCTACAGTGAGCTCGACTTTGGTGAAATCCTCAAGCAGGCCGTACTGGCTGAGGTCAAGAAGATCGGCATCAAGATTTCCATTATTGATAAGGAAATCGGCTATGAGCTGCGCTGCTCGGCGCCGATTGCCTACGATATCGACTACGCGCGCTCGCTTGGCTATTCGGCCGTCAAGTTCCTCATGCGCGGCGACAGCGGTGCTCTGATTTCCATCCAGAACAATGAGGCCGTGCCAATGCGCTTCGAGGACATCAAGGACCCGGCTACGGGCAAGACGCGCGTGCGCAAGGTCAACATCAAATCCGTACAGTATCGCATTGCCCGCGGCTCGATGATGCGCATGGAGAAGGAGGATCTCGACGATCCGGGCCTTGCCAATGCGTATCGCATGACGCCGGAGGCCTTCAAGGCCCGCTACGCCTATCTCTTTGACGATGCCCCAACGCCGGCACCGGAGCAGAAAGAGGAAGCAGCAAAGAAATAAAGGCACCCTGTGTGCAGGAATCAGCCCCTTGGCAGGCGGCGGGAGAACTTCTCCTGCCGTCTTTTTTATTTTTTTTAGAAAAGGTGTTGACATGATGCTTAATATGCTCTATAATTACTTCTTGTCAGCCGGGGTTACTACTCCGGTGTGCGACGATATCGCGGGATGGAGCAGTCGGTAGCTCGTCGGGCTCATAACCCGAAGGTCACAGGTTCAAGTCCTGTTCCCGCAACCAAATGATAATTCCATTATTTATATATAGAGAACAGATTTTATCTGTATCATCGCGGGGTGGAGCAGTCGGTAGCTCGTCGGGCTCATAACCCGAAGGTCACAGGTTCAAGTCCTGTCCCCGCAACCAAATGGAAAGTTGCTGATATAGCTCAGTCGGTAGAGCGTATCCTTGGTAAGGATAAGGTCACCAGTTCAATCCTGGTTATCAGCTCCATAATATACGGCGGCATAGCTCAGTTGGCTAGAGCATGCGGTTCATACCCGCAGTGTCCGGAGTTCAAATCTCTGTGCCGCCACCAATTTTGTTCCATGACCCCTCTGCAGGGGTTTTATTTATGTCACGAACCAGTCCGCTTCCTTGAGAAAAAGATTTTGTTTTGTCAAGGAAAATTTGTTGACAGGCTTTTGCAAGTGTGATAAATTGTATTAGTGACATTATGAAAAGGTCAACTTTTGCAACGTAAGGGGTGTAATAAAGGATGCGCAACAATATCACGTTGGAGTGCACGGAGTGCCATAGCCGCAACTACCGCACCAACAAGAACAAGAAGAACAACCCGGATCGTCTGGAGTTCAATAAGTACTGCAAGTTCTGCAAGAAGCATACGGTGCATAAGGAAACGAAGTAAGAGCGCGGTTCGCGGTACGAACGGGGATGTGAAGTGATTGTGAAGAAGTTCCTGGACGAAGTAGTCGCAGAGATGAAAAAGGTGTCCTGGGCCACGAGAAAAGAGGTCGTGACGTATACGGGTGTCGTTGGCATTGCCGTAGCCGTCGTCTGCGCCTTGATCTGGATCTGTGACACATTCTTCGCGAGATTGTTCCACATCATTTTAAGGTAAGCTGGGTGAAAGAGCATGGCAGATAAAGACGAGATGGATCTTCGTCAGGATAATCCTGGCAGAGCCTGGTACGTTATCCATACGTATTCGGGTTATGAGAATAAGGTCAAGGCTAACCTTGAGCGTCTCATCCATACGGCCAACATGGGCAACATGATCTTCAATGTGGTTGTACCCGTTGAGGATGAGGTCGAAATCAAGGACGGCAAGAAAAAGGTCGTTCCGCGGAAGGTCTTCCCCGGGTATGTGCTGGTCGACATGATCGTCGACGAACATTCCTGGTACGTTGTGCGCAACACCACCGGTGTAACCGGTTTTGTCGGTTCCGAGAAACATCCGATACCGCTTACTGATGCTGAGGCAAAACGTATTCTGAAATCCATGGGCGAAGAAGAACATAAACCCGAGCTCGATGTGGCAATCGGGGATGTGGTTCGCATCAATACGGGTGTCTTTGAGAACTATACGGGCACGGTTACCGAGATTGACGAGGAAAAAGCGCGTCTCAAGGTTCTCGTGGAAGAGACTCCGATTGACCTTGGTTTCGATCAGGTCGAAAAGCTTTGACCGGAACCAACAAGTTATTCTTTTTAGGAGGTGAAAACTACAATGGCTAAAAAAGTTGCGAAAATCGTAAAGCTTCAGGTTATGGCTGGCAAAGCTAATCCGGCTCCTCCGGTAGGTCCTGCCCTCGGTCAGGCCGGTGTCAACATCATGGGCTTTTGTAAGGAATTCAACGAAAGAACTAAATCGCAGGCTGGTCTTATCATCCCGGTCGTGATTACGGTTTTTGAGGATAGATCCTTCACGTTCATCACGAAGACGCCGCCGGCTGCTGTTCTGCTGAAGAAAGCTGCTGGCCTCGACAAGGCTTCTGGCGAACCGAACAAGAACAAGGTCGCAAAACTGCCGCGTGCAAAGGCACAGGAAATCGCTGAGAGCAAGATGAAAGATCTCAACGCTGGCGATATCGAAGCTGCTACCCGCATGATCGAGGGTACGGCACGCAGCATGGGTATTGAGATCGTCGACTGATCCCAGACCCTTCCTCCTGTGGGAGGCAATACCGTTATAACCACAACAAAGGAGAATGACAATGTCTAAAGCTGGTAAGAAATATCAGGAAGCTGCCAAGCTCGTAGAGGCTGGTAAGCTTTATCCGGCTGCTGAGGCAATGGAACTCGTCAAGAAGACGGCTACGAAGAAGTTCGATGAAACGATCGAGCTGCACGTCCGTCTCGGCGTTGATCCGAAGTATGCTGATCAGCAGGTCCGCGGCGCTATGGTCCTGCCGCATGGCACGGGCAAATCCAAGCGCGTCCTCGTCTTTGCCAAAGGCGAGAAGGTTAAGGAAGCCGAGGCTGCAGGTGCAGATTTCGTCGGCTCCGATGAAATCGTCCAGAAGATCCAGGGCGGCTGGCTCGACTTCGATGTCGCTGTCGCTACGCCGGATATGATGGGCACGGTTGGTCGTCTTGGTAAGATCCTTGGTCCTCGCGGCCTCATGCCGAACCCGAAACTGGGTACGGTCACGATGGATCTCACGAAGGCCATCAGCGAGATTAAAGCAGGTAAAGTCGAATACCGCACCGATAAGGCCGGCAATGTTCATTGCCCAATCGGCAAGGCATCGTTCGACGCTGAGAAGCTTCAGCAGAACTTCCAGGCCCTGATTGATACACTGATCCGCGTAAAACCGGCTGCTGCAAAAGGCCAGTACATCCGCTCCGTCACGGTGAGCGCGACGATGGGCCCGGGCGTACCAGTCCAGTTCTGAGGATCAGCGAGACTCCGGTCTCCACAATCGCATATCGAAGGCTGTAGACAGCAGGTTTGATATTCCATCATCTAACGACGATCGTGTCGCCTGCCGAGGCCGGAGTCACCTAACTTCGAAAATGTGACCTCCGGCGGACAGCCGGAGGTTTTTTGATCTGTTTTAAAATCCAGAATGACAGGAGGTGTAACTAGAATGGGTGTTACTTCCGCTAAACAGGCTGTTGTCGCTCAGCTCAAGGAGCAGCTCGAGTCCGCTAAGGGCGTCGTGCTTACGAGCTACAAAGGTCTTACGGTTGCACAGGATACGGAACTCCGCCGCGAACTCCGCGAAGCAGGCGTTTCCTATCATGTTGTAAAGAATACGATGATGCGCATCGCTGCCAAAGAGGCTGGCCTCGAAGGTATCGACGAGCATCTCGAAGGCACGACGGCTTTCGCATTCTCCACGGAGGATGCTGTCGCACCGGCCAAGGTTATCTGCGGCTTCATGAAGAAGAACAAGCTTGAAGAAGCTGAGATCCTGACGGTTAAAGTCGGTGTTGTCGAGGGCAAGGTCATCGGTGTCGATGAGGTCAAGGCTCTCGCAGCTCTGCCGTCCCGCGAAGAACTCATTGCCAAGCTGCTTGGCAGCATGAACGCTCCGATTTCCAATACGGTCAATGTTCTGCAGGGTGTTATTCGCAACGCGGTCTATGTGCTTGACGCTGTCCGCGCACAGAAAGAGTCCGCATAATCCCGTTTCTTTGAATGGGGGACTCAGACGAGAAGCTGCTTAGCTTCTCCTGAACAAGTTTGATCGCGGGCTTCGGTCCGTGGTTATCCGGGACATTCCCGAAAAGAAGAAAATCAAAACGAAGATACAAGAAAATTGGAGGTAAATTCAAATGACTAAAGAAGAAATCATGGAAGCCATTGAAAACATGACTGTCCTCGAGCTGTCCGAGCTCGTAAAGGCTATGGAAGAGAAGTTCGGCGTTAGCGCTGCTGCTCCGGTTGCTGTTGCTGCTGCCGGCGCTGCTGCTGGTGCTGCTGCTGAAGAGAAGACCGAGTTCACGGTTGTTCTCTCCGCTGTTGGCGACAAGAAGATCAACGTTATCAAGGCTGTCCGTGAAGCTACGGGCCTCGGCCTGAAGGAAGCCAAGGCTCTCGTTGATGGCGCTCCGGCTCCGGTCAAAGAGAACATTGCCAAGGCTGACGCTGAAGCTCTCAAGGCTAAGCTCGAAGAGGCTGGCGCTACGGTTGAGCTGAAGTAATTTCAGTTGACGCGTTTCGGAACCGTCCCCCTGGGGCGGTTCTTTTTTTATGATTTTCCTTATCGGGGTTGACATGTCAGAAAAGCTATGATATAGTGTTAAACTACAGGAAAATGAATAGGGAAAACCATGTGTCAGCGGAAAGGAACGGAAGCAAGGTGTAAAAAAATAAGCATACCTTGTTTTTTTCTTGTTCTATGGTTCCGCGTCTATTTGTGTTGTTTCTCTATCTTTCAAAGATCATTCTAGTAAATCAGGCTAAGGGGTGAAGGATTTAATGTTTAATCCTGTGCCGGTGGGCAAACGAACCAGGTATAGCTATGCCAGAATCAAAGAGGTCATGGAAATGCCGCATCTGCTGGACATCCAGCGGAACAGCTACAAGTGGTTCCTTGATAAAGGGCTGCAGGAAATCTTCCATGATATCTCGCCAATCCAGGATTTCTCCGGAAATCTGGTACTGTCCTTCGAGAGCTTCTCGCTCGGCGAGCCGAAATATGAGCTCGACGAATGCAAAGAGCGTGATGTGACGCTGGCTGCACCTCTTCGGGTGAATGTCCGCCTCATCAATCGCGAAACAGGCGAAATCAAGGAGCAGGAAGTCTTCATGGGGGATTTCCCGCTCATGACAGATACAGGTACGTTTATCATCAATGGTGCAGAGCGTGTTATCGTCAGCCAGCTCGTTCGTTCTCCGGGGGCTTATTACGGCGAGGAGATCGATCCGACCGGCAAGCACCTCTACAATGCTACGGTCATTCCGAACCGTGGCGCATGGATTGAACTCGAGACGGATACGAATGATGTCGTGTCCGTCCGCATTGACCGCACGCGCAAGATGCCGGTGACTTACTTCATCCGTGCCCTTGGGTTTGATACGGACGAGAAGATCCTGGAGCTCTTTGGCGATGATCCGCGCATGCTCAACACGATTGAGCGCGACGGTGAAGAAGTCAAGTCCCAGGGCAAGGCTGTCATCGAGATCTACAAGCGCCTGCGTCCGGGTGAACCGGCCAATGAGGACAATGCCACGCAGCTCCTCAATTCGCTGTTCTTTGACCCGAAGCGCTACGACCTCGCAACGGTCGGCCGTTACAAGCTGACGAAGAAGCTCGGCTGGAAGCGCCGCATCCTCGGCAAGGTCCTCGCAGAACCGATTGTCGATCAGGAAACGGGCGAGATCGTCATCCCGCAGGGCGAAGTCGTGACGGAAGAGATGCTCGATGCTGTCGATGTGGAGCGCGAGAAGCAGCTCTTCGGCGATGGCAAGCTCATCACGCTGTACCTGATGAAGAAGGACGGCGGCAAAGTCCGTCTGCTCTGCTCGCCGACGCTCGACATCCATGACCGCACGATCACGAAGAACGATATCCTTGCGTCCATCAGCTACCTGCTGAACCTCATGGACGGCTTCGGCACGACGGATGATATCGATCATCTCGGCAACCGCCGCGTCCGTGCCGTGGGTGAACTGCTGCAGAATCAGTTCCGCATCGGTCTTTCTCGCATGGAGCGTGTCGTGCGCGAGCGCATGACAATCCAGGATGTCGATGTCATCACGCCGCAGGCGCTCATCAACATCCGTCCGGTCGTCGCTGCAGTCAAGGAATTCTTCGGTTCCTCCCAGCTGTCGCAGTTCATGGACCAGCACAATCCGCTGTCCGAGCTCACGCATAAGCGCCGTCTCTCGGCTCTTGGCCCGGGCGGTCTGTCCCGCGAGCGCGCCGGTTTCGAGGTCCGCGACGTACACAACTCCCACTACGGCCGCATGTGCCCGGTCGAATCCCCAGAAGGTCCGAATATCGGCCTCATCGGTTCGCTGGCTACGTATGCCCGTGTCAACCAGTTCGGTTTCATGGAGACGCCGTACCGCCGCGTCGACAAGGAGACGCATCGCGTGACGGATGAAGTCCGCTACCTGACGGCCGATGAAGAGGATGAACTCGTCATCGCTCAGGCCAATGAGCCGCTCGACGAGAATGAGTGGTTCATCAATGAGCGTGTCACGGCACGTTACAATGAGGAAACCGGCCTGCATGCGCGCGAAACGGTCGACTACATGGACGTCAGCCCGCGCCAGGTCTTCTCGATTGCCACGGCCATGATCCCATTCCTCGAAAACGATGATGCGAACCGTGCCCTGATGGGCGCGAACATGCAGCGCCAGGCTGTGCCTTTGCTGCGCACGCAGGCTCCGCTCGTCGGCACGGGCATGGAGTACAAGGCCGCCTGTGACTCCGGCGTCATGGTACTCGCCAAGCATGCCGGCGTCGTCGAGGAAGTTACGGCTGATCACATCGATGTCCGCACCGACAAGGGCGAACTCGATCACTATAAACTGCAGAAGTTCCTGCGTTCCAACCAGGGCACCTGCATCAACCAGGTCCCAATCGTCTTCAAGGGCGACCGCGTAGAGGAGAAGCAGCCAATCGCAGACGGCCCGGCTACGGACCACGGCGAACTCGCCCTCGGCTACAACATCATCGTTGCTTACATGCCGTGGGAAGGCTACAACTACGAGGATGCCGTGCTGCTCTCCGAGAACCTCGTCAAGCGCGATATCTACACGTCCATCCATATCGAGGAGTACGAATGCGATGCCCGCGATACGAAGCTCGGACCTGAGGAAATCACGCGCGATATCCCGAATGTGGCGGAAGAGGCCCTCAAGGATCTCGATGATGAAGGCATCATCTCCATCGGCGCTGACGTGCGTCCTGGTGATATCCTCGTCGGCAAGGTCACGCCGAAAGGCGAGACGGAACTGACGGCTGAGGAGCGCCTGCTGCGCGCCATCTTCGGTGAGAAGGCTCGTGAGGTCCGCGACACGTCGCTGCGCGTCCCGCATGGTGAACAGGGCAAGATCGTTGATGTCAAGATCTTCAGCCGCGAGAACAACGATGAGCTGCCACCGGGCGTCAACCGCCTCGTACGCGTCTACATCGCGCAGAAGCGCAAGATCTCCGTCGGCGATAAGATGGCAGGCCGTCACGGCAACAAGGGTGTCGTCTCGCGCATCATGCGCCAGGAAGACATGCCGTTCCTGCCGGATGGCACGCCGGTCGATATCGTACTGAATCCGCTGGGCGTCCCGTCCCGCATGAACATCGGACAGATCCTTGAGGCGCATCTCGGCCGTGCCGTGCTCGAGATCGGCAAACAAATCAAGGAGAATGATCCGACGATTGAGCAGCGTCTGCGCGATCTCGGTTACGATGTGGACCGTTACGGCATGCCGAAGCCGGATGTCGCCGGCCTGCATATCGCAACGCCAGTCTTTGACGGCGCCGGCGATGATGAAGTATTCGGTACGATCAAGGCCGCAGGCCTGCCGGTTGACGGCAAGACGGTCCTTTACGACGGCCGCACGGGTGAACCGTTCGAGAACCGCGTAACGGTCGGCTGCACGTACTTCCTCAAACTGCATCACCTCGTTGATGATAAGATCCACGCACGTTCCACGGGCCCGTACTCCCTCGTCACTCAGCAGCCGCTCGGTGGTAAGGCTCAGTTCGGCGGCCAGCGCTTCGGCGAAATGGAGGTCTGGGCTCTCGAGGCTTACGGTGCTGCTTACACGCTGCAGGAAATCCTCACGGTCAAGTCCGATGATGTCGTCGGTCGTGTCAAGGCGTACGAAGCTATCGTCAAGGGCGAGAACATTCCGGAACCGGGTGTGCCGGAATCCTTCAAGGTCCTCATCAAGGAGCTTCAGTCCATCGGCCTCGATATCAAGGTGCTCAATGAGGATGCCAAGGAAATCATGATTCAGGATGATGACGATGACGACATCAACATCAATGAGACGGCAAAGAAGCTCGATCTCGATGTCGCAGGCGTTGACCCGAATAAAGATGGTGCAGCAGAACCAAAACCGGAGAATGTTGACCATTATGACGAAGGCGCTTCGTCCGATGACGAGAAGCCGGATGACATCATTGCCGATATCGGCAGCCTCGGTTCCATTGTAGAGCCGGATGGTAAGGATGAGGAATAAGAAGGGAGTGTCATCTCTTTGCTGGATGTAAATAATTTTGATTCGATGCGCATCGGTCTTGCCTCGCCGGAGAAGATTCGCGAGTGGTCCTATGGCGAAGTCAAGAAGCCAGAAACCATCAATTACCGTACGCTCAAGCCGGAGCGTGACGGTCTGTTCTGCGAGCGTATCTTCGGACCGACTCGTGACTGGGAATGTCACTGCGGCAAGTACAAGCGCATCCGCTATAAGGGCATCATCTGCGACCGCTGCGGCGTCGAGGTGACGCGGGCCAAGGTCCGCCGCGAGCGCATGGGCCACATCGAGCTCGCCGCTCCGGTTTCCCATATCTGGTATTTCAAGGGCATCCCGAGCCGCATGGGCCTGATTCTCGACATCTCCCCGCGCGCCCTCGAGAAAGTCCTGTACTTCGCTTACTACATCGTCCTTGATCCGGGCGAAACGGACCTCACGAAGAAGAGCCTCCTGTCTGAGAAGGATTATCATGAAGCTCTTGAGAAATACGGCAATACCTTCCGCGTCGGCATGGGCGCCGAGGCCATCAAGGAGCTCCTCGAGGAGCTCGACCTCGACCGCATGAGCGAAGTCCTGCGCAAGGAAGTCCGCACGGCTTCCGGCCAGAAGAAGGTCCGTGCCATCCGCCGCCTTGAGGTGGTCGAGGCATTCCGCAAGTCCGGCAACAAGCCGTCGTGGATGATCCTTGACGTCGTACCGGTCATCCCGCCGGAGCTGCGCCCGATGGTCCAGCTCGACGGCGGCCGTTTTGCGACGTCCGACCTCAACGACCTCTATCGCCGCGTCATCAACCGCAACAACCGCCTCAAGCGCCTGCTCGATCTCGGTGCACCGGACATCATCGTCCGCAACGAGAAGCGCATGCTGCAGGAAGCCGTTGATGCCCTGATCGACAACGGCCGCCGCGGCCGCCCGGTCACGGGCCCTGGCAACCGCCCGCTGAAATCCCTTTCCGATATGCTCAAGGGCAAGCAGGGCCGTTTCCGCCAGAACCTGCTCGGCAAGCGCGTCGACTATTCCGGCCGTTCCGTTATCGTCGTCGGCCCGGAGCTCAAGCTGCATCAGTGCGGTCTGCCGAAGGCCATGGCTCTCGAGCTCTTCAAACCGTTCGTCATGAAGAAGCTCGTTTCCTCGGGCGCAGCGCACAACATCAAGAGTGCAAAGCGCATGGTGGAGCGTGCACGTCCTGAAGTATGGGATGTCCTCGAGGACGTCATCAAGGAGCATCCGGTTCTCCTGAACCGCGCCCCGACGCTGCATCGCCTCGGCATCCAGGCTTTTGAGCCGGTCCTCACCGAGGGCCATGCTCTGAAGCTGCATCCGCTGGCCTGCACGGCATACAACGCCGACTTCGATGGTGACCAGATGGCCATCCATCTGCCGCTTTCGGCTGAGGCCCAGACGGAGGCCCGCATCCTGATGCTCGCCGCCAACCACATCCTCGCACCGAAAGACGGCAAGCCGATCATCGTCCCGACGCAGGATATGGTTCTCGGTTCTTACTACCTGACGATCCTCAAACCGGGTGCAAAAGGCGAAGGCAAGGTCGTCACGGGTATTGCCGAGGCCCTGCTTGCTTACCAGCAGCATGACCTCGAGCTCCAGGCTGAAATCCAGTGCCGCATCGAAGGCTACGGCCTCGTCCGCACGTCCCTCGGCCGCATGATCTTCAACGAGATCCTGCCGCAGGAGCTGCGTTACTATCATCAGGACAAGGAGACTGGCGAGTGGCGTCTCGGCATTCTCATGAACAAGAAAGAGCTTGGCAAACTCGTTGCCAACTGCTATAACCACTTCGGTGCCACGAAGACGGCAGAAGTCATCGATGGCGTCAAGAATCTCGGCTACCATTACGCCTGCATCGCCGGCATGACGGTTGCCATCTCCGATGTCATCGTGCCGCCGAAGAAGAAAGTCATCATCGGCGATACGCAGAAGATCGTCAACAAGGTTGAGCGCCAGTATGACCGTGGTCTCATCACGGAAGACGAGCGCTACCACAAGGTCGTCGACCTCTGGTCGAAGGCCACGGATGACGTCGCTGATGCCATGATGGAGAACATGGATGCCTTCAATCCGATCTTCATGATGGCGGACTCCGGTGCCCGTGGTAACAAACAGCAGATGCGTCAGCTGGCCGGCATGCGCGGCCTCATGGCTGACCCGTCCGGTAAGATCATCGACCTGCCAATCACGGCAAACTTCCGTGAGGGTCTGTCGGTATCCGATTACTTCATTTCTTCGCATGGCGCCCGCAAGGGTCTGGCCGATACGGCACTGCGTACGGCTGACTCGGGGTACCTCACGCGCCGTCTCGTCGACGTCGCGCAGGATGTCATCGTCCGCGAGGAAGACTGCGACGTTTCGACGCTGAACCTCGTGCAGGCTCGTGCCCGCCTTGCCGCTTCGACCTTCGATGCACTCGAGATTCTCAACGACAGCCTCATGGGCCGTCTGCTCGGTGCCGATGTCATCGACCCGGAGACGAAGGAAGTTCTCTTCCCGCGTGATACGATCCTCGACGAGGAGAAACTCACGACGATTGGCGAGAAGAATGTCCGCGAGATCATGGTCCGCGGCTCCTCGCTGGCTTCGGAAGCTGCCCTTTCGAACGCGATGGTCACCGAGGTCATTTCCCTCGGCGAGCCGGATGAGGCTGCCCGCCAGAAGATCAAGGATTCCATGATCCGCGAGACCTGCGGCAAAGAAGTCACGCACGATGTTGTCGACGATGAAGACAATGTCATCCTCGAGGCCGGCAAGAAGATCACGACGGAAGACTTCGAGCGCATCCTTTCCAGCACGGCCCATGAGCTCCATGTTCGCGACAACAATGTCCGCGGCATCGAGGTCGAGGCCATCAAGGAAGGCGACGGCATCATCGAGTCGCTGGCAGAGCGCATTGTCGGCCGTGTCCTGGCGGAAGACATCATCGATCCGGAGACGGGTGAGAAGATTGCTTCCATCAACGACAGCGTCGACGAAGAACTCGCCAAGCGCATCGAGAAAGTACGCGATCACGTATCGATCCGCAGCGTCCTGACCTGCAAGTCGCAGTTCGGCGTCTGCATCAAGTGCTACGGCCGTGACCTTGCCAACCAGGCAGAGGTCGAGATCGGCGAAGCTGTCGGCATCATCGCCGCACAGTCCATCGGCGAGCCGGGCACGCAGCTCACGATGCGTACCTTCCATTCCGGCGGTGTCGCCGGTGACGATATCACCCAGGGTCTTCCGCGTGTCGAGGAACTTTTCGAGGCCCGCAAACCGAAGCATCACGCCATCATCGCTGAGATCGAGGGCGTGGCTGAGGTTGAGGACTCCGGCAAGGGCATGCGCAAGGTCACAATCCGTCCGGCTGAGGGCGAGGCCCGTGAGTACGCTATCCCGTATGGTGCTCGCATGCACGTCAAGCAGGGCATGCATCTGAAGCCGGGTGACAAGCTCACCGAAGGCTCGGTGAACCCGCACGACATCCTGCGCGTCTGCGGTCTGCAGGCTACGCAGCGCTACCTCGTGTACGAAGTACAGAAGGTATACAAGTCCCAGGGTGTTGAGATCAACGATAAGCACATCGAGGTCATGGTCCGCCAGATGCTCCACAAGGTCAAGATCGAGGAATCCGGCAGCACAGATTTCCTGCCTGGCGAATACATCGACATCAACTCCTTCGAGTCGGCCAACACGAAGGCCATTGAGGAAGGCGGCGAGCCGGCTGTGGCAAAACCGATCCTGCTCGGCATCACGAAGGCATCGCTGGCTACGGATTCCTTCCTGTCAGCAGCGTCCTTCCAGGAGACGACGCGTGTCCTGACGGATGCCGCCATCAAGGGCAAGGTCGATCCGCTCATCGGCCTCAAGGAGAATGTCATCATCGGCAAGCTCATCCCGGCTGGTACGGGCATGAGCCGTTACCGCAACCTCAAGGTTGTCGAGACACACCCGAAACCGGCTCCGGAAGCTCCGGCAGAAGAGACGCCGGAAGAGACTTCCGAGCAGACGGGAGCCTGATGACACCAATGCGGTGTGCATAACGCATAAAAAGAAAACCTTCCCCGTTTTTGGGGAGGGTTTTTCCATTATTATCGCGAAAATACATCAAGTATCTGCTACTTTGTTTTTAGGAGGTATTGTAAATGTCAGAAACATGCAATCATGATTGCGGCTCCTGCGGCACGACCTGCGGCCAGGATACGCGCAAGAAGGACTTCCATGAAGCACCGAATGAACTGAGCTCCATCCGCCACGTCATCGCGGTCGTCAGCGGCAAGGGCGGCGTCGGCAAATCGCTCGTGACGGGCCTCATGGCGGTGGCCATGAGCCGCAAGGGCATGCATACGGGCATCCTCGATGCCGACATCACGGGCCCATCCATCCCGAAGATGTTCGGCGTGAAAGGAGAGGTGCGCGGCAGCCAGGCCGGTGCTTACCCCGTGACGACGGCCGGCGGCATCGATATCGTCAGCATGAATCTCCTTCTCGAGAATTCGACAGACCCCGTCGTCTGGCGCGGCCCGATCATCAGCGGCGTCGTCAAGCAGTTCTGGCACGACTTCATCTGGGAAGATGTCGACTACATGTTTGTCGACATGCCGCCGGGAACGGGCGACGTGCCGCTCACGGTCATGCAGTCCATCAAGCTCGATGGCATCATCATCGTCACGAGCCCGCAGGAACTCGTCTCCATGATCGTCGAGAAAGCCGTCAAGATGGCGGAAGGCATGAAAGTCCCCATCCTGGGCCTTGTCGAGAACATGAGCTATTTCGAGTGTCCGGACTGCGGCAAGCGCCATGAGATCTTCGGCCACAGCCACATTGAAGAGATCGCGAAGGCTTACCATCTCGATGTGCTCGCCCGCATTCCCATCGAGCCGCAGCTCGCAGCAGAATGCGATGCCGGCCAGATCGAGACGATTGCCGATACCCATATGCAGGATGCCGTTCAGAAGCTCCTGGCTGCTGACAAGCCGGACGACGCCGAGGCATGAGCTTTGCGCCATTCCTTCGGACTGCAGTGGAAATGCGCGTGAAAGGCGCGTGAGAAGGTCGAGTAATCATGGAAGCCGGTCTCTGTGCTGATGCGTGTGACGGCCATATCCGTGCGCAGCAGGTCGCGGGCCAGCAGCAGGCGTTTGTTCTGGATGTACTGGTGCAGGCTGTAGCCTGTGGCTTCCTTGAACTTGCGCATGAGATAGTAGCGGCTCAGGAAGACCTCTTCAGAGAGGCGCTCGACGGAGAGCTCCTCGGTCAGATGGCTGCTGATGTAGCGAAGGACCTGCTGGATTTTTGGGTCATACGTCACGCCCTCCTGCGTGCGCAGTTCATGTTCGGCCATGCTGCGGTTGAGCAGGATCAGGAATTCCATAAAGACAATTTCGGTATACAGCCCATTGGCAAATCCTTGCCCGTGGGCTGTTTTTTCGACTTTGTCCATATGGTAGAGCAGGTCGTGGCTGTGGCCGGGCAGCTGATGCATGACGCTGCCTTCAGCGCGTGCCGTCGCAAAACAGGCCGCAAGATTGGCGCCGTGTGCCTGTGCAGACCAGCGCGCGAGAAAATCCGGCGCAACGTAGATGACGATGCGCTCGTACGGCGTATCGCTGTTGCGGAAGACCGGCCGATGGATTTCGCCGGCCGAGACGAAGACAATATCGCGCTCCTGCAGCGGATACGTCTTTCCTTCTATGATGTAGTCGACGCTGCCGCTGAGGAACATGATGATCTTGTGGAAGTCGTGATAGTGGAACGGGATTGCGCGCAGATTCCGGTCCTTGAGACGGAATACGCGGAAGGCGCCGCTGAGATAACCCTTCTTGGGGTAGGCGGGTATCGCTGTCATGACATATCATCCTCCTGTCATATGGAAATGCCCTTTGCTTTTCCACTGTGTTTACTTGTATCATAGAGCATTTTTTGCAATATAGAAAGCATATTTTCTGATTTTCTTGCGAAAAACTTCCTGTTATAATAAAGCCATCGCAAGCAAAGAAGAAAGGTTGGTGGCCCTCATGATGGTCGTTCGTGTTTATAAAGCAGAAAACAAGGAATACATGGTGATGGATGGCACGCAGGGATTCCTGCCCGGCGCAGCGGCTGTCCGCCTGCTGATGCATCGCCGTCATGGCGTCGGTACTGACCGCTTGCTGGTCTTCACGGGCAGTGAGGAAGTTCCTTCCTTTGCCGCCTTCACGCCGGAAGGCGAGCAGCAAGAGCTCACCGCTGCCGATTACGCTGTGCTGAGCCGCAGCAAGGAAGATTACGAGCTGCGCCTGACGAACGGTTTCGTCGAGCGCCTGCGCGCCGTTGATGCCGAGCGCCTCGTCTGCGCCGGCTGAGGACCGCTGACAGGATGTCCTGAATGCGCGGCCCTGCAGCGAAGCCTGCATCTGCCGCGAACCATACAGAGAGATGCGTTTCAGGGTTAAAAAGGCGAAAGGGCCTGTTCTGGTTTTGCCAGAGCAGGCTTTTTTCGTCTTTATCTTTGACTTTTTGTTGTTTATGGTGTATAGTAGTAGCTGTACGTTAGCACTCGAACATTGTGAGTGCTAACAATGACTTTGTCAACAAATTTTACCATAAGAAAGGCAGATTCACATGGGAAAAGAAAAATACGAGTTTAAGGCAGAAACCAAGCAGCTGCTGGATCTCATGATCCATTCCATTTACACGAACCATGAGATTTTCCTGCGCGAGCTCATCTCGAATGCTTCCGATGCCATCGATAAGGCGCATTTCGAGAGCCTGACGGACCGCAGCCTGCTCGAAGGCGATGCGAACTTCGAGATCTTCCTGACGCCGGATGCTGAGCAGCATACGCTGACGATTGCCGACAACGGCATCGGCATGAACCGCGAGGAGCTCATCGAGAATATCGGCACGATTGCGAAGTCCGGTACGAAGGCCTTCCTCGAGCAGCTCAAAAAGGCAAAAGAGGAGAACCAGGACCTCACCGATAAGGAAATGATCGGCCAGTTCGGCGTCGGCTTCTATTCGGCCTTCATGGTTGCCGACCAGGTGACGATCGTCTCCCGCAAGGCCGGCGATGCACAGGCCTGGAAGTGGGAGTCCTCGGCTGATGGTTCCTACACCATCGAGGAAGCGGAGCGCGCCGAACGCGGCACGAGCATCACGCTGCATCTCAAGAAGGAATTCTGTGGCAAGGAAGCTGAACAGGACTTTACGGATCCGTACGAGATCGAACGTCTCGTGAAGAAGTACAGCGATTACGTCCGTTATCCGATCAAGATGGACTTCACGTTTGAAGAAACGCCGAAGGACAAGGACGGCAAGGAGATCGAAGGCGCCGAAAAGATCAAGAAGGTCGAGACGCGCACGCTCAACTCCATGCAGCCGCTCTGGACGAAGAACAAGTCCGAGATCAAGAAAGAGGAGTACAACGAATTCTTCAAGCATCAGTTCCATGAGTGGGAAGATCCGATGGAAGTCTTCCACACGAAGGCCGAAGGTGCCGTGGAGTACACGGCCCTCTTGGCCATCCCTGCACATGCGCCGTACAATCTCTACCAGACGGATTATGAGCCGGGCGTGCAGCTCTACAGCCGCCACGTCTTCATCATGGACAAGTGTAAGGACCTGCTGCCGGATTACCTGCGCTTCATGAAGGGCCTCGTCGATTCGCCGGATCTCTCGCTCAATATCTCGCGTGAGCTCCTGCAGCAGAGCCGCGAACTCAGGACGATTGGCCGTGCGCTTGAGAAGAACATCCTCAAGGCACTGGCCCGCAAGCTCAAGAATGACCGCGAAGCTTACGAGAAGTTCTGGAACGAGTACGGCAAGTCTTTGAAAATCGGCATCTACAACAGCATCTACAGCGGCTCGTCGGATACGGTCGACAAGCTCAAGGATCTCATCCTGTTCCTGAGCTCCAAGGAAGGCAAGCTCGTCTCGCTCAAGGAGTACGTGGAACGCATGCCGGAAAGCCAGAAGAAGATTTACTATGCGACGGCCAAGGATAAGGAAACGATTGAGCATCTGCCGCAGATGGAAACGCTGCGCGACAAGGGCATCGAGGTCCTGTATCTCCTGGATCCGGTCGATGAGTTCTGCCTGGAGACAATCCACGAGTACGAGGGCAAGCCGTTCCACTCGATCAGCCGCGGCGACCTCGATCTCGACGATGCCGAGAGCCAGGAAGTCAAGAAAGAGACGGAGGAGATTCAGAAGGATAACGGCGATCTCATGAAGGACATCAAGGAAGTCCTGGGCGATAAGGTCGCGGATGTCAAGGTGTCGGCACGCCTCAAATCGAGTGCCGTCTGCCTTGTCGCCGATGAAGCGGGTCCGTCGCTTGCCATGGAGCAGACCTTTGCCGATATGAAGAATCCGCTCTTCAAAGCAAAGCGCATCCTTGAGATCAACCCGCATCATGAGCTCTTCCAGCGTCTGCAGCAGCTTCATACGGCAGGCAAGGACAGCCAGGATTTCAAGGATTACTGCGACCTTCTTTACACGCAGGCCCTGCTCATCGAGGGCATCCTGCCGGAGAACCCGGTCGACTTCGCGAATAAAGTCGCCAAGCTCATGGCCAAATAAGCAGTTTTTAGCATTTTCTCATAGATTTTTTCAGAAAAGGGAACATAGGGGAATACGTTTACCCTCTATGTTCTCTTTTTTATTTGTTATAGAAATGTACATACAATTATGAAAACAAATAAAAAATCAAAAACCATCTTGATTTTTATTATTCCATAGCGTATAATACAGTTGTAAGCAAAAGAAAACGTTTGCTACTACGAAAGAAAAGACAATCGGTGGCGCGCTGCCGAGGTGTTCAAACGGCGTGAGGGGAAATTGCCTACCTGTTTTTTACCGTAGTGAGAAAACGTTTACATTTAAAGGGGGAAATCACTATGAAAGAGAACCTTGTGATCACGATCAGCCGTCAGTATGGTGCGGGTGGCCGTGAGCTGGCAGGGATCCTGGCTGAGAAACTGGGCATCAAGCTTTACGACCGTCAGCTCGTGCATCTTGCTGCGGCCAAGCTCGGCATCCATGACCTCAGCGAGGAGGAACTGCTCGAGATGGAGAATACGGTCAAGCCGCTTTCCATGAGCTTTATCCCGTTCCATTCCTTCGGTACGCACATGGGCGAGTCCAGTCAGGGCATGTTCATGAGCGAGTCCGCTGTCATCCGCAAGATCGCCCAGGATGGCTCCTGCATTTTCCTCGGCCGCTGCGCCGATTATGCCCTGCGCAACAGCGACAACCATTTCGACATCTTCATCTGTGCCGATGATGAGTATCGCGAGAAACGCGGTCAGACTGTCTATGAGGGCAAGAGCCTCAAGGAACTCAACCGCGAGAATGAGAAACGCGCCCGTTACTACAATTACTATACGGGCCGTACGTGGGGCGATGGCGCGAATTACGACCTCGTCGTCAACACGAGCAAGGGAGCATCGCTCGATACGATTGCCGATGCCATCATCGCGTACATCGACAAAATCAAAGGTTGAGGGCTTGATTTTTTAGGGAGGCATTCATAATGAATAGCAAATTACTGCAGCGCATCTGTTATGCGTGCGGCACGTTTGGTCATGACGTGTTCTATGCCATGATCGGCACTTATTTCATGATCTTTGTCACAAGCAACCTGTTCCATTCCAATAATCCGAGCCACGATGCCTACATGATCGGCATTGTCACGACGATCATCCTCGTGCTCCGTATCCTCGAACTTTTCGTCGATCCGTTCATCGGCAACCTGATTGATAAGACGAAGACGCGCTGGGGCCGCTTTAAGCCATGGGTCATCGTCGGTGCATTCGTCGCAGCCATCACGCTGGCCCTCCTGTTCACGGATTTCGGCGGCCTGACGGTTACGAATCCGACGCTTTATCTGATCCTCTTCGCCATCATCTACTTCATCATGGATATCTTCTACAGCGCCAAAGACGTTGCCATCTGGTCCATGATCCCGGCTCTTTCCTTTGATTCCCACGAACGTGATATCACGGCCACGATTGCCCGTATCGGTTCCGTTTTTGGTGCCAACCTCGTCACGGTCATCGTCATGCCGGTTGTCCTCTACTTCTCGCTGAATCAGAACGGCGGTGCCGGTGACCCGACCGGCTGGTTCGCCTTTGCCTGCGTCGGCGGCGGTATCGCAACGCTCGGCGCCATCATCCTCGGCCTCGGCACGCATGAGCAGGAATCGGCTCTGCGCGAGAACAAGACCGAGACGTCTGCCAAGGATGTATTCAAAGTCCTGATGCAGAACGACCAGCTCATGTGGACGGCCATCGCTTACCTCGTCTATGGTATCGGCATCAACATCGTCAACAACTTCAACCTCTATTACTTCATCTATGTCATCGGTGATGCTACGAAGTTCTCGATCCTCGGTGTCATCAACACGGTCATCGGCCTGATTGCCGTTGCCCTGTTCCCGGCTCTGACGGCCAAGTTCAGCCGCCGCAAGCTCTTCTTCGCTTCCATTGCCATCATGCTCGTCGCACTCCTGATTTATGCGATGTCCGGCACGAATGTCACGATGGCTCTCATCGGCGCAGGCCTCTTTGCTCTGCCGCAGCCGCTCGTCTTCCTCGTCGTCCTCATGACAATCACGGACTCCGTCGAGTATGGCCAGCTCAAGATTGGCCATCGCGATGAAGCGGTCTGCCTCTGCGTGCGTCCACTCGTCGATAAATTCGCTGGTGCTGTCTCGAGCGGCATCATCGGCCTCGTCGCCGTCTGGGTCGGCATGACGGGCGGTGCTTCCGCTGCTGATATCAAGCCGGATGCCCTGTTCCACTTCCAGATTGTCATGTTCGCCGCACCGATTGTCCTCATGGTCATCGCTTCCTTCATCTACCGTGCAAAGGTAACGCTGACGGAAGCAGAGCATGCACGCATCGTCCGTGAGCTTGAAGAGAAATGGGAAGACCTGAGCAAATAATCAGGCCTCAGCCAGATTCGAGCATCTGGGTACAAATAAACAAAGCCGTTATTTGACCTGAGGAGGAGGCCGTTGTACCATGGAGATACAGCGGCCTTTTCTCATGTATCCTTACGGGAAAAGAGAAAATAAAAGGTATAAGGTATAAGTTTAAGGACGAACTGTTAAGTAGACGATAACATCGATAAATGTGCTCATAAGTGGGCAAATATTCTTATGGGTACATGCTTAACGAGCCGTTTCTAGCCCAAGTGACCGTGTTCAGTGAAAACTGTTTGCGGGATGAACTACGTTATCGGGAAAAGTTAAAAAACCACCTGCGGGTGTACTTTCAGCCTGCTGCTCTGGGAGTGCCAACCAAGAAACACCGCTAATGCCTTGTGGTGACAACAGGGAAACACATGAACTTCCGATGACTTGGGCACGAAGGAAAATTCTCCAAAAATGGAAGGTGGCAGAGATGCCTAATATTAAGAAATATGCGTTCGTTTTGGACGCTGAAGGGGAACAGCTCGACCCCACAATCGAGCAAAATGCTTGGCGACAGGTTCGCCAGCATAAGGCAAAGCTGGTGTCGAGGTTCCCTATGGTTATCCAACTGAATAAGGTGGTGGATATTCCAAACACCGACGAAATTCGTTGCGGTATCGATGACGGTGCGAACCACGTTGGTATTGCTCTAGTGCAGAAGTGCCAGACTCGCAACAA
>NZ_QRQA01000011.1:0-110744 GCF_003475755.1 Mitsuokella sp. AF33-22 | reverse complement strand
TCTGCGTGGCTGCCGTATCTCGCAGCGACTTGTATTATGATACACGTCCTTGCTGCTTTTGTCAACACTCTTTTTGAAAAAATCTCAAAAAGTTTATAGAATGCACGATACTCTGCCAGGAAACGAAAAAGCACCGCTTACGCGGTGCTCATTTCCATATGGCAGGGGTAGCTGGACTCGAACCAACGCATGCGGGATTCAGAGACCCGTGCCTTACCAACTTGGCGATACCCCTGTGTCTTCAGCTTTGCGCTGTCAACATGTGATATTATAGCGCATATATACGTTCTTGGCAAGCCTTTTTTTAATTTTTTTCGTTTATACTAAATAAGAATAGGGAACGAAGTACAAAAAAAGGATGATGCCAGATGTCCTCTTCACAGAAAAGACTTTATGATATAATATAAAGATATAGATGTGTGAAATAAAGCAACGATATTGTATGTATATATCAGGAGGAACGAAAACATGGAAATTAAGTATGATGTCTCAATTACAGCCATCGGCAATCTCGCGCGCAACTTCTTGACAAACAACCACAGCGCCATCCTGCTCGATGAAGGCATCCGGCCAAATCTCGCCGATATGGTCATCGAGCATACGCCTGGCCAGCTCACGGAAGACATCAAGAAGGGCGACAAGCTCCTGATGGGCGGTGTAAAGTACACGATTGAAAAGGTCGGTGCGGCTGCCAACGACAATATCCGCGAAGAAGGTCACTGCACGATTGTCTTCAACGCCGAAGGTTCCATGCCGGGACAGATCATCGTCAAGGGACCGTCTCAGCCTACACTGTCGGTTGGTGCTCACATCACCTTCACCAAGAAATAAACTGCTCCCTGCACAAAAATACGGCTTGTGGCAATTGCCACAGGCCGTATTTTTGTGCAGAATCATGTCATGCTTGCATAAGCTGTTGGCTCCTGCTGTTCAAAGTCCTTCTTGAGATTCCGCACACTCTCGCGTTCGACAAAGAACACCGGCATTTCCATCGGGCCTTCGGGTTCTCTGTCAGCCAGCAGATCCAAGAGATACTGCGCGGCCTTCATGCCCATGAGCTCATAATCAAAGGCCACTGTCGTCAAAGCAGGATAGACGACTGCTCCGACATCATAACCGCCAAAGCCGACAACGGAAATCTGTTCCGGCACCCGGATGCCGCGCTCATGAAGATAGCGCAATACACCGAGGCTGATATTGTCCGTAGCGCCGACAATCACACTCGGCTCCAGCTGCACGATATCGGCTGCCCGGTTATATGCCGAAAGGAAATCAAAACCCGTTTCCACAAAATCAACACGGGCTTCCAATCGATTTTCCGTAAAGGCATCGATAAAGCCCTGCTTGCGCTCGATGCCAACGGCCTGGTCTGCTTCGGTAACACCGGCAAAAACAGCACGCGTATGTCCCATCTGACGCAGATATGCGCCGACCAGGCGGCCGGCCTGATGGTCATCGATCTTGATGCAGGGTACCCCCTCGTGGCGCTGCCCCGTATAGAGGATTGGCACGGACGTGCTGGCCGAAAGCTCCAGATGTTCTTCCGTAATGCCAACGGAATCCACGAGGATGCCATCGACACCCTGCTGCTGCAAATTGCGGATGTTCTCCAGTTCCTTGGCTGGTGACAGATGGCTGACGAGCAGGATTCCCTGGTAGCCAGCCGGCTCGAAGATGTGGCTGATACCCATGAGCAGCTTGCCAACCGTCACGGAGTCCATACGCGGCAGGACAATGCCGATGAGCTTGCTCTGTTTCGTCTTGAGCCGTTTTGCAAAGAAGTTGGACTGAAAGCCAGTCTTTTCAATGGCTTCGCGGACACGCTTCTGTTTCTCTACACTGATATAACCGCGATTCAGATAGCGGGAAACTGTGCTTTTCGAGACGCCTGCCAGCTCCGCCACATCCTTAATGGTTACCTTTGTTCCCAAAATTGCTCCCCCATATATAAATATATTGTTGTTTCACGGCCGCTCATCATACGGCCGGTATCATCAGATATCGGGCAGCTGCCAGTCAATCGGCGTCTGCCCCGTGCTGCGCAAGAAATCATTGACGCGGGAAAACGGACGGCTGCCGAAAAAGCCACGATGTGCCGACAGCGGGCTCGGGTGTGCCGACTCTACGATATAGTGGCGCGGATTCGTGATCATGGCTTTCTTGCGCCGCGCCGGACTGCCCCAGAGAATGAAGGCCATCGGCTTTTCACGCTGGTTCAGCAGCTCGATGATGCGGTCGGTGAAGATCTCCCAGCCCTGTCCATGATGCGAATTGGCCTGATGTTCCCGCACCGTCAATACGGTATTGAGCAGGAGTACCCCCTGATCGGCCCAGGGCTTCAGGCAGCCGTTGTTCGGGACCTTGCAGCCAAGATCCGTCTCGAGCTCCTTGAAGATATTCAGCAAAGACGGCGGCGGCTGAACGCCTGGCAGAACCGAGAAGGAAAGTCCGTGCGCCTGGCCGGGGCCATGATAGGGGTCCTGACCGAGTATGACCACCTTCGTATCAGCATAGCTCGTATAATGAAGTGCATTGAAGATCGCGTACATGTCCGGATAGACATGATGGGTACGGTATTCCTGGATCAGGAATTGCCGCAATTGACGATAATACGGCTTCTGCAGCTCCGGATTCAAGAGTTCCGCCCAGTCATTATGAAAAATCTCCATGGTAAACACTTCTTTCTATACGATTAAACACCTTTTCCAATCACAGCATTCGCATTGGATAGCAATAGCTGCAAAAGGCAATCCCCGGATGAACCTCCCGGCCCGTGCAAACGACTGAGCCCAGGGGCGGCAAATGGCAGTCTGCCGCATAGGATGCCGTGAGTTCGGTGATATAAGCCTCACGCACATAGGGCAGCAGTTCTTCATAGACATGAGCGCCGCCAATGCACCAGAATACGCAGCCCGGATGCGCCAGAGCCAGCTTTCCCAGTAACGTCCAAAGTTCTGCCAGGCTCCGGCAGAGCAGGAAGCCCTGTGCGTCTTCAGCCGGGAGCGTGCGGGAAAGGACGATATTGACGCGCCCTCGCAGAGGCTGCCGCCCGGGCAGGGATTCCATCGTACCACGGCCCATGATGACCACCTGCCCCATCGTCAGCTGGCGAAACCGCGCCATATCCTCGGGCACAGATG
Source organism: Mitsuokella sp. AF33-22 (assembly GCF_003475755.1). Lineage (NCBI taxonomy): Bacteria > Bacillati > Bacillota > Negativicutes > Selenomonadales > Selenomonadaceae > Mitsuokella > Mitsuokella sp. AF33-22. The sequence continues at coordinate 107,604 of NZ_QRQA01000011.1, read as the reverse complement.
CCAGGAGATGCCCATTTTTCCCCAGGCCACGATCTGCATCAATGCAGGCCAGCAGACGAAGAGGCCAGGGGTCCGACAGCTCTGCTGCAGGCACGACTCCCTCCCGGCTTACCTCCCGGCACCAGTCACGAACGCTGCGCCCTTTGACAAAATGTTCCGGCGCAATATCAGCCAGCGGCACGAGGACAAAGGCACGTTCCGTCATATAGGGATGCGGCAGGCGCAGTTCCTCATCATCCGATGTAAAGCCTTCGATGGACAGCAAATCGATATCGATGGTTCTGGCGCCCCAGTGCTCATGGCGCACACGTCCCAGATCCCGTTCAATGCTCTGGCAGGCGTGAAGGAAATCACGCGGTGCCAGCGATGTCAGGACCGTGGCCGCCGCATTGAGAAAAGATGGCTGATCGATTTTGCCCCAGGGAGCCGTTTCATAGAATGGCGAGACTGCCGCCAGCAAGGTAACGGGCAGTGCCGCGATACGCCGCAAAGCCTCGCGCAGTGTCTCGCCTCTCTCGCCGAGATTGGCTCCGAGGCTCAGATAACAACGGTATTCCATGTCATGACCGCTTTCTGGTCAGCGAAACGGCAGCATCGCGGAACTTGCCCGGAATCGGCGCAGAAGGCTTGTGCACCGTCACGTCAATCACCGAAACAGGAGGATATTCCCTGAGAATAGCCGCCGCTATGCGCTCCGCCACGGTCTCAATGAGGTTGACGGGCTCGCCTTCCACGATGTCGCGAATCGTTGCAAAGACCTCGGCATAATTGACCGTGGCCGACAAATCATCATGAAGACCTGCCGTCTGAAGGTCCAGATACAGCCTGACGTCCACGAAAAATGCCTGTCCCGCCTGGCGTTCAGCCGGTAGACAGCCATGATACCCATAGAATTCCATTCCATCCAGTTTGATGCAGTCCATGCGATCATCCTCTCCAGTTTCTTCCGTCCGGCAAACGGCATCAGGGTGCCTGCAGGATCGCATCCGTCATGCGGCACATGCGCGCGATTGGTTTGACATCGTGAACGCGCACGATGTTTGCTCCTTTCGTGATGCCGAGTACACAGGTCGCCCCCGTCGCCTCCATGCGCTCATGAACATCGAGTCCCAGCGCAGCTCCCATGAAGCTCTTGCGACTCGTGCCGAGCAGCAGCGGATACGATTCTCCATCGATTGTCAGGAGCTCCTGCTGACGCCGTAATACCGTGAGATTCCCTTCCGGCGTCTTGCCAAAGCCAATGCCCGGGTCAAGGATCAGATTCTCGCGCTTCAGGCCAGCCCGGTCGGCAATTGCAATGGTACGGCGAAAGAAATCCTGCATGGATACGATGATATCCTTGTCGTAAACCTTCGTCGTCTGATTGTGCATGACGACAATCGGCGCATCGGCTCTGGCTGCAACCTCAGCCATGCGGCCCGGTTCTTCCGCATACTGCAGGCCCCAGATATCATTGAGGATATGCGCTCCGGCCTCAACGGCAGCCTGCGCTGTATCAGCCTTGAATGTATCGACGGAAACGGGCACCGGACACTCTGCCAGTACCTTGGTCAGGAAAGGCATCAAGCGCTCGATTTCCTGCGCGGCCGGCATGGTATGAAAACCCGGACGGCTTGATTCCGCACCGACGTCGATGATATCGGCGCCATCGCGTACCATGTCTTCCATATGCTGCAGGGCTTTGTCAAGGGTATTCCAGCTGCCGCCATCCGAAAAAGAATCGGGGGTAACATTGAGGATGCCCATGATCAGCGTGCGCTTGCCGATCTCCAATTCCTTGCCGTCCCGAAATACATACTTACGCGTTACTGTCATTTCTTACTCCTTCCAACAAGGACCATGCCTGCTGACACAGTCCATGATCTGTCGCAAAAGCCCCGGTATATTCCGAAGTAACCGTCTGGGTACCATGTGCACGGCTGTCCCGCATCGTCATGCAGAGCTGCTGTGCCGTGACGACAGTCAGTACGCCGCGCGCACCAAGGCCATCAGCCACCGCATGTGCAATCTGCGCCGTCAGCCGTTCCTGCAGCTGCGGCTGATGTGCCAGGCGGTCGACCAGTTTGACGAATTTGCCAAATCCGGCCACCTGCCCATCCCGCGGCAGATAGACAATGCTGACCTCACCAAAAAAGGGAACAAGATGATGCTCGCACATCGAATGGAAAGGAATGTGGCGCACCGCCACGAGGCCATCAGCTCCCGTATGGAACAACTCGCCCCATAAATCTTTCGTATCGCAACCGAGGCCGTCAAACAAGGATGCATACATCTTCGCGACGCGCTCCGGCGTCTTTTCCATACCACGTGCCGCCAGATCGATTCCCAGTGCTTCCAGAAAATCCCGCATGGCCCGTACTGCCCTTTCATTCGTATCGCGCATTTTACTTTGCCCTCTCGTTTGCTATGACTTCATTCCTTTCCATTATAGGGAATCCCGTCTTAAAAAACAACTAAAACCGCGGCATACGCTCAGGCGGGATCTGTCTTGCGCAATTCGATGGCACCGGCCGGACAATCCTCCAGCACCTGCCAGGCATCATCGAGGTATTCCGCAGGGATTTCCCGTCCACCTCTCGCCCGTTTCCCTTCCATCGAAAAAGCCACCGGACAGGCAGCGGCACACATCCCGCAGGCAACACAAAGCGCCTCATTCACGTACCCCGTATAACCAGCCATCTGCCCATTCCTCCTTGTAACAGATCATGCATACATACGTTTCCTACATATATAATATATCGGAAATCACCGCTCTGCAATCAGCAGCGGCTCATTTTCGGACCGAAAAAAATCCCCGCCAAAAGGCGGGGATTCAGAAGGGGTTGGAAAAAGGGGTAATTATTCTACTTATTCAGCAATGCCCGGCGTCGTCATCTGTTTCGGGGAGAGGATGTGCTCCATCTTTTCCTTGGAGAGCAGGCCCTTCTCCATGATGACCTGACGGATCGGTTTGCCCGTGTTGTATGCTTCCTTCGCAAGCATTGCGGAGTTCTCATAGCCGATATGCGGCAGCAGAGCCGTGACAACACCGACGCTCTTGTCGAGCCATTCCTGGCACTGTTCCGTGTTCGGCTCAAGACCGATGAGGAGCTTGTCAACAAACGTATTGACTGCATTCGTCATGTACGTCATCGAATTGAACATATTGAAGGCCATGACCGGCTCCATGACATTAAGCTCAAACTGGCCATTCTCAACAGCCATCGAAACAGCGAGGTCATTGCCGATAACCTGATAGCAGGACTGATCGAGGACTTCTGCGATGACTGGATTGACTTTGCCCGGCATGATGGAGGAACCCGGCTGGCGTTTCGGCAGCTTGAGTTCATTGAGGCCGCAACGCGGACCGGAAGCCATGAGACGGAAATCGTTAGCCATCTTGATGAGGACCAGTGCCGTCGTCTTCATGGCGCTCGAAACATCAGAGAAACCATCCGTGTTGTTCGTGGCATCAATCATGTTGTCAGCCGTAACGTATTTCTCACCCGTTACCTCACTGAGTGTCTCCGCTACTTTCTTGATGTAAGCAGGCTCTGCATTGAGGCCCGTACCAACAGCCGTGCCGCCCATGTTCATGACATGAATTTCTTCTACCGCATGATTGATACGGCGGATGCCACGACGGACAGCCGACGCATACATGCCCATTTCCTGGCCGAGCGTGATGGGAACAGCGTCCTGCAGATGCGTACGGCCCATCTTGAGGATATCCTTGTACTCAACGGACTTCTTCTCGAGCTCCGTAGCCAGACGGTCAAGAGCGGCCGTAACCTTCTTGGCCTTATGGCTCAGGCAGACCTTAATGCTCGTCGGAAACGAGTCATTCGTGGACTGTGCCATGTTGGCATGGTTGTTCGGGGAGATGATGTCATAACGGCCTTTTGCTTCACCGATGATCTCGAGCGCGCGGTTGCAGAGGACTTCGTTCATGTTCATGTTGATAGACGTGCCAGCACCGCCCTGAATCGGGTCAACCGGGAACTGATCGAGGAGCTTGCCGGCGATGATCTCGTCAGCGGCCTCTACCAGGGCATCACCGATTTTCTTATCAAGACGGCCCGTTGCCATATTTGCCATAGCAGCAGCTTTCTTGACCTTTGCGATTGACTGAACAAAATCCGAATCGATTACCTGGCCGGTAATATGGAAGTTGTCGATAGCACGCATCGTCTGAACGCCGTAATAAACCTCATCCGGTACTTCGAGCTCACCAATGAAATCATGTTCTTTTCTCATTGTGTCCACATTCCTTTCTTAATCTCCGGTCTGTCCGGATCATATTGACCTTTTTATACTCCCCTGGCTCTTGGAGAACCAGGGCTGTATTGATAAGCGGCATTTATTTTTTTATTATCTCCGCTTGATGACTGTATTGTACCATGTATACAAAATACACGCAAGTACATTTTTGATAAAATGTTTATCTTTGTATACAATGTTGCAGGTGACTCAGAGAAAGCATCGAACGATGCTTTCTCTCAAGAACACCTTCCTCTCAGGTTCCCCTTACATCATACCGAGGATGCCCATGATTGGCAGGCCGAGCGCCAGCCAGACCACGATATGCATGACCGTGATGACGAAACCGATCTTCCACCATTCGCCCTGGCCCATGAAGCCGGCACCGAAGAAGATTGGCGTAACACCGCAGCCGTAATGCGTCAGGAACGAAGCACTGTTGCAGAGGATTGCCAGGATGATGGCCGTCGGGATGACAGGAGCCCCGGCAGCGACAAGAATCGTCATGAAGGCGATGAACATCGCAGCGATATGCGCACTGTTGCTGGCAAGCAGGTAATGTGCCATCGTATAGATGATGCAGAGGACAATGAGCATCGTGAACCAGGACATGCCGGCGCAGGCAGCAGCCATCGTAGCGGCAAACCATTTCATGAAACCGAATTTCGAGAGATAGGCAGCCATGTTGACGAGAACGCCCATCCATACGAGGACATCCCATGCACCATGCTGTTTCGTGACATCGCTCCAGTCAATGCACTTCGTGATAAGCATTGCCGAAAGGCCGAGCAGTGCGACAATGGCAGAATCGATGTGATGGATGCTGCCCGTTGCCCAGAGGAGCAGGCAGGCGATGAAGATGACGCAGAGGATTTTTTCCTTGCTGCTCATGGTACCCATCTTGCTGAGTTCCTTCTTGGCAAGAGACAGTGTCTCCGGCGTCTGCGTGAGTTCCGGCTTAATGAATTTATAGAGCAGATACGGCGTGACGATCGAGAGCAGCAGGCCCGGGATGATGCTGACCATGAACCAGGACATCCAGCTCAAGGACTGACCAAAGGCCTGTTCCGTCAGGGTATTGGCCAGTACGTTGTTCGAAGCGCCTGTCATGAAAATGCAGGCCGACGTGATGACAGCAGCATAAGCACTGTACATCAGGAATGCGCCCGTGCGCTTGTTCTTGCCATTCTTGGCATCACAGCCGAGAGCAAGAGCGACACTGTTGACGATTGGGTAGATGATGCCGCCGCCACGGGCCGTATTCGACGGCGTGAACGGTGCGATGATGAAATCGGCTGCGCTCATGACGTAAGCGACGCTCAGCGTGTTCTTGCCAAAGCGAGAGAGCAGCAGGTAGGCAATGCGCTTGCCGAGGCCCGTCTTGATGAAGCCCGTGGCAAACATGAACGCGGATACGATCAGCCAGATCGTGCCGTTCGAGAAGCCTTCCAGTGCCTGACCAGCCTTCATGACGCCGAGGACCGGAAGAAGTGCGCAGGCGATGAGTGCAATAGCGCCGAGTGGCAGCGGCTGCAGGATGAAACCTGCGATTGTCGCGACGAACACCGCGAGCAGGCCCCATGCCTGTGGCCCAACGCCAGCAGGTGCCGGGATGAACCAGATGATTGCGCCGAGGGCCACACAGAAGAGGCCTCGTAGCAAGTTTCCACTATTTTCTTTTGACATATCATACCCTCCTAAACTATTGATATGACTTATCGTTTTATTACTGTATTTAATATACAGTATCACCTACCGAAAATGACAAAATCCTACATTATCGCACGAATAGTTTTTTTTTACTGACAACTTGTAATATACGTTTTCGAAGATGGACGTATGATATAATAAAGATAGTGCTTTGCCGTACAAATTTGCACAAGAAACAAAGGATATGCTAAACTAGAGCACATACATCGCATATTTCATTCCTATCGTGCATGTATGGTATCATAAAAGGAGATTGTCATGCTTAGCAAACACCGGGAACTCTTTATCTTCATCTGTATGCTCATCATCGTGCCGCTGGCAGGCGAGCCGCAGATCCATCCGTTCGGCGGCGACTTCCAGAATTTTCGCGTGAGCTTCGGTTCACCGCTGTTCCTGCTGTTCCTGCTCTGGCTGCGGCGTGTCCCCATGGTTGTCTCCGGCCTCTGCACCGGTATCACCGTCGTGCTGTTCCGCGCCCTGCTCGATGTCATAGGCGGCATGGATTTTTTTCCTGCACTCTATCTGCACGTTCCGACCTTCTTTTATTATTTTACCTACGCCATCTGCTTTGCAACCCTGCGCCTCAATGACATGCCCATTACGACACAGGCCATGAAGATTGCCTGCTACGCCATCGGTGCTGAGGTGATTGCCAGCATTGCCGAACTCTATTCCATGGATTTCTTCCTCGGCACACATGCGGCCATCATCAATCTGTCCGTGCTGACCAGGCTCACCGGCATTGCCTTCCTGCGCTGCTTCTTCATCCTGAGTTTCTTCTTCCTCTCACAGCTCTACATCACGGAAATCCATCTCTCGCACGAATCGCGGGAAAAGAATCGCCTGACCATGCTGATTGCAGGACTCTACGAAGAAGTATTTGAGCTCCAGAAAACCCTGCGCAACGCCGAAACGGCCACGCACGACTGCTATGGTGTATACGAGGAACTTCGCGTCCTGCACAGCATGGAAAGCCTGCCGCGCATCACGCAGGAAGTCCTGCGCATCGCAGGCGAGGTTCATGAGATCAAGAAGGACAATCAGCGCATCTACGCAGGGCTCAGCGAGCTCACGAACAACCACCACATGAGCGATTACCTGTCGGCACCGGAGCTCTGTCATCTGATCGTCAGCACGCAGAAGAAGTATGCCCGCCGCCTCGACAAGAACATCACCTTCCTGACGAATCTCTCGCCGGAGCTGCCGGACATCCATGTCTACACGATGCTTTCCATTCTCAACAACCTCGCGGCCAATGCCGTCGAAGCCATTCATCAAAAGGGCACGATTTCCATTACGATGCGACGATCGGTAACGGAAGACCTGATCCTCGAAGTACAGAATACAGGCAGCTCCATTCCCCTGCGGCGCCTCGCGCAAATCTTCCGCCCGGGCTATACGACGAAGTACGACAGTACCGGCCGCGCCTCCAGCGGCGTAGGCCTGACCTATATCAAGACCCTGGCGGAATCCCTCGGCGGCTCCATCACGGCGGCTTCCGACGGAACATCTCAGGTGCTCTTCAAGGTCACTCTGCCCCTCGCGCAGATTGCCCCGCAAAATGAAATGACTCCTCCCGCAACCACGAATGCCGAAACCATCGGCAAGAAAGGATTTTCATCATGAACATCATGCTCGTCGATGACGATGAAGCCGTCCGCACAATGCTGCAGGACATTATCGAAGACTACGAACTGGGGACCGTCGTGGCCTCACTCCCGAGTGCGGCCAATCTCACGCTTTCGGAGCTCGTTGCACGTCATATCGATCTACTCATCATCGATATGCTGATGCCCGACTGCGACGGCATCGAGACGGTCCGGCGCCTGAAGAATTTTACTGGCAAAATCATCATGCTCTCACAGGTCGACAGCAAGGATCTCATCGGCAAGGCATATGAGAGCGGCATCCATTCCTATATCACCAAGCCGCTGAATCGCAATGAGATCGTCTGCGTGCTGCGCTCGGTCGAAGAACACATCCGCCTTGAGCGCTTTGCTCACACGCTGCAGAATACGCTGCAGACGACCCTGAATCCAGACGTCGTCATGCCGCAGAAGATGACACCGGAAGAAAAGGGCTCGAGCCTGCTCAAGGAACTCGGTGTCGCCAGTACGGCCGGGTACGATGATCTCATGGAGATCCTGCGTTACCTGCAGCTTCATGTCCAGGGTACGACCATCCCACCGCTGAAGACCATCTTCACGGCAGTAGCCGCTAATCACGCCACGGATAACGTACAGAAAGAAGCCAAGGCCATCGAGCAGCGGCTGCGCCGCACGATTTTCCAGGCCATGGTCAGCACAGCCTCGATGGGTGTCGTCGATTACACGAATCCGAAATTCGAGGAATACGCGCCCTTTTACTTTGACTATGCCGATGTCTGTGCGCTCATGCACGTCATTGAAAATCATGAGAAGCCTCATATCTCCCATGTCCACGTCAATATGAAGAAATTCATCCAGGCTTTTTATGCTGCATCCCTGGAATGAGAATCTTATCCACAGAATTATTCACAAATCAGAAAAATGCTGTGCATAACTTGTGAAAAATCACGAGTTATGCACAGCATTTTATCATTTCTGCCTCAATCAGCCTTTGGAAGAAACTTCATTGTAAACATCTTTCAACAGGGTTTCCTTGCGCAGCTCACGGCATTCGCAGTGGCGTTCATCGGCGTCGACCTGTCGGATTGTCTCAATGATGATCTCGCCGATCATCGGTGCATCGTCGTAGAAGATGTTGCTCATATCCTCATGCGACCATTTCTCGCGGATGCCTTCACCGTAATTGACCGTGAAGTAAAGCCCCGCATAACAGGCTCCGATCTCACGTGCCAGGTAGACCTCCGGTGCGATGCTCTGGCCGACGATATCGGCATGGCCGTTCATCATCGCCACTTCAGCAGGGCTCTCAAAATGACGGCCATCCGTGACGGCATAGGTGCCGCGCGTGAACACGCGGCCCGTGAAACGCTTCTTCGTCGCCCGGATCAGTGCCTGCCGAATCTCCGGACAGAGGGCATCGCGCATAATAAGCAGATAGCGCCCGTCGAGCATGACATCCTTGCGCACCGAAAGATCCAGGTAATCATCGGGGACGATGAAATCGCGCAGATCGAGCAGCTTGTTGACCGTGCCGACACCGCCTTCCGAGATGATGCGCCGCACGCCGGCTTCGCGGAACGTCCAGAATACCTGACGGGAGGCATCGGCACGCGTCACGCCGGAGCGCCAGCCATGCATCCTGACAGTCAGCACGCGCTTCTCGCCCACGCGGAAGAGACGCATGGCGGGACTCATGCCGTAAGGTGTCTCAAAATGCATGTTATCGCTTATGATTTCCACATCTTCATCCGGCAGTCCCGCCGGGAAATTGCTCGAGAGTGTTCCCGAGCCGCCGACCACGGCATAAGCTGCCTTTGGGATTTCCTGATTCGTCATACCTTGCCTCTCCCCCTTTAAAATTCGCGAATGATCCGATATTCCGTATCGCGCTGCGCTGCTTTCTTGCCGGCGCCTTCGATGAGGCGGACCATCTTTTTCGTCGACATATCATAGGCCGTGCCGGCCGCCCGCACGACGTTCTCCTCGAGCATGATGCTGCCGAGGTCGTCAGCGCCAAAGCCCAGCGTCAGCTGGCCGATGCGCTCGCCCTGCGTGACCCAGGAGCCCTGGATATGCGCGATGTTGTCCATGTACAGGCGCGTGACCGCCAGCGTCCGCATGTAGTCCCAGCCGCTCGTCTTCTCACCGCCGAGCTCCGTATGACCCGGCTGGAACGTCCAGGTAATGAAGGCGCGGAAACCTCCCGTCTTGTCCTGCAGGCGACGCACCTTCTCCATATGCTCGATGCGCTGCGCCATCGTCTCGCCAAAGCCGATGACCATCGTGGCCGTACTCTCCATGCCGATGGAGTGCGCACACTCCATGACGTGCAGCCAGTCATCCGTCATGATCTTCTTGGGGCTGACACGGCGGCGGACTTCGTCGACCAGGATTTCAGCGCCGCCGCCCGGCAGGCTGTCAAGCCCGGCTTCCTGCAGGCGCTTGAGCGTGTCGAGGATGGAAAGGCCGGCCTGACGGGCAAAATGCTGGATTTCCGTCGCCGTGAACGAATGAATCGTGATACTCGGAAATTCCCGCTTGATGAGCCGCAGCATCTTCTCGTAATACGAAAGCCCGAGATCCGGGTACAAGCCGCCCTGGATCATGACCTGCGTGCCGCCGGCAGCCACCGTTTCGCGAACCTTGTCCAGAATCTCATCGTACGACAGGAGATAGGCATCCCGGCTGCCCTGACGGCGGAAGAATGCGCAGAACCGGCATTCGTTGACACAGACATTCGTGTAATTGATGTTGCGGTCGATGATGAACGTGACGCGGTCCGACGGATAACGCCGGTGACGCTCTGCGTCAGCCAGGCGTCCTAGTGCAATTGGATCGCCGTGCAGGAGCATCTCCTCCCCTTCCTGTGGTGTCAGTCGCATGATGTCTCCTCCTTCCCGATTGCCTCAACCGGCTGATAAAACGTGTCACGTTCCACAGGCTCATAGCCCGTTTCACGGATGATGGCCTCGAGCTTCGTGCGCGTGATGCCCGTATTCGTCCTGGCACCGGCTGCATGGATGATTTTTTCCTCGCCGATCGTGCCGTCGAGATCGTCCGCACCGAAGCCCAGAGCCAGCTGTGCAATCGGCATGGTCAGCATAATCCAGAACGCCTTGATGTGGTCGATGTTATCGAGGATCAGACGGGAAAGGGCCATCATCTTCATGTCTTCCCATGAGCCGGTGCGCTGCAGGTGATACGTGTCCCCGAGCTCCGTATGTGCCGGGTGGAACGGGAAGAGCATAAAGGCCTGGAAGCCGCCCGTCTCATCCTGGATATCGCGGATCGTGAAGAGATGCTGCAACCGCTCTTCGATGGTTTCCACATGGCCGTACATGATGGAGGCATTCGTGCGGATGCCGAGGTTGTGCGCCGTCTTCATCGTCTCGATCCACTCCGCCGCCGTCGCCTTCTTCGGACAGATGATCTGGCGCACGCGGTCCGACAGGATCTCCGCGCCGCCGCCCGGCAGGCTGTCAAGCCCGGCCTCCTGCAGGATGATCAGCACCTCGCGGATGGACTTCCCGGTCATATGCGCGAAATTCACGATTTCCACCGGCGTAAAGGCCTTGACATCCACCTGCGGCAAAGCCTCCTTGACCTGACGCACGACCTCCACATAATAAGAAAACGGCTTGTCTGGATGCAGGGCGCTGACGATATGAATCTCAGAAAGATGTTTCGTCGCCTGCGCTTCCCTCAGGATTTTCGCGATATCGTCCCGTTCCAGCACATACCCGCGCGCATCACCTGCCCGTACCTGGAAGGCGCAAAGCGGGCAATTGGCACTGCAGATATTCGTCAGGTTGATATGACGGTTCACCGTATAAAAGACCTGTCTGCCGCTCTTCCTTTCCTTGGCTCTGCGGGCACAGTCTGCCAGGAAGAGCAGATCGTTGTCTTCGTAGAGGGCCATCGCATCGGCTAGGTCAAGGCGTTCGCCATTTGCTGCCCTCCTGCGGGCCCTTGCTGTATCTGCCATGAATCTTCACCTCACTCAATTGTCCGGATGATGTTGAAATTGCAGTCACAGGCTGCCGGAATGCGCCCGGCCTCCTTGATGATGCGGATGATCGTATCCTCGCGCAGCGCCGTCGGGCTCTTGGCTCCGGCATCGTGCAGGATGGTTTCCTTATGGACCGTGCCGTCGATGTCGTTGGCACCAAAGCCCAGCGCCACCTGTGCCACAGGCACCGTCAGCATGACCCAGTACGCCTTGATGTTCTTGAAATTATCGAGCATCAACCGCGAGATTGCCATCGTGCGCAGATCATCCCAGACACTCGTCTGCTTGACGTGCTCGCCGAGCTCGGTATGCTTGGGCAGGAACGGGAAGCAGATGAACGTCTGGAAGCCCCCTGTCTCGTCCTGCAGTTCCCGCAGGCGCAGCAAATGATCGACGCGTTCCTCCAGTGTTTCGATATGGCCGTAGAGCATGGATGCATTCGACTTGATGCCGAGCTCATGTGCCGTGCGCGCCACCTCCAGCCATTCATCCGCCGTGGCCTTATGCGGGCAGAGCTCTCCGCGCACGCGGTCCGACAGGATCTCGGCACCGCCGCCGGCAATGGCCTGCAGGCCTCCTCTATCCCGCAGCTCGATGAGGACCTCGCGGACGGAAAGCCCGGAAATCTGCGCGAAATGCGTGATCTCAACGCCCGTAAATCCCTTCATGTACAGATTGGGGAAGCGCTTGTGCAGCGCTTCGACAATGCCCAGATAATCCTCGAAGGACCACGTCGGATGCAGGCCCGAAACGACATGCAGCCCGGCGAGATTCGGGTCCTTCATCGCATCCTCGACCACGGCGATGGCCTGCGCCTTCGTCATCGCATAGGCTCCCTTATCTTCTGCATCGCGTCCAAAAGCGCAGAATTTACAATGCGACGTACAGATATTCGTCAAATTGACATGGCAATTGACGTTGTAATAGACGATATCCCCGCATTTTTCCCTGCGCACATGATCGGCCATCGTACCGAGCCAGGCAAGATCATGGCAGTGGAACAGGCGGATACCATCTTCGCGCGTGAGACGCTCGCCGCGCATCACCTTTTCTTCAATATCTTGATATTCCTTTGTTGCCAGCAAAACAAAAACCTCCATATTCTGTGCCGCTTCCGGCAGCACGGATCCGCTCGTATGCGTGTAAGCAGATTCCATTATATCATTGAACCATTTAGATGCCTAGGAGAAAAGTCCGCAGGAAAAGCCAGCATAAACAATTATCAAAAAATGTCTCTAATAAGGAAACAGTTATGGCTTTTTCATGTGTAACATTGTATAATATAAGAGTCTATTCATCATGCACGCGAGTGTACAAAAACGAGAGAAAAGGTGGGATTTTCTATGAACTTATCAAAAATATCCAAGCAATGCCGCTTGCTGGCACTCGGCGCCACGGCCCTGCTGACCCTGGGCCTGACGGCCGGCTGCGGCTCCAGCGACCAGGCTTCATCCTCCGGTGGCAAGACGTACAAGATCGGCATCGTCCAGCTCGTCGAGCACAATGCGCTCGATGCGGCCAACAAAGGCTTCGTCGACGGACTCAAGGAGCGCGGCTTCGAGGAAGGCAAGAACATCACCATCGACCGCCAGAACGCTCAGGCCGATCAGTCGAACCTCCAGAACATCGCCCAGCGCTTCGTCAGCGCCAAGATGGACCTGATCTGTGCCATCGCCACGCCGGCGGCCCAGACCATCGCCAACGCCACGCATGACATTCCGATTGTCGGCACGGCCATCACGGACTACGAGGGTGCAAAACTCGTCGCTTCCAACCAGGAGCCGAAGGGCAATGTCACGGGCACGAGCGACATGAACCCGGTCAAGGAACAGATTGACCTGCTGCTCAAGCTCAAGCCGGATGCCAAGACCATCGGCACGGTTTACTGCTCCAGTGAAGTCAACTCCGAAGTCCAGGTCAAGGCCATGACGGAATATGCCGAATCCAAGGGCCTGACCGTAAAGGTCGCAACGATTTCCACGGTCAACGACATCCAGCAGGCGGCACAGAGCCTCGTCGGCTCCGTCGATGCCTTCTATGAGCCGACCGATAACATCATCGCGTCAGCCATGCCGACGCTGACGGATATCACGAATGCCGCCAAGCTCCCGGTCATCTGCGGAGAACCGAACATGGTCAAAGCCGGCGGCCTTGCCACCTACGGCATCGATTACTACAAGCTTGGCGTCCAGACCGGTTATATGGCCGCCAACATCCTCGAGGGCAAGAAGCCAGGTTCCATGCCGATTGAAATGGCCAAGGACCTCAAGATCACCGTCAACAAGAAGAACGCCGCTCTGCTCGGCATCACGATTCCTGAGGATGTGCTGAAGGATGCCGATGTAGTCGAATGATAAGGAGTTTCCTATGGATTTAGTCATCTCCACGGTTTCACAAGGACTGCTCTGGGCACTGCTCGCCATCGGCGTCTATCTGACGTTCCGCGTGCTCGATATCGCCGACCTCACCGTCGAAGGCAGCTTCCCGCTCGGAGCCGCTACGGCAGCCACGCTGCTGACCGCCGGGTATCACCCGATTCTCGCAATCCTCGCGGCCTGCGCCACTGGCATGCTCGGCGGCGTCGTCACGGGCTTCCTCTGCACGAAACTCAAGATACCGGCCCTGCTCGCCGGCATCCTGACGATGATTGCCCTGTACTCGGTCAACCTGCGCATCATGGGCAAGGCCAACCTGCCGCTCTTGCAGCAGGACACGATCTTCACAATCTGGCAGTTCGCCGGTCTCGACAAGGGCATGACCACCCTCATCATCGGTGCCATCATCGTCGTACTCGTCGCCATACTCAATTACTGGTTCTTCGGCACTGAGATTGGCGCAGCCGTGCGCGCAACGGGCAATAACCCGCATATGATCCGCGCCAACGGCATCAATACTGATGCCATGATCGTGCTGGGCCTGCTGCTCTCCAACGGGCTCGTCGCCATGTCCGGCGCCCTCGTCGCCCAGAGCAACGGCTTCGCCGATGTCGGCATGGGCGTTGGCACCATCGTCATCGGCCTGGCCTCCGTCATCATCGGCGAAGTGCTTTTTGGCACCAGGAGCTTCAAGAACTGCCTGATTTCCGTCATCCTCGGCTCCATCGTCTACCGCGCCGTCATCGCCGTGGTCCTGCAGATGGGCATGCCGCCGAATGACCTCAAGCTCTTCACGGCCATCCTCGTGGCCATCGCCCTTTCGCTGCCGCTCATCCAGGCACGCGTCAATGCCTTTCGAAAGGCGGTGAAGAAATAATGTTGGACATCTCCCATATCTCCAAGACCTTCAACGCCGGTACCATCACCGAGAAGCTCGCGCTGCATGATGTAAGCCTGCACCTCGAGCCCGGCGAGTTCGTCACCGTCATCGGCGGCAACGGCGCCGGCAAATCCACGCTGATGAACTCCATCGCGGGGACATATCCGGTCGATGAAGGCTCCATCAAGATTGCCGGCACCGACATCACGAAATGGCCGGAACACAAGCGGGCCAAATTCATCGGCCGTGTCTTCCAGGACCCGATGATGGGTACGGCCGGCGGCATGATGATTGAGGAAAACCTCGCCATTGCCGCCCGCCGCGGCCGCCGCCCCACCCTGCGCTGGAGCTCTTCCTCCAGGGACCGCGAGCATTTCCGCAAATTGCTGGCAGGACTGAAGCTCGGCCTCGAAGACCGCCTGGAATCCAAGGTCGGCCTGCTCTCCGGCGGACAGCGCCAGGCGCTGACCCTTTTGATGGCCACCATGGCCAAACCGAAACTGCTGCTGCTCGATGAGCACACGGCAGCGCTCGATCCGAAAACAGCCGAGAAAGTCCTCAGCCTGACCGAAAAAATCGTCGAAGAGCAGGAACTCACCACCCTCATGATCACGCACAACATGCGCGACGCCCTGCGCCTCGGCGACCGGCTCATCATGATGTACAACGGACATATCCTCTTCGATGTCAAAGGCGAGGAGAAGAAAAACCTCACGGTCAAAGACCTGCTCGCCATGTTCGAGAAAGCAGCGGGCAGCGAACTCACAAGTGACAGCCTGCTGTTGAGCTGAATCTCCATGCGCGTAAGTGCTGCGGCATGTATTCCGGCTTCATCGCTCCATTAAATGGGCCCCAGAAAACGACGAGAATCAAAGCTGCCTCGCCGTATACCACGGCGTTCCAACATCGCAAAATAGGCAGCTTCGTATTGGGGCCCATCCCTGCGGGCAATCATTGCGCTCCTGCAGACGGAATACATGCCTCCGCTAAAGGCAGGATGTACGTGCCAAGGAAGAGCGAAGCGTTGCCCGCTCCACCCCGGCGTCCCAGCGGCGCTACCGACGAGTACATGCCTCAGCGTCTTATATACGTATCCCCCCTAAAAATTATAAGGGCTATGACATCCCGTCACATGCACGAGATGCCATAGCCCTTTTTTATTCTGTAACTCGATTGAAAAAACTCACAGATATTCCTCAAACCGCTCCAAATCGAGCACCTGTATCTCTTTGCCCGACACGGACAGAAGCCCGTCCCTCTGCATCGCGGAAAGCTCACGCGACAGCGAAGGCCGCGTGACGGCCAGATATGCCGCCAGATATTCGCGGCTGACAGACAGCTCCACGCGCCCCTCTGCGTCCATGCTCTGAAACAGGAAGCGCACGAGCTTTTCACGCAGGCTGCCGCTCGCGAGTACCTTGATGCGTCCGTGCATGAAGTACGCTTTGCGTGCAAAGATGCGCATGAGGTTGCGCTCCACGAGCAGGGCGCTGCGCGATGGATTGTCGCCGTCGAGCGTAAAGAAGCGGCTGCCGATCTCAAGAAGCTCGGTCTTCGCTGCCGCCTCGACGTATACATCATAAGGCTTGCGCAGAACTTCATAGACCTCGCCGAACATATCGCCCGGCTCATTGATTTCCGAGACGAAGATGCGCCGCCCCGAAAACGTATCCTTGAGGATGTGGACTTCACCGCTCAGGAGGATGTACAGGGAATGCGGGACATCGCCCTCATGGAAGACGATTTCCCCGGTTGAAAAGACATGACGGCGGACCTGGCTCGAGGCCAGAAGATCCGCAATCTCCGCTTCGCCCATGCCCGCGGTCAAGGTGCTGCAGCGCAATACGGCTGCCACAGGAGAATCCGTGCCCGCCTGGCAGGCACATTCCTTCTGATGGGGCCTCACGAGCTCACTCATGCGTCTTCATTGACGAGAAGTTTCTCGATTTCAACAACATACATCGTGTGGTAATCGTTGTCGTACCACTTCTCATCACACGATTTGTCGATGAAGCATTCCTTCTTGAGCTCCTGTGCATAGAGCTTGCGGCAGAGCATCGTGACGCGGGCCTCCTGATAATAAGTGCGGCCATCATCGTGCAGGACAGTCAGGCCTGCCTTCTGGATCTTATCTTCATCGCGGCCCGACACCGTGCCAAAGTAACTCATCATCTTGCGATACGTTTCGGGGAAAACCGACAGCGAAAGCCCTTCAGCCTTGTCCACGAACTCCTTCGTATAGCGGCTCGGACGAATGAAGATATAGGCCACGGGCTTGCCCCACATGATGCCCAGACCGCCCCAGGAAGCCGTCATCGCATTTGCCTTGTCCTCGTACTCACCGGTCACGAGCAGCCAGTCCTTGCCGATGACCTGGAAGGCGCTTTCCTTGAATTCATACGGAGAAACTTCTTTGAGTGCCATTGTTATCATCCTTTCATCTGCGGCTTTTCCACAATAAATGCACAGGGAAAGCCAGGTTATCCACAGAATACTACCGGATATCCACAGAAATATGTGGATATCCGGTAGTCTGTCATGCGTTCTGAGGATCTTTCAGGGCATCATCAAGCGTATGCCAGGCCAGGACCGCGCATTTGACGCGGGCCGGCATATTGGAGACATTCTGCAGGGCCAGGGCTTCATCGAGCTCTTCGAGCTCCGATTCATCCGTGATTTCCCGCTTGATCATGCCGATGAACTTATGCGCAAGTTCCCGGGCCTTCTCGACGGACTGTCCGCGGATCAGGTCAATCATGATATCGGTGGAGGCCTGCGAGATGGCGCAGCCCACGCCCGTGAACGAGGCGTCCTTGACGATCCCGTTCTCCACCTTGAGCTCCAGCGTGATCTCATCGCCGCAGCTCGGATTATGCCCCTTAAGCGCGCAGGTCGCATGATCGAGGTGATGCTTGTTTTCCGGATTGCGGCTGTGCTCGCCGATGAGCTCCGTGTAAATATCCTCAAGCGCCATAGCCGAGCACCCCCCTTACCTTCTTGAGCGCATCGATCCAGCGGTCGATGTCCTCGCGCGTATTGTAGAGATAGAAGCTGGCGCGGCAGCTGGCGTTCTGACCGAGGTAGCGGTGCAGCGGCTGTGCACAGTGATGACCGGCGCGGATGGCCACGCCGTAGCTGTCGAGGATTGAAGCCACATCGTGCGGATGGACATCCTTGACATTGAAGGCAATGATGCCCGTCTTGTTGTCACGCGTCGTATCGCAGCCGTAAAGCTCGATGTACGGCAGCTCGCGCAGCTGCGGCAGTGCGTAATCGACGAGGTCCTTCTCGATGGCCTCGATGCGGTCGAAGGTGATCGTCTCGAGGTAATCGATGGCAGCCGTCAGGCCGGCGGCACCGCCGACGTTCTGCGTGCCGGCCTCGAATTTCGAGGGCAGTTCCGCATACGTCGTATCCTGTTCCTCGACGTATTCAATCATATCGCCGCCGCGCAGGAACGGGGGCATGTCATCGAGGATATCGTATTTGCCGTAGAGCACGCCGATGCCCATCGGCGAAAGCATCTTGTGGCCGGAAAAGGCAAAGAAGTCGCAGTCCATGTCGCGAACGTCGACCTTCATATGCGCGACGCTCTGAGAACCATCTACCACGCAGACAGCACCGACGCTGTGCGCTTTCTTGACGATCTTCCTGACATCATTCTTGAGGCCGAGCACATTGGAAACCTGCGTCACGGCGACAATCTTCGTGCGTTCCGTGATCTTCGTCTCAATATCCTCATCCGAAAGATTGCCGTCTTTCTCCAGATAGATGTACTTGAGCACGGCTCCCGTCGTCTTGGCCACGAACTGCCACGGCACAAGGTTGCTGTGATGCTCCGAAATCGTGATGACGATCTCATCGCCGGCCTTGACCTTGTGCAGGCCATAGCTGTAAGCGACGAGGTTCAGCGCTTCCGTTGCATTCTTCGTGAAGATGATTTCCTCGGGACGCGCGGCATTGATGAATTTCGCCGTGCGCACGCGGGCATTCTCATAGATTTCCGTGGCCTTGACGGAAAGCGCATAAGCCCCGCGATGCGGATTGGCATTGCAGCCGCCGTAATACCCGCAGATTGCCTGGATGATCTGTTCCGGTTTCTGCGTCGTGGCACCATTATCGAGATAAGCAATCTGTTTCCCGTTCATCTTCATCTTGAGGAGCGGGAAATCCTTCAAAAATTCCTGTGCATCAGCCATTGGAAAGTCTCCTCTGCAAATATGTATCGATCTCGTCTTTCAGTGATTCTTCCGGGATGCGGTCGAGTACCGGATTGAACGAAGCCTCAACGACCAGGCGCTGAGCCTCACTGAGGTCCAGGCCGCGGCTCATGAGGTAAAAGAGCTTGTTCTCATCCATGCGGCCGACGGAAACGGCATGATGGCCATCGACATCGTCCTCATGGGAGAGCATGATCGGCACGCTGCGGTTGCGGACCTGCGGGGAAAGCAGGACCACCTCTTCGTTCTCGCGGCCGACCGAGCCCTTGCCGCCCTCGAGGAAATCGAGGGTGCCGCGGAAAATCTTCTCGCTCTTGCCGAGCAGCGCCCCGCGGACCTGCATATTGGCGTCCGTGCGCCTGCCGCCCTGGCGGATCACGTAATTGAGATCGACGAGGCGTTCGCCGTCGCCGAAGTAAAGCCCCCAGATATCGGCCCGGGCCTCATCGCCGACAAGATCGACGTAGAGTTCCGTGGCCGTCTTGGAAGCACCGGCTTCCACAACCGTATAGGAGAACGTTGCGCCCTTGCCGACAAAGACCTTGACGCGGCAGGTGTACGGCTTTTCCGCATCCACGAGCTGCGCGTTGACCAGATGGAGTTTCGCGCCATCTTCAATATGGACCTGGATCTCAAACTGGCCGCTCTCGCGCTGTACCAGGACGACCTCGTCCTCTTTTCCCTTCTCTACAAGGATCTGCTGCGTCTTGACGGCGGTACCGTCAAGCTGTTCCGGGATCCTGCTCTCATTGACGCCGAGCCAGCGCCAGGTACGCATGGGGATCCGGGAGAATGTTTTTGTATCTGCCATATCAGCCCATCGTCCCTTCCAATTCAATATTGACCAGATTATTCATCTCAACAGCGTACTCGAGCGGCAGCTCCTTGGCAATCGGTTCGACGAAACCGCGCACGATCATCGCGCGTGCCTCATCCTCATCGATGCCGCGGCAGGTGAGATAGAAAATCGCTTCATCGCTGATGCGGCCGATCTTGGCCTCATGCCCGATATCGGCCTCATCCCCCTCGATGTCCATGACGGGCAGCGTATCACTGCGCGATTCATTGTCGAGCATCAGGGATTCACAGTTGACGGAGCACTTGGCAAACGGCGCGCGGCGCGTAACCTTGACGGCGCTGCGGTACGTTGCCTTGCCGCCGGCCTTCGAGATCGTGCGCGTGTTGATATTCGCAGAAGTATGTGGCGCGGCATGGATGACGCTGGCACCCGTATCGAGGTTCTGTCCCTTCGAGGCAAACGTGACACCCGTGAACTCACAGCGCGCGTTCTCACCATGCAGGATGCTGCACGGATAGAGGCACGAGACGTGCGAGCCGAACGAACCCGATACCCACTCGATGATGCCGTCCTTTTCGACGAGTGCACGCTTCGTGTTGAGGTTCATCATGTTGCGCGACCAGTTCTCGATCGTCGAATAGCGCAGGCGCGCACCTTCCTTGACAAAGAGCTCGACGCAGCCGGCATGCAGGTTCGTGACATTGTATTTCGGAGCTGAGCAGCCCTCGATGAAATGCAGGCTGGCATTTTTCTCAACGATGATCAGCGTGTGCTCGAACTGACCGGCACCTGCCGCATTGAGACGGAAATACGACTGCAGCGGGATTTCCACATGTACGCCTTCCGGCACGTAGACAAAGGAACCGCCCGACCAGACCGCACCGTGCAGAGCCGCAAATTTGTGGTCCTTCGGCGGCACGAGCGTCATGAAGTATTCCTTGACGACATCTTCATGCTCGCGGATGGCCGTCTCCATATCCGTATAGATGACCCCCTGCTTGACGAGGTCTTCCTGGATGCTGTGATAAACGACCTCCGAGTCGTACTGCGCACCGACGCCTGCCAGGCTCTGCTTCTGCTCAGCCTCAGGGATGCCGAGGCGGTCGAATGTATTCTTGATGTCCTTCGGGACTTCCTTCCAGTCGCCCGTCATCTTGGCATCCGGCTGGACATAGGTGACGATATCATCCATGTTGAGCTCGGAGATATCCGGGCCCCAGGTCGGCAGGGCCAGTGAATTGTAAACTTCGAGGGATTTGAGGCGGAAATCGAGCATCCACTGCGGATCGTGCTTGCGCTTCGATATATCGCGGATGATGTCCTCCGTCAGACCGCTCTGGGTCTTGTAGACGGAATGGTCCGCATCCTTGATATCGTAGAGGGTACGCTCGATATCCTCTACATATGTTTTCTTCTTCTCTGTCATGGCACGCCTCACTTCCCAGCCTGAGCATCGAGGATATGCGTAAAGCCACGGCTGTTGATCGTATCGATGAGCTCCGGACCGCCTTCCTCGACAATCTGGCCGTTCATCAGGACATGGACGCGGTCAACCTTGAGCTTCTCGAGGATGCGCGTATTATGCGTGATGATGAGGCAGGAATTCTCATCGTTGTGGAACTTGGCCACGCCTTCCGAGACAATCTGCACGGCATCGACATCGAGGCCCGAATCCGTCTCATCGAGCAGCGCAAGTTTCGGCTCGAGCATCAGGAGCTGCAGGATCTCGTTGCGCTTTTTCTCGCCGCCCGAGAAGCCCACATTCATGTAGCGCTCGGCATATTCCGGCTTCATCTTGAGTTCTTCCATCATCGCCTTGAGCTTGCGGCGGAACGGGATGATCTTGACCTTCTCGCCCGAGATTGCCTGCTTGGCCGTGCGGATCATGTTCTCGACCGTGATGCCCGGAATCTCTTCCGGTGTCTGGAACGAGAGGAACAGGCCCTTGCGCGCGCGCTCAAACGTCTTGAGGTCCTTGAGATCTTCTCCTTCAAACGAAAGGGTGCCAGCCGTGACTTCGTATTTCGGATGGCCCATGATGATGTTCATGAGGGTCGACTTGCCCGAGCCATTCGGTCCGAGGATGACATGTACTTCACCTTTACCTACGGTGAGATTAAGACCCTTGAGGATTTCCTTGCCTTCTACGCCAGCATGGAGATCCTTGATTTCCAAAAGCTTCTCTGCCATATATAAACTCTCCTTTAATACAGGACTTGTTAATCCTTACAAAAATACTCGGGATTGATGATTTCATTTTATGGCCTATGACAAAAATTGTCAATAGGAACGGCTCCATACCATAATTTTTATCTATACTTGATAAATATTATCATAAAGATAAAACAAACGGGCTGCCCATATCTCCTATGGACAGCCCGATAAACAAGCATCATGGCCTCAGTCAGGACAGGAACGGATAATGGCGTTCGAGCGAAACAGCAATGCCATCTTCATTATTGGAAAGCGTGATCTCGTCTGCCATCGCCTTGAGTTCTGCACAGGCATTGCCCATGGCGACGCCATGACCGGCGAAATCGAGCATACTCCTGTCATTCTGGGCATCCCCGAAAGCCATGACCTCATCCTGACGGATGCCGAGGCGGCTGCAGACCTTCGCGAGCGAGCTCGACTTGCTGACCCCCTTGACCGTCGCTTCGTAGAACCACGGAGCCGACTGCACGAAGGACAGCTCCTCCTCAAAACCACGGCGGATATCCGCCAGGCGCGGCACGAGAATCTCCTCGGGGGCTGCCGTCAGGATCTTGACGGGGCGGAAGCCGCGTTTTTCCACCGCATCGGCAATGTTCCCGACGATCTCAATTCTTAGATTGTTGTTGCGGCTTTCATCCTGTACCTTGTGGCGGTTTGCATCCGTCGTGAAGATGGAGGTACCGTCATCAACAATCGGGGAAAGTTCCGGATACGCTTCAAGGTGGCGCAGGAAGCGCAGGGCCGTCCCGCGTTCAATTGCCTGATCAAAGAGCACCTCTCCCGTCGTCGCATCCTGGATGCGTCCGCCGTTATACGAAAGCAGCAGTCCATGGTACTCCTTGAGGCGGAGCGCTTCGGACTCGCGCCGCAGACCGGGCGCCTGGCGGCCGGAGGCCAGCACGACCGTCACGCCGTGCTGCTGCACGGCAAGCAGTGCGTCCCGCGTCTTGGGCGTAATTTCCTTGGCATCGTTGTTCAGCGTGCCATCCAGATCAAGGGCAATCATCTTATACATCAAGTTCCATCCTTTCCCGCCGGAAGCTGACCGGGGAATCATCATTTCAATCCGTATTGAGATACAGTATAGCAAATATCGCGCAAGGAAACCAGTCAGACATGCAAGAAAATGAATGCTCCATTTGCCACTTCAAGACAAAAAACAGGACGCACTCCCCAAAAGGAAATACGTCCTGCCTGGTTGTCATAGACAAGCGGTATCAGAAAATATCGTTGGCGATGACGATTGTCTCGTCGCGGTTCGGGCCGACGGAAACGATGCCGAGGCCGATGCCCGTGACCTCAGCCATGCGCGTGAGGTACTTCTTGGCATTCTCCGGCAGGTCTTCGTACTTGCGGACCTTGCTGATGTCGCACTTCCAGCCCGGGAACGTCTCGTAGACCGGCTCGACTTCCGCGAGGACCTTGAGGCTGGCCGGAATCTCGTTGAGGATCTCGCCCTTGTACTTGTAGGCGACGCACATCTTGATCTCATCGAAGCTGTCGAGGATGTCGAGGCGCGTAACAGCCATGTAGTCAATGCCCGAAAGGATGCCGGCATAGCGGACGACGCAGGCATCGAGCCAGCCCGTGCGGCGCGGACGGCCCGTGACGACGCCGTACTCATGGCCGACTTCACGCAGCTTGTCGCCCGTCGCGTTGAGCTGTTCCGTCGGGAACGGGCCCTCGCCTACACGCGTGCAGTAAGCCTTGACGATGCCGACGACCTTGTCGATCTTCTGCGGGGCCACGCCGGCACCGATGCCGACACCACCCGAAATCGGATGCGAAGCCGTGACGTACGGATACGTGCCATAGTCGATGTCGAGCATCGTAGCCTGTGCACCCTCAAAGAGGATCTTGCGGCCGGCCTTGATTTCCTCGTCGAGCAGAGCGATTGTGTCGCAGACGTACGGACGCAGGCGGTCAGCATAGCCGTTGTACTCATTCAAGATCTCATCGTAGTCGAGAGGCTCGTGATCGTAGAGCAGCTTGAGCTCGCGGTTCTTGATGGCGAGGTTTTCCTTGAGGCGTTTCGCGAATTCTTCCTTGTCGATGAAATCGCAGACGCGGATGCCGATGCGGTTGTCGCGGTCGACGTAGCACGGGCCGATGCCGTTGTGCGTCGTGCCGACCTTGCCCTTGCCGCGTGCATCATCGGCGAGCTGGTCCATCAGGCAGTGGTACGGCAGGACGAGCTGAGCACGATTGCTGATGCGGATGCCGGAAAGATCGATGCCGCGCGCTGCAAGGCCGTCCATCTCCTGGAGCATGACCTTCGGATTGAAGGCCACGCCATTGCCGACGACGCAGTGGGAGCCCTTGAACAGGATGCCGGATGGCATCAGGCGCAGTTTATAATCCACACCATCGACGACGACCGTATGGCCAGCATTGCTGCCGCCCTGGAAACGCACGACCGTGTCTGCCTGCTGTGCGAGATAATCGACAATCTTGCCCTTGCCTTCATCGCCCCACTGGGTGCCGGTTACTACTACTGTTGACATAACTAGTCTCTCCTTTATGAATGGATTCATCCGATGAGATGTTCCACAGACATAGAAAAGCCTTCTCCCCGCAGGGAGAAGAGGCTTTCATTCACTTATTGGATTCTCAAAGGCCGAAGCGCTCGAAAATCATATCGACATGGCGCAGGAAGTACTTGTAATCGAAGCAGTCATCGATTTCTTCCTTCGTCAGGTACTTCGTGATATCCGGATCATTCTCCACGCTCGTGCGGAAATCCTGGCCTTCCATCCAGCGCTTCATCGCATTGCGCTGTACCCACTTGTAGGCATCCTCACGCAGCACGCCCTTGTCGACAACCGACAGCAGGATGCGCTGGCTGTAGATGAGACCGCCCGTGCGGTTCATATCGTGCAGCATCTTGTCCGGATAGACGAGGAGCTTGTCGATGATGTCCGTGAGCTTCTGCGTGCAGTAGTCGAGATTAATCGACGAATCCGGCAGGATGACGCGCTCAACAGAGGAATGGGAGATGTCGCGCTCATGCCAGAGCGTGATGTCTTCAAGCGCCGCGACGGCATTGCCGCGGTTCAGGCGGGCCATGCCGGAAATGCGCTCACAGTTGATGGGGTTGCGCTTATGCGGCATCGCAGAAGACCCCTTCTGGCCCGGGGAGAAATACTCCTCTGCCTCGCGGATATCCGTGCGCTGCAGGTTGCGGACTTCCGTCGCGATCTTCTCGAGCGTCGAGGAGCAGATGGCGAGCGTCGTGACGAACTCGGCATGGCGGTCGCGCTGGATGACCTGCGTAGCAAGGCGTACCGGCGTCAGGCCGAGCGTCTTGCCGACCATTTCCTCGATTCTCGGATCGATGTTGGAGTACGTGCCGACAGCACCCGAGAGTTTGCAAACCGAGACAATCTTCTTGGCATGCTCGACGCGCTCGATATCACGCTCAATCTCCGCGCTCCAGAGGAGCAGCTTGAGGCCGAACGTCATCGGCTCGGCATGGATGCCATGCGTGCGGCCGATGCACGGCGTGTGCTTGAATTCCTTGGCGCGGCGGCGCAGGACTTCACGGAATTTCTTGAGGTCGTCGAGGATGATCGTGCAGGCATCGCGCATCATCATGCAGTATGCCGTATCCTTGACATCCGAGGACGTCAGGCCCTTGTGGATGTACTTGGAGTCATCACCAACGTTCTCAGCTACATTCGTCAGGAACGCAATGATGTCGTGATGCGTAACCGACTCAATCTCATGAATGCGGTTGACATCGAATTTTGCTTTCGCGCGAATGTTCTTGGCAGCCTCTTTCGGGATCTCTCCGAGTTCGGCCATGGCATCGCAGGCAGCCATCTCGACATTCAGGATCTGCTGCCACTCATTCTCGATAGACCAGAGATGGCCCATTTCCGGCTTAGTATAACGCTCGATCATTTAGTGATTTCCTCCTCAATTTCCTGGCGGCGTCTCTGCACCGCGGAAGTGAAAACACGACGAAAAAACCCAAATTGACTTTCCCCTGCCTATCGCGGCATCTTGCTGAAAAGCCTCATTTTGAGTTTGGAGAAGTTACCGATATTCCCTTGTCTATCATAGCATTTTCAAGGCCTCAGTGTCAACGTGTCAAGGTCATCCGGGCTTCTCTTTCCCAAACGCGCAGGAGCGCTTAAAGCTCCTTGCGCAGATAAACGGTACGATGTTTTTTCCCGGGCAGCTGCACCTCGCGGAACGCCACAAATCCCAGCTTCTCGTACATTGTCCGCAGCCACGGATGGCTCGTGGCGGTGCCAAGCGTCACGAAGGGGACCTTGAGCTGCTTCTTCAGGACATCCTCCGCCACCAGCAGGATGAGCTTCGAGGCATAGCCCTTATGCATGCGCTGCGGATCCGTGACGACCTGACCGATGTGCGGGACACCCGATGGACCGGGATTTGGCCCCCAGGGCATGCGCAGCGAGATGGCGCTGACCAGGGTTCCGTCGACAAAAAGACCGTACGTCGGATTGCTTGCCAGCCAGTCGCGCTCCTCTTCCTTCGTCGCCGTAATCGCGGCAAAGGAAATCGGATATTCCTTATCCGTCTGATACCCTTCGTGCAAAACATGGTAATACGCGTCCAGGTCCGCTTCGCCGAGCTGACGATACGTTTCCATAAGCATTTGCCTCCTTTCTCAAATTCCTGCGCCATCGCGCAGCGTCGTCCCGCCGAGATAGCGGTTGAGGAATGCCCGCGTGCGCTCCTCGCGCGGATGGACCAGGACTTCCTGCGGCGTGCCGGACTCCACCACCATGCCGCCCTCCATGAAGACGATCTGGTCGGCCACTTCGCGTGCAAAGGCAATCTCGTGCGTCACGATGATCATCGTGACCTTGAGCTTCTCGGCGACATCGCGGATAACCGCCAGCACCTCCCCGACGAGCTCGGGATCCAGCGCGCTCGTCGGCTCATCGAACAGGATGACCTGCGGCTCTACGGCAAGCGCGCGGGCGATTCCCACGCGCTGCTGCTGGCCGCCGGAGAGCTGCGCCGGATACTTATCCGCATGCTCGCCCATGCCGACCTGCTGCAGGAGCTCCCGCGCCCGCTCGCGCGCTTCCGCCTTCTTCCTGCCCTGTACGGTCACCAGGGCTTCCATGACGTTCTGCAGGGCCGTCATATTGGAGAACAGATTGTACGACTGGAAGACCATGGCCGTCTGGCGCCGCACGGCAAGGATCTCCCGGCGCGAGGCGCCGTGAAGATCGTAGCTGTTTTCATTGATGGAAAGTCTGCCGCCGTCGGCCTGCCCCAGAAAGTTGATCGTGCGCAGCAGAGTCGTCTTGCCACTGCCGGAAGGGCCCAGGATAACCGTTACGCTGCCGGTCGGCACCGTCAGGCTGATATCCTTGAGGATGGCCTTATCGCCAAAGGCTTTCTGCACATGTTCCAATTTTATCATATCTTACACCTCTTATACGACGAAAGGCTGTCTTCCAACTTCGTGAACAGGTATTCAAACAGGATGCCAAGCCCCCAGTAAAGGCAGGCCGCCACGATATAGGCTTCAAAGTACTGTGAATTGTCCTCGCAGAACAGCTTGGCTGCACCGAATACCTCAATGACCGTGATGACAAAGACGATACTCGTGCTCTTCATCGTGGAAAGGAACTGATTGGCAAAAAGCGGCAGGGCAAACACGACGGCCTGCGGGAAGATCACCCGCCGGTACATCTGCCACTCCGTCATACCCATAGCCCGGGCCGCCTCAAACTGCCCATCCGGCACGGAATCGAGCGCCGCGCGGAAAATCTCGCTGAGATAGGCACCCGTATGCAGCGTCAGGCCGATGACGGCGACCGCCATGGCCGGCACGTGCTCCATGGGGATATGGATGCCCGTCTTGCCGCGCAGGGCCAGGAAGGCCAGCGGCAGCCCGTAGTAGACGAGATACAGGAGGACCATGTTCGGGATGCTGCGGCAGACGTAGACGTAAAGCGCAAACAAGCGGCCCAGGACCGGCACGCGGCTCTTCTGCGCCAGGCAGCTGATGAGTCCCAGCACGGCTCCCAGAAACACGCTCGTGAGTGTCAGGAAAAGGGTCACCTTCACATAAGGAAAGATGAAGGCAAAGCCCTCTGCAATGTATTGCCAATCGATAAAACTGTGTCCATTCATATCTTACGCCTCACTGAGTTCTGCCAGATCACGCCCGTCGCGATGGCGCCTCTCGAGGAAACGCCCGATGCGCGCGATGAGGAAAATCAAAATGCCATAAATGATCGCGACATCCACGTAAAGCTCCAGGCTGCGCTGAGAATTGCCCGCCATGAGCTCCGCCTTGCGCATGATATCGACGACGCCGACATTGAAGATCAGGCTCGTGCCCTTGACGACGCCGATCACCGTATTGATGAGGGCCGGTATCGCCATATGGAAAGCCTGTGGCAGGATGACGCGCCGATACATCTGCCAGGTCGTCATGCCCAGGCTCATGGCCGCTTCCTTTTCGCCCACGGGCACCGCCAGGATGCTCGAGCGCAGGATCTCCGCGCCGTAGGCGGCCATATGCAGGGAAAAGACGGCCAGCACAAAGGCGAGCGGCGGCACGCCCTTCATGCTGATGCCGATGTGCGAGAAGATTTCCGGCACACCGAAATAAGCCAGGAAGAGCTGTACGAGAAATGGCGTGCCGCGCATGAACGAAATGAATACGCGCAGCACCGGTGCGACGACCGGCACCTTCTGGATCCTCAGGATGGCAATGCCCGCGCCCAGCAAGATGCCGCAGACCGCCGCGACCAGGGTCACCAGCAAGGTAATATGTACCATTCCCAGCAAGGCTGGAAAGGATTTGATCATATACGTGACATTAAAATACGTTCCCATCAGGCGTTCTTCTTTCTATCCGTCAAGCCGGGCCAGGCACAAAGGCCGCGTTTATTCCGCCGGCTCCGATGTGTAATCTGCACCGAGATACTGTTCCGAGAGTTTTTTCAGCGTGCCGTCTTCTCGCATCGCTTTGAGTGCTGCATCAATCTTGTCAGCCACCTGCTGCATGTCGTCATCCTTGCGCAGCAGGAAGAAGGTCGGCACCTTTGTCAGCGTCGGTCCCACTGCCTTGATTGGCAGGTTCTTTTCCTTCTTTGCCACGGACACGATGTATTCGTATTCACCGGCTGCCTGTGCACGTCCCGTAGCCACGAGGTTCATGGTTTCCGACGGGCCCTTGTCCGTGTAGATGATCTCAATCGGCGTATCGGCCGTCTCATTGAATTTCTTGACGAGATCCGCAAATTCCGAATTCGTCGTTACGGCAACCTTTTTGCCCTTCAGATCGTCCAGCGATTTCGTCGTATTGTCGTCTTCCGGCACGACCAGCTTGCGGACCGTGTAATTGTTGACTTCCTTCGGGAAAATGTACTTCTCATCGCGGGCCGGGGAATGACGCATCTGATTGGCGATCATATCGACCTGGGAAGAATCCATGGCCACGAAAGCGGCATCGACGGCCATGGGCTTGAATTCAAAATGCAGGCTCGGATCGCGTTTCTCCACTTCTTTGAGGATTTCCACATCATAGCCCGTGAGTTTGCCGTCATCATCGGTATAGGAATACGGTTTCACGGTGCCACGCGTGGCGACAGTCACGGTCTTGGCATCCTTATTGACACTCGCGCTGCCATCCTCGTCGCTGCCGCAGCCAGCCAGCACGCTGAGTCCGGCCACCATCAGGGCCGCGGTCAGCACGCGCAAGAATTTATTCGATAACTTCATCAAAGATCACTCCTTCAATCATTGTTAAGCACGGTCCGATGGTTCCGGAAGGCCAGCCGCGGACCTCATGGATCAGCCTGGCGGCCAGAGGGCTTTCCCATGCCGCCGATACTTTCTCTTCTTCCTGAGCAAGCGTCAGGGGATTTGCCGGTGAGCCCTGCGGATCCCGTATGTCGATATGATGGCGCGTGCCATCCTTCATGATGGCTGTAACCGGTACAGCCCGTACAGAAAGGGGCAGCTTCCCTACATCGTACACGCGCTGGAATTTCGGCAGTGCTGCCAAAAATTCCGCAGGCACCTCCGGCAGCTGGAAATACGCATCGTCAATACCGCCGTGCGCCAGGATCTGCCAGACGACGTACTCGGCAGAAAACTGACCTTCCCGTCCGGTCTGCGGCTTTTCGTAGCGCAGCGCCCGGTCCGCTCCCGGCGGGAAATGAATCAGGACACGGGAGATATCACCAAGCCGCACACCCTGCTCATAGAGCTTTGCGGCCCCATCGGCCGCGCAGATGGCAGCCGAGCAGTAGCGGTGGCGCTTCATCCAGAGTCCCGGCTCCAGGATCTGTCCGGGCTGGAGCCAGCAGCGGCGCCATGATGCTTCGTCAAAGCGCTGCTGCCCATTTGAGAAAACAGCCAGCCAGCCGGTTTCATCCTGGAAGATATTCGTCCGGGCGGAAAGGCCATATTCTGCCACGAGCCGCCAGGCGGCAAGAGCATGCGACGCGGCAAAGCCCGCATGCAGGGGCTTGCCGTCCGAGCCGGCTTCAAACGCCATGCCGGACGACTGCGTGGCGGCCAGCGACAAGACCATGGCTGCCTGCTCCCCGCTCAGGTGACGCAGGCGTATAATCGCTGCTGCTGCGCCCAGTGGCCCGATCGTCCCCGTCGAATGCCAGCCCTGCTGGCGATGCGCCGGATTGAGACAGGCGCCCAAGAGCCCCTCGAGTTCGGCCCCGGCCACATAGGCGGCCAAAAAGTCCCGGACGGTGTCCTCAGGCCGCGCCGCCGCCAGCAGCGCGGAATAGAGCACCGTGCTGAAATGGCCCGCGATATTGGCCTGGGCATCGTCATAGTCGAGATAATGCGACGCAAAGCCGTAGGCCAGCGCCTTGTCCTCCGGCCGCCCGCGCCTGATGCCAGGCAATAGTCTTCTGACTGCCGGTTCGCGGCGGGCGGCGAAAAGAGCGGCGAGATAATCGAGGAAGGCCTTCCCTGCCTGCCCGGTGAGATCATCGCGGCCGGAAAGATCGGTCTCCGTCACGAGTTCAACGACAGTCCGCGTATTCTCATCCATAACGCCTCTCCCTCCCGAAACATCATCGTTCGTCACTTGGCAAACTTGGCCGCTCTGTCATTCGGTTCGAGCCAGCGGCTGTCATCCGGGCCTTTCGGCATGATGCGCTTGAGGTCGGCAAACGGCGTATGGTCGACGTAGTAGAAGCGCTTGCGCATGGAATCGAAATCCGTATTGTTGCCGAATGCCGGATTTGAATAGAGATCCTTGGCATAATTCCAGAGATTCGGGTAATCGACAAGGCGTTTCTTGTTGACGAAGTACTTCTGATAGAAGACGAGGTCAAAGCGCGAAAGCGTCACGAACAGGCGGATATCCGGCAGCGTGATCGTATCGCCCATGAGATAGCGGCGCGTTGAGAGGCGCTTTTCGAGCCAGTCAAGGCGGTCGAAAATCTTGTCATAATAGAATTCGTATTCTTCCTGCGTGCCAACGAGCGCCGCGAGATTGACGGCAAGATTGACATCGGCATAAAGGATGATGTTCAGGGCGTCGATATCCTCGCGCAGGTCCTCGGGATAGATATCCGGTGCATCC
The DNA here is from genome assembly GCF_003475755.1 of Mitsuokella sp. AF33-22. NCBI lineage: Bacteria > Bacillati > Bacillota > Negativicutes > Selenomonadales > Selenomonadaceae > Mitsuokella > Mitsuokella sp. AF33-22. The sequence continues at coordinate 75,992 of NZ_QRQA01000011.1, read as the reverse complement.
TTGGCGATATAGTCCTTGAAGGCAACGGCCAGCTCGGCATCGAGCACGTGGTAGTCGTTGTTGACGACCTTGCCCGTCTTGACATCGACGAGAGCCGGCACCGTGGCACGCTGATCGAAATCAGGATCTGCCTTGCGATAGCACTCGCCCAGCGAATGAACACCGAGCACGGGATCCTTCTCATCCGGCTCCAGCGTGAAGAACCAGTCGCCGACGACACCGGCCGGACGCAGCGGGTCGACAACGCCCTTCGAGATCACCTTGTCGAGGCCCAGGAGATCGATCGCGATGGAGATGCGGTTGGCCCAGGGGCAGTGACGCGACCAGACGAGGCGGTAACGGTCCGGCTCCACCGGCAGCTCGCCCGTCAGGAAGCTCGCCGTGAACTGCGGCTCCTCCTCATCATTGTATTTCTTGCGGCGATTGAAGTTCGAGGCATCGCGGCCCTCATACTCCTTCTGCTCGCCGTTGGCACGCGGATTCGTCGTCTGCAGCTCCGAGAAATCAATCGGGCAGGGATCCATCGCACGCTTGAATTCCACCTTCTGTCGCTCTGCTGCAATATCCTTGTCTTTTATAGCCATCTGTATCGTCCTCCATATTTTCATGCAAAAAAGGAGACTCCAAGCGAGCCTATGGAAACGATTCAAAAAAATGACTGTGCCCTTATAGGCTCCATCGTCATGATCCGAAGCAAAATCCATATGCTGCTCAGAGTCTCCAATTCTTTTGGTCAACTCATCTTATGGGCTTTATCATATCAGCTAAAACATATAATGTCAATATGTTTTATAAAATTTTAAACAAAAAAAGCTGCACGCATCGCGTACAGCCTGAGTATTCATCTGGTGCTCGCTGAGGGATTCGAACCCCCGACCCCCTCCATGTGACGGAGATGCTCTAGCCAACTGAGCTAAGCGAGCAAACAAAAAGAGGTTTCGTCGTCCGACGAAACCTCATCTTTCCTAAATGGTGGGGTTAACAGAATTCGAATCTGTGACCTCCTCGATGTCAACGAGACACTCTAACCAACTGAGCTATAACCCCATGTCTTAACGACAGGATTTATTATACGGCATATCGCCGTTCCTGTCAACAGGGATTTGAAAAATTATCATAAAAAATTTTTCACCGTCTTCGTGCTATAATAGATGGGTAACATATTGATTCCAGGGGAGGGAATGTTTCATCATGAACGATTTACTCGATGTCCATATGCACACGCTTGCCAGCGGGCATGCGTACAATACGATCCGTGAGATGCTGACAGCCGGCAAAAAGCACGGCCTGCAGCTCGTCGGCATCTCCGACCATGCACCGGCCATGCCCGGCTCCACCCATCGGTTTTACTTCGAAAACATGCGTGTCTTCGACCGCCAGGCATACGGCCGGGAAGCCGGCCTCGAGGTTCTCATGGGCGCAGAGCTCAACATCCTCAATGAGACGGGCAAGGTGGACCTTGAGGAAAAGGCCCTGAACTCCCTCGACTACGCCATTGCCAGCCTGCACAAGCAATGCATCGAGCCGGGCAGCGTGCTCGAGAATACGACGGCCATCATCAGCGCCATGGCCAATCCCCACGTCAAGATCATCGGCCATCCGGATAATCCGACCTACCCGGTTGATTTCGATGCACTTGCCCGGGCAGCAAGGGAAAATCACGTGCTGCTCGAATGCAACAACAGCTCGTACCGCTCACACGGCAGCCGCGCCGGATCCCGTGAGACGGCGAAAATCATGCTGGCCGCCTGCAAGAAATACGGCACGCATGTCATCATGGGCAGCGACGCCCATATCGATCTCGATGTCGGCAACCATACGGGCTCCCAGGAAGTCCTCGCACAGGCCGGCTTCCCGGAGGAACTCGTCATCAATACCTCACCTGAGAAGTTCAAGGAATGGATTCGCGGTTAAAGCCGTCGCAAAAACGTTAAAAAGGAAGACAGCGCAGCGGGAATCCCCCGGAATGACAAAATTGCATGGCAGGGCCTCCGTCATATTGACGGAGGCTTTCGTGTTCCTTATAATAGTAACGTTATATGCGTAACGTTGTAAACAACGTCTGGAACAGAAAAGGAATGGTAAAACATGAACTTATTCCGCACCAAAAGCATCGAACAGATGCGAGAAACGGCCGCCCATTCAGGCATGGCCAAGACCCTGGGCGCCTTTGACCTCATCCTGCTGGGGATTGGCTGTGTCATCGGCACCGGCATCTTCGTCCTGACGGGCGTGGCGGCAGCCAAGTACGCCGGACCGGCCGTCACGATTTCCTTCATGATCTCGGGGCTTGCCTGCGCCCTCGCGGGCCTCGCCTATGCCGAATTCTCCTCCATCGTGCCGGCCTCCGGCAGCGCCTACACCTACACGTATGCGTCCCTGGGCGAATTTATCGCCTTCATCGTCGGCTGGAATCTCATCCTTGAATACACCGTCACGGCAAGCGCTGTGGCCTCCGGCTGGTCCGGCTACGTCACAGGTCTCCTGCTCTCCGCGGGCATCGACCCCGGCCACGCCTTCACGCATGTGCCGGCCGACGGCGGCGTCATCAACATCCCGGCCATCTTCATCACCCTGCTGCTCTCCGTGCTGCTGATCCGCGGCACGCAGGAGAGCACGAAACTCAACCGCATCCTCGTCGGCGTAAAGCTCACGGCCATCGCGATTTTCCTATTGCTGGCCATCCCGCACGTCAATACGATGAACTGGGAGCCCTTCATGCCGTTTGGCGTTTCCGGCATCTTCGGCGGCGCCGCCATCGTCTTCTTCGCCTACATCGGCTTTGATGCCGTGGCCACGAGTGCCGAGGAGTGCAAGAATCCTTCGCACGACCTGCCGATCGGCATCATCGGTTCACTCGTGATCTGCACGGCACTCTACGTCATTGTCGCCGGCGTGCTCACGGGCATCGTGCCGTACACGGAGCTCAACAACCCGGAGCCCGTGGCCTTTGCCCTGCGCTATATCGGCTACAACCTCGGCTCGGCTCTCGTCGGCGTCGGTGCCATCGCCGGCATCACGACGGTCCTGCTCGTGCTGCTCTACGGCCAGGCCCGCATCTTCTTCGCCATGAGCCGCGACGGCATGGTGCCGGCACGCGTCTGCAAGATCCACAAGCGCTATCACACGCCTTATATCGTCACGGTCATGGGCGGCATCTTCGTTTCCATCATCGCCGGCTTCGTCCCCATCGGCATCATTGCCGAAATGGCCAATATCGGCACGCTTTCGGCTTTCCTCATCGCGGCCATCGGCGTCATGGTGCTGCGCGTCACGAAGCCGGAAGTCCCGCGCACGTTCCGCTGCCCGTTCGTCTGGCTCATCGCACCGCTTGCCGTCCTGACGTGCGGATACCTCATGTACCACCTGCCCTGGGAGACCTGGGTCCGCTTCATCGTCTGGTGCATCTTCGGCTGTCTCGTCTATTTCGGTTACAGCTATCAGCACAGTGCGCTGGCACATCCTCACGAAGAGGAATAATTCCCCTCATGCACTTGAACATCCTTTGACAAAGTTTATGACCTGGGTATAAAATTAGGATTATAACAACTAGAAGAATTGTCCTCTGTGAAGGAAGGAATACCATGTTTGTACATGAACTGATTTACCAGGGAGATCCGGATTCCCTGGCCATCGTCGATCACGAGCGCCGCATCACTTACCGGGAACTCGGGCAGCACGTCGCTGCCTGCCGCGACCGCCTCTACGCCGCCGGCGTGCGCGTCGGTGACCGCGTCAGCATCTTCTCGCGCAACAGTGCAGATTACATCTACGCCTACATGGCCATCGCCTCGCTCGGCGCCATCGCCGTCCCCATCAACTTCCAGCTCAGCAACCGCGAGATTGCCTACATCATCAAGGACTCCGGCTCCCGTCACATCCTGACGTACCAGCCGCTGAACCTCGTCGATGCGCTCGCCGCGCTGCGCTGCGACATGCGCGTCACGCAGCATGATATCCGCCAGATGAGCAGGAAAGACGAGCGCATCCAGTCGGCACCGCCCCTGCCCGCAACGTTTGACGAGCAGAACCCCTGCGTCATCATCTATACCTCCGGCACGACGGGCGCGCCCAAGGGCGCTGTGCTCTCGCACCGGAACCTCATCGCCAATGCCGAGCAGATGAGCTTCATGGGCTGCGAGGCCAAGCATCACGTGCTCTGCGTGCTGCCGATGTATCACTGCTTCGGCTGGACCTGCTCCGTACTCTACCCGCTGTTCTGCGGTGCAGAGGTCGTCATCCTCGATTCCTTCACGCCGAAAGAAACGATCAGCGTCATCCGCAACGAGAAAGTCAACGATCTCTACATCGTGCCTTCCATCTGCAGCCTGCTGACCAAGCTGGCCACGAAGGAAGACATGGCATCGCTGCGCCTCGTCGTCTCGGGCGGCACGACCCTGCCGCTGAAGATCGAACAGGACTTCATGAACAAATTCGGCGTTGATATCTGCGAAGGCTACGGCCTTTCTGAGACTTCGCCGGTCGTCACGATGAACCCGCCGGAACGCCCGAAGGTCGGCTCCTGCGGCCCCGTCGTGCCCGGCATCCAGTGGAAGCTCGTCGATGCCGAGGGCAAAGAGGTCCCGGACGGCGAAGCCGGCGAGCTCGTCGTCAAGGGCGACAACATCATGCTCGGCTACTGGAATCTCCCGGAAGCCACGAAGGACGCCCTGCGCGGCGGCTGGTTCCATACGGGCGATGTCGCGCGTGCCGACGAAGACGGCTACATCTACATCGTCGACCGCATCAAGGACATGATCATCAGCATGGGCGAGAATATCTACCCGCGCGAGGTGGAAGAGCTCATCTATCAGTTCCCCGGCATCAGCGAAGCCGCTGTCATCGGCATCACCGACAAACTGCGCGGCCAGGCCGGCGCCTGCTTCTACAGCCTGCACGAAGGTGCCTCGATCAATATCCGCGAACTCAAGAAGTTCCTGCAGGCCAATCTGGCACTCTACAAGATTCCGCGTGAGTTCCATGAGCTGCCGTCCCTGCCGCGCACGACGACAGGCAAGATTGCCAAGCGCCAGATCCTCAAGGATTTCCTGGCCAGCAAAGACAACAAATAAAACAGATACTAAGAAACTGCCGCACATGACAAAATGTGCGGCAGTTTTTTAGTAAAAAGAGTGCCGGAAGCAGCCCTGTCTTTTATCTGGTGATGATGCGGGCTTTATCCGCCCTGAAATGTGGTTGACTTCACCAACTATATAGTCAAGAAAAACACCCGCTGCGTTCAGCGAGTGTTTTTGTCCTGGTTATCCTGCTTCTCAGAAATGGTAAGCCGCCCAGATGTTGCCGCCAAGACCTTCATGCTGACCGGCATAGGCTTTGAGGCTCAGGTTGACTTCCCACGGATTTTCCGGCGTTGCTTCCAGCTTACAACCGGCTTCAGCCATCAGGCTGCTGCCGCCGACATCCGCTTTGCGGATTGGCGCGGAAAGTCCGCCTGCCGAAACACGGCCCGTGCTCTCGCCGTCAAACTCATAGTCCCAGGCCAGGCCATAATAGAGATTATTTCTGCCCGAACGGTTGTTGATGCGCGCGCCGATGCGCAGGACATCGCTGTTCATGCTGTCAATCGCATAGTTGACGTCGCCGGCCGTGAACGTATCGCCACCGAGATGCGTATGGAAATACTTGCCATAGACATCAAGATCACGCACGGCACGCTCCGTGCCGCCGCGGCTCTCGCTTGCCGCTTCATCCGTGAGATCAAAGATATGGCCGACGCCGATATGACCGGCCCAGTAATTCTGACTCGTCCTGTAGCGCTGCGCAGAGCCGTCCGTGCCATGCAGGACAGAGTCGGCGTCATTATCGAGCTGGCCAAAGCGCAGGGAACCTTCGATATACGTCTTGTTTTTGCCGATGAATTTGCCCATGATGCCGCCGCCATTGTAATGCGCGTCACCGCTGCCCGCATAGCCATCGCCCGAGACATCATAATTGCCTTTGCCGTATTCGTAGAACACGCCATAGGTCAGATCGCCGCTGGTGAGCCTGGTGTCATTGCCAATGCCGGCCACGCCGTTCCACGTATGCGTCGTCACGCTGCTGTCCGTGTCGTAGCGGTCGCGGCCGCCGCCGATACTGGCAAACGTGATTGTACCATTGCCCTGGTTCTGCAGGCCGTCGAGGACGCCTTCCATGCGGTCACGGCCGGCAGCCAACGTGCTCATGCCTGCTTCGTTCGCGATCAGGGCCTGATGCGTCTGCTCCGTGGCCGTAACGACTGGTACCGTCTGTCCGCCATTGCCAGTTTCAACGTTTGTCGTTTCCATCTGGTAAACGACATTGCCATTGCTGTCAAGGCTCGCGATGCCTTTGCCGGTCAGGGCGTTGCCGATGTCCCATTTGCCTTCCTTGGCGGTGAGATTCCCGGCCGAAAGTGTCGTATTGCCCTTCGTGTCAAGCAGCGTCATGGCATAATTGCCGGCACTCGTAATGCTCTGCAGGGAATTGGCAGTAAACGAGATATTGGCCGTATCGACTTTCGTATTGGTAAGATCATAGGTCTTGCCGGCATCCAGAGACACGACCGTGCCACCGGTTTTCCAGTCCAGTGTGCCATAAGAGATCTTGTCAATGGAAGAAATCGTGTAATCCAGATTCTTCCCATTGTCCTTCAGGGCGCCGCTGCCAGTGACGGTGACCGCACCGTCTGCCAGGTCATAGCTGTAGCTGTTATTTGCCGCCATGGCATCCAGCCCCGTCACCTTGCCTGCCTTCGTCCCGTCCACGAGCGTCCTGCTGTCGCCGGCGGCCAGGAGCGTATCCGCACCCGTAATAGCCATGTTCCCATTGGAACCAAGCGAGAGAGCTGCCTGGCTGAAGTCAAAGTCATAGTTGCCGAGATTGAGTACAGAATCATCGCTGCCCCAGTCAAGAGTATCCGCAGACAGATTGACTGCACTCACCTTGAGCGTGCCCGGTTTCAGGATGAGGTTTTCTGCATCACTGTGGGCCGCATTGATCTCGGTCTTTGCTTCATAGAGGGCGCTGGCCGCAAGGGAATTCGTTTCATCCGCACTCTTCAAATCATAATCGAATCGATATTCTTTGAGTCCCGTGTTGCTGATATCCGCATTCTTCACATTTTCGAGAAGCGTAATGGTCTTGCCAGCTTTCACAGCAGCTCCGTTATCGCTGAACGAAAGATTCGACAAGTCGATTGCCGTGTCCGTAAGATCTGCTGTATTGGTAACCGCAAGGACTGTGTTGGCCGGATTAATGGCATAGAACGCGATCTTGTCGAATTTGTAAATCCCATTCACCGTGCCGCCATTCCATGTGCTCGCTTCGCCGCCGTCAATGACCTCATAGCCGTTTTCATCCGTCTTGAACTTCGATGTATAACCGATATTCAGGGCATTGCCACTGTGTGAATCGGGGTTTTCATTACTGGTATCTCCGTCGAGCGTGCGGGTATAGCCATAGAGATTTGCATACGTGATATCTGTGCTGCCGCTGAGATTGATGGCATTATCCGTAACAACGGGTCCTTCGCCTGCGACTACGTTGACAATCTTATTCTCTGCTCCCAGGGTACCGCCGGAGAGATTCACCACGTTCCCGGAAGCAGTCCCCAATTGGCTATAGCCGCCAATGATACGGGCTTTAGAAGAAGGCTCGATGGTGCCGCCGGAAATATTCACATAGTTATTGGTGGCACTGCCATTATTGGTATAGCCGCCCATAATTAGCAAATCAGTAGCGTCTTGACCCGCACGAACCGTACCGCCAGCGATGGTGACGCCATTATCCGTGACATTCCCATGGTTTGCCACACCACCACGAATGCCATTACTATCATCTAACTGGATGTTTCCGTTCTCGATAGTGACCGTATTGCCACTGACCTTCGTATCATTATCTTCATCGGTAGCAGAATTGCCACCGGCAATCGTGTAGAGGCTTAACGTCCCTGTACTATCAATATCCACCGCGTTGTGAAGTACATTTCCTCTTGTGGTAGAGCCGCCATATAACTTTACCTGGGAAACAGGGACACCCCGGTCAACCCAGGTACTGGAAATCGACGTATTCCCAGTAATGGAAAGCACATTATCCTTTACATGCGTATTGACAGCCTGGCCGCCGGCAACGGTGTCCGGCAGCTTAAACATACCGCCGGTCATACGGAGTTGGTTGCCGCTTACCACATAAGTGTCAGAGACAGCAGTATCCTTGTTCCCACCGTGATAACCACCGGCAACACTTCCCGCATACAGAGTCGTCGTGCCGGAAATGGTAAGTGTATTATCCGTCACATTACCGCCGGAGCTTTCTACATAACCTCCTGCTACGGCAGGGGCTGGATTGTTTATAGATTCTCCAACCGTGCCATTGTCTATGGTTACCGTGTTTCCTACCGCATTGCCACTTCCCGCAACATAGCCGCCTGCAACCTCACGAGCCGCCGTGCTGCCTGTCAAGGTAACGGAGTTGTGATTGGCATTGCCCGTATCACCCATAGCAAAGCCGCCGGAAACGGTCTGCGTTTTACTATTGTTTTGTACGGTGACTTCATTTGAAGAAGCGTCGCCCCCATTGGATATACCGCCGGCGATAATGGATTCATTCGTCGTGCTGTCAACAATTACCTTGTTATTTTTCGATGTTTCAGCACTGCCACCCGTGATAAAGCCACTGACGGTAGTCCCCGTAACGGTCACGGTATTTTCGGAGGTCTCACTCTCAGTGCCGAAATATCCATGAATATCTTTCCAGCTATCCTCTTTGCTGATCTGTTGCTTGGCCACAGACGGATCCTTGCTATAGGAAATGACCGCCTCTGTATCATTGACTTCCACAACGTTTCCAGAAGAATACGTTGCTTCCTCATTGCCTTTATTATATGGGATAACGGTAGTGTCAGCAGCAAAAACCGGGGTACTGCTCATCATCAGACTTGCTACTACAGCCAGTGCCAGCTGGCGTTTGGCGGCTTTGCCGTATTTTTTATACTGTCCCCCCCTGCTGGACAGATAACCGTATTTCATCGTTTCATGGTTCCTTTTTTTCATCTTCTGCGCCTCCCGTTATCCGTGGATTCTTGTTTTATCTCAGATGAATTGGCTCTTTTCGTCTTCTTGTAGAATCATCATAAACCGCTAAAAAAACGCGTGGAGCAAAATGGCACGAAAGGGCGGCTTTTTGTCATGAAAAGATAAGGTCCTCTTTTATCCGCCGTTGCTGCAAAAAAAAAGCACCCGCTTGTTCAGCAAGTGCTTTTCTCAACATATGTGTGCAGCAGATCTTTATTTTTTGCTGCCGGCTTTGCAGATCTGGTCGGCCCAGGCGAAGAGTTCGTCGAGATCGTAATCGCCTGCATGACCCTTGCCCCACGGCGAGGCAAAGTTGACATCATAGCCGGCATTCTGCAGCTTGAGCGCCAGTACCGCCGGCACGGCCAGGCAGGTATCGCGGTCCTTTGCGCCGTGGCGGATGCGCCAGTGCGGGGCAACCGTTACGCCTTTCTGACCGATATAGTAGAGCGGGTTCAGGCGCTTGATGTCCTCCCACGGGGCCAGCTTCGTGCCGGGCTTCGTGGTGCGCGTCAGCGAAAAGCCCGTGAAGTGGCGCGGCTCATTCGCCTCGGTGCCGAATTCATCGTTCTCACCCGAGCTCAGGTCGAATTTGTCAAAAGCAGGCGTGGCCTTGAGCCGCGTTGCCCACGGCGCATACTTCGTGAGATCGACGTCTACGACTTTGCCGTCTTCAATGGTCAGCCAGTCAAGCTCAGAAAGATCCTCGCCGGCATCGAGCGCCGTCTGCGCGGAAGCCGCATAAATTGACTTGATGTAGTCGGCAAAGCTGCCCGTACCGTCCTTCTCGAGCGTCAATTCCCGGCCATCGGCATCCTTGAGGTTCAGGCTGTTGATGTACGCCGGGTAGAGCGCCTTGAGCTGGCCCGATGCCACCTTCTGCGCATCGGTGAGCGGCGTGGCGGCGGCCGTCTCCGTCGGCGCATTGTCCGGACGGTTCGTCACGGCAGCTGCACCATCCGTGTTCGTTCCTGCACCCGGTTTCATCATCGGCATCATGGCGCCGCTGCTCTGATAGGCTTCATTGACGCCATTGAACATCCATTCATAGGCCATGTCCGCATGGTCGAGGTCGGTAATCGGGCAGTAATCCTGGGAAGCGAAGATATCATCGCGCTCATTGGCCGCACCGATTGCCTTGAGCGCCGCATCATAATCCCGGCTGTTGCCCGTTGCTCCCAGCAGGGCTGAGAGCGCACCGCCGGCACTCGTGCCGTTCGAGATGATCTTTTCCGTATCGCCGGCCGGCAGGCGTCCCTTGTTGTAGCGCAGGTAGCGCACAGCCGCCTTGTAATCGACGATCAGCGCCGGTGCCTTGCCGACATACGTCGTGCCGGCCGTCCCCACCGTCGTGCGGCCGCGGATTGCAGGTGCGGCGACAACATACCCCTTGGAGAGCGCGACGAGCGATGCATTGGCACCGCCGCTCATGCGGTCATTGACACTCGGCTCCTTGATCTCGCCCGGCATGTAGCCGCCCACGCCATTCGGCAGGAAAATCGGGGCCGTCTTTTTCGTATAGCCGTTGACCGTGCCGCCATCCTTGAAATAAGCCTCGGGGATGAAGATGCTCATCGATTCTGCTTCCACGGAAGCCGGTTTCGATACGTAAACGATGTTGCGATACGCGCGAAACGCGACATCTTCGCCGTTTAGCTTCAGCGTTTCCTTCGTATAGGCATTCTTATCGAATTTCAGGCTGTACGTCTTCTGCTTGGCGGCCGCAGCCGTCTTTGTCGTCGCGGCAGCGGCGCTCGTCTCCTGTACGGCCGTCTTCGCCACGGCAGCGGCAGCCGGCACGGCCTGCACCGAGGCATCTGCCGCCGCAGCCTGGCTGGTGCCTGCTGCAAACGGCACGGTCAGGGCGCTGACGGCCAGCATCGTCAATACGTAACGTTTCAAACTCATAGTATCCCCATCCTTCCTTGTCAACAAAAAAGAAAACCGCCGTCCTTTCCGGAATAGCGGTTTTTAATTCTCTATATGCAATGTCACTTGGCGGCTCATCGGAGCCGATTCATTCAGGAAAGAAGGCCGGCAGCCGTCTTGATGACAGCGGCCATCGTTGCCTCTTGCTGCGCGTTACTGACTACATTCACTGCCTTCTTGTCCTTGGAAGAAGCAACCTTCTCCGGAGCCGGATTCTTGGCATCATTCCGAGCCGGCGCCTTGGCATTCTGCTGCTCATTGCGCTCCGGGACCGGATTCTTCGTCGTATTCTTGTTATTCTCCACAGCCGGAGCTTTTTCCTTCTGCGCTGCCGATTTATTTTTTTCGGTTTTATTGCTGGCCTGATCCGGCTGGATTTGCGGCTCCTTCTGAATCTGCTGATTGCAGGCTGCCGGCTCGCGCCCTGCATCCTTTGCCGATGCCGCAAACGACGTGCTTGCCACCCCCAATGCCATGAAACCCGCCATCATCATCGTCAGGCCCTTCTGCCATCGCTTCTCTTTCATCATATCAAAACCCTCTCAATCCAACTGCCATAATGCATGATTGTCCATGCTGCCCTAAAGCGGCGTTTTGTTCTCTGCGGCTGTCCTGCCCGTCAGGTGTTCTTGGCAAGGACGGCACCGACGACAGCGCCGACAACGGCGGCTGTTGCCATTTCACCCGTGGAGTAGCTCTTTTTCGTCTCCCTGCGGTGTGTGCGCTTCGGCTGCTGCGGCTGGCGCTCCGGTCTGTGCAGATCGCGGTCGCGGTCATGGTTCTGCTCGATGCGCGGCGGATCGTAGTTGCGGTGGCTGACAGCCTCTGCCGAAGCCGAAAGCGTCGTGCTCAGGATGCCAAAGCTCATGATGCCGGCCAGTACGGCGGCAATCCCTTTTTCCACTTCATCATGATAATCTCTCCCTTTCTTGTAACGAGAGTGTGTTCTCTTTTGATGATTGCAGTATACGGGAACCGCCTTGCATTCGGCTTAGATGGCTGTTGGATTTCTGTTAAAACTGTGCCAGGAAGCGCTCGGCCAGCGAAGAGAGGTATTTGTCGCGCGGCCATATGGCCGCCAGCCTTGTTTTGAGCGCGGGCTCTTCAATCCGCTTGATGTGCAGGTTCTCATGCGCGGCGAGATCCACGGCTCCAGCCGGCGCAATGGCCACACCGAGGCCGGCGTTCGCCCAGAGAATGGTCGTGCGCGCATCATCGTTGCGGCAGTAAATGTCAGGAGAAAAGTCATGCGCCGCGCATGCATCCTGGATCAGTTGATGGAAACGGCGGTAGACGATCAGCGGCTTGGCCGCCAGCTCGTGAAGCGCGATGGCGTCGCGCTCCGGCGCCCAGTCAAGCGCCGCGGCCATCGCCGCGATCATGGGCTCCGGGCGGCGGTAGCGGCAGTTGAAGCGCGCGGCGTTGAACGGCGTGCGGACAATGCCGATTTCAATGATGCCCTTTTCCAGCATGTCAATGAGCTGGTACGTATTGCCATCGTAAATCTCGAAATGGATGCCCGGATATGCCTGACGGAATTTCTGCATGCCGGGGCTCAGCAGTATATTGCCCGAGGATGATACCGTGCCCAGCGTCAGCGTGCCGCTGAGTCCCCGCCGCAAATCATCGATCTCGCGCCTGGCCGTATCCGCCATATCCAGGAGCTGCTGCGCGCGGCGGGCCAGCATGCGCCCGGCATCCGTCAGCTCGATATGATGCGGGCCACGTTCAAAGAGCTTCATGCCGAGCTCCGCCTCCAGGAGTTTCATCTGATTGCTGAGCGGCGGCTGCGCCATATGCAGCTTCCTGGCCGCCGCTGTGATTTGCCGCTCTTCCACGATTGTCAGGAAATAATGAAGTTGTTTTAAATCCATACGCCCTCGCCTTCATACTTTTAAAATATGATATTTATACTATTCAGATATAAAAAATATACTTATCTTTCTTTTATCATAACAGTGTGCCGCATGAAAAACAAGCAGACCTTTCATCATGGCAGAACTGGTATGGCAATGCGCGTGATATATTCGTCCGGATCCGCCGTGCTGAGATCTTCGAGGATGCTCTCTTCATACGAGTACGGACCGGGAGAAATCTCCGGATGCGCAGCCAGATAAGCGCGCAGGCGGCCGTAAGCAGCAGATGTATCCATATAATCGCCTTTGAAATACGTCACGAGATAGCGTCCGGCCGAACGCACGGCGGCGATTTCTGCCGGAACATGTTCCAGGCTTTTGTCCGTAAGCGTGAAGAAACGCGTGATGAGCGTTTCCTGTCCCGTCGTCAGGAAATCGTCCCGGGCCACCAGTGCACCAAAGCCGTAGCCTGTATTAAGCCCGTTCGTAAGGATATAGCGCATATGCTCCATGATGATGCGCTCTACCCTGTTCCAGTCCTCCGCAACCATGGCGGCGCGCACGGGGGACGAATAGACGAGCGGCATGGCGGACATCTCCTCCACCACCACCCGGTCGCAGACAATCGAGCGGGCATGGACGAGTATGGCGCGCTGATTCTCCACCATGCGCTTCATGTCCTGCAAGCGCCGCAGTTCCTGCTGCAGCCATTCCTCCTGACTGGCCAGCAGCTTCTCGAGCCGCTCGGGACTGCGCGCGGCCATATAGCTCTTGATTTCTGACAAATCAAGCCCCATCTGGCGCAGCATGCGGATCATGATGAACGGATAGAGCTGCCGCACAGCATAACTGCGATAGCCGTTTTCCTCCACATGATCCGGTGAGAAGATCCCCTGTTCATCATAGTAATGCAGCGTGCGCTTGTTGACGCCGCAGATCCTGGCGAATTCTCCCGTGCGAAACCCCATCTTATGCGTCATTTTTTACCTCCCTATTGACATTACAGTTACTGAATACTTTACGATAATTATAGCACAAGCTTACATAAGCTTCATTCACCAGAAAGGACTGCGATATCATGTCACAAATTCTTGCAACCGCATCACCGCTGGGACGTCACTTCACCTTGAAATCTCTGCTGCGCTTTGCAGCACCGTCCATCGGCATGATGATCATCATCTCCCTCTATACCGTGACCGATGGCATCTTCATCGGCCGCTACGCCGGCAGCAATGCGCTCGCCGCTTCCAATATCGTCTACCCGGCCATCAATCTCGTACTGGGTCTGGCCATCATGCTGGCCTCAGGCGGTTCTGCCCTCGTCGCCAAGAATCTCGGCGAAGGCGAGCCTGAGGCCGCGCGGCGGCGCTTCACCATGCTCACCATCGCCACGGCCGTCTTCTCAGGCGTACTGGCGCTGCTAGCCTTTGCCGCAGGAGACAGTCTTCTCTTCCTGCTCGGTTCCTCCGCCGAACTCCTAAACGACTGCCGCAGCTATCTCTACGCGCTCCTGCCGTTCTTCCCGTTCGCTGCGCTCATGATTCTCTTCAATGCCTTCTTCATCGCAGACGGCCGCCCCAGCCAGGGATTCATCGTCTCCGTACTCGCCGGCCTGACCAATGCCGGGCTCGATTACCTGTTCCTCGCCCATCTTGACTTCGGCGTAATGGGCGCCGGACTGGCAACCGGCCTTGCTGACGTACTGGCGGCTGCCATCGGACTGATCTACTTCCAGCGTTACAGCCGCATCCTGCATTTCGCGCGCCCGCGCATGGAATGGTCCGCACTCGGGCAGGCCATGTACAACGGCAGCTCAGAACTCGTCACACAGCTTTCGGTCGGCATCACGACCTTCCTCTTCAACATCCTGACCTTCCGCTATGCCGGCGCAGACGGCGTCGCCGCCATCTCCGTCATCCTCTATGCCGAGATGCTGCTGACGGCCGTCTACATGGGCTTCACGAATGGTGTCGCCCCAATCTTCTCCTACCGCTTCGGCGCGCGGGACTTTAAGGAGCTGCGCCGTCTCGTCCGCCTGAGCCTGACGATTATCGCGGGCGGTGCGCTGCTCTCCTTCAGCCTCTCGCATCTGCTTGCTGAGCCGCTCGTCTCGCTGTTCCTGCCGCAGGGCGGCCACGTCTACGAGCTCACGCGCCAGGGTTTTGCGCTTTTCTCCTTCACGTTCCTGCTCTGCGGGTTCAACCTCTTCGTCTCCGGCTTCTTCACGGCCATCTCAGACGGCCGCACGTCTGCACTGATGTCGTTTGCCCGCAATCTGCTCGGCATCGTCTTCTTCCTTTTGACTCTGCCCCGGATGTTCGGGCTCTCCGGCGTCTGGCTAGCCGTACCGGCCGCCGATGTCACGGCCCTGCTCTTCGGCATCATCCTGCTCATCAGCAGGATGCGCGAGTTCAAGGACATGGATGCGGCACAGAAAGAAATCCGCCTGACCGATATCAATGGCAGGAATGCCTGACAGCCAGGTGCAGATGTTTTACAGATGTTTCACGTGAAACAAAATCAGCCTTTCCGCTGCACAGCGGAAAGGCTGATTTTTTATTGCATGTGCTCCGATATGCCTCAGGCTTTGGCGCCCGTGGAGTACATCGGGATTTTTTCCGGATTGTCCTGAATCGTCCAGACACCGCAGGGGCAGACACCGGCACAGATACCGCAGCCGATGCAGCGGTTCGGGTCGGACACGTACTCCCACGAGCCGTCTTCCTTCTCGACACGCGTGATGGCCTTCTCCGGGCAGGACTCGAGGCACATCTTGCAGTCACGGCAGGTACCGCAGCTCACGCAGCGCGTGTGATCGCTGACGGGGTCGCCGAGCAGGCAGTGATGGCATTTATCGAAATACGCCTTGGAAAGTCGCTCTGCAGGAATCTGCGGCTTCTCGGGGAACGGCTGGGCAGGCTTGCCCATGACGTACTGGTCAACGAACCAGGCGGCCTTGCGGCCGCTGCCGATTGCATCCGTCAAACGGCCCGGCTTGATCGTATCACCGGCCGTGAAGACGCCGTCCATGATGGAAAGGTCTTTCTTCGGCACGAGCCAGCTCTTGCGGAAGTATTCGATGCCCTCATCCTCCGGCAGGAAGTCGAGGACCGGCTCCTCACCGATGGAGACGATGACCTGGTCCGCTTCGATGAAGCGGCCGTCATTGCCATAGACGCCCTCGGGCGTGATCCTGCTCGTGAAGAACGGCCAGACAATCTTGCCGCCAAGTCCCTCGAAATAAGCGATTTCCTTGGCAAACGCCGCCGGCTTCTGGACATCAACGGCGATGACGGATTCCGCGCCCATCTCATAGGCGCCGCGGCACGTATCCATACCGGAGTTGCCGGCGCCGATGACGACGACCTTCCTGCCCGTTTTCGGGTGCTCACCGCGATTGATGGCCTTGAGGTACTCGAGGCCCATCGTCAGATGCTCCACGCCCTCCCACGGGAAGAAGCGGGATTTCGTGCCGCCCGTGGCGACGACGACAGCATCGCTGCTCTCGCGGATCTTGTCAAATTTCTCACGGTCTACCTTGCAGCCCGGAACGAATTTGACGCCGACGCTCTCGATGCGCTTGAGCTCGGATTCGAGCAATTCGTGTGAGAGACGGCCGCGCGGGATAACCTGTTCGAGCTTGCCGCCAATGTGGTCAGCATCATCGTAGACCGTGACCTCATGGCCCTTGCGGGCGAGCTGCCAGGCCGTCGAGAGGCCGGCGACGCCGCCGCCGATGATGCCGATCTTCTTGCCGGTCTTCGTCTTCGGCGGTTCCACCTTGGCAAAGGCGGAACTGTAGCCGAGGTCACCGATCTGGATGGGCTCATCAATCGTGCCGCGCGTGCAGGCATCCATGCAGGGATTCGGGCAGACCGAGCCGCAGACCGAGCCCGGGAACGGCGTATAATCGAGCTCGAGCTGGATGGCGTCTTCGAGGCGGCCCATGCGGATGAGATCGTAGCGGCGCTGCGTCGGGATGCCCGTCGGGCAGTTGAATTCGCAGGGTGCCGCGAATTTCGCATTGTCCCAGCTCGGCACGCGCAGACGGTAAAGGCCCGTGCAGATTGTATTGTGAACCTCGAAATCATCGTGTGCGACATCCGAGAAAATGCCGCCCTTGACCCATTCCTTGAGGCGGAAAGCGTGGAGATCCGGCGCTGCCTTCGGCTTGCGCTCAGCAGCCGTCAGCGGGCGCAGCTTGTGCCACTGACTCCAGTCCGTCAGCTCCTTCAGGAGTTCCGGACGCTCGATATGCGCGAGGAAATCCTCCATGCCGCCTGCGAGGAAGGCAATGTCGTCATCGTCAAGGTCCGAGCAGATGATGTCGGCCGGGTGCGTGCCGATCGGACCACGCACGTAAACGACGCCGCCGACCATGCCGACACAGGCGCGCTCGCCGAGCACGGACTCGAACTGCTCGCTGTCGTAGCCGCAGACGACGGCCTTGCCGCCGCCCATGAACTCGAAGGAGAACGAGCCGACATTCTTGAGGATCCAGAGCTCCGGCTCCTCATAGAGCGGATCGTGCTTCATCAGGGAACCCGTGCGCGTGCCGCCGCGGCCGCCGATGAAGATCTTGCCGCCCGAGGAGCAGTGGCCTGCCGTATCGCCGGCATCGCCACGTACCGTAATGATACCTCCGGCGTTGAGCCAGCCGACATCGGCCGAAGTCGATTCCTCAATGATGATTTCCGTGCCCGGCAGGCACATGGAGCCGGCACGCTGGCCGGCGTTCCAGACATGGAAGTGCAGCTTCTTGCCTTCCGGATGCCAGAGCGGGCCGCCGATGTCGTGCTGACCGGAAGCCTTGATCTCAAAGTCCGTCTCGCCCTGCTTGACGGCTTCGCCGATGGCCAGGAGCAGGTCCTGGGTGGACATGCGTTCATGCCCTTTCATGGTGTCTATCTTAAACATTAAGCTCTCCTCCTGCTATCAGCAAACGTACTGGATACCAAGCTTGTCCGCCACGGCCTTGTCCGTGGAAACGAGCGCATCGCTGCGGCCGATTGGCAGCGAGCTGTTGCCGATTGGCGCCATGAGTTTCTTGAGCTCGGAGTCGAAGGCCAGTACGTAATCGACGATTTTCTGTGCACCGCGGTCGATGTCGAGGCGCTTGACGAGACGCGGATCCTGCGAGCAGATGCCCATCGGGCACTTGCCCGTATTGCAGGAATTGCAGCGGCCCTGCTCATTGCCGATGCAGCCGAGGAGCTGGATGAGGATCTTGCCGACGAAGACGCCGTTGGCACCGAGGCACATCATCTTGAAGGCATCGGCTGCGGCATTGCCCGTCATGCCGATACCGCCGCCGCCGTAGAGGGGAATCTGTCCCTGCAGGCCCTGCTTGACGGCTGCGAGATAGCAGTCGCGGATCTTCGAGACGACCGGATGGCCTGTATGGTCGAGCGAGACTTCGTTGGCCGCGCCCGTGCCGCCCTGGATGCCGTCGATGAAGAAGCCGCCGCAGATCTTGTACGGATCGCGCAACAGATTGTTGTAGACCGATACCGACGTGGCCGAAGCCGCGCACTTGATGGCAACCGGCACGCGGAAGCCGAAGGCCGCATTCATCGAGAGATGCATCTTCTGAACGGATTCCTCGATGGAGTACAGGCCCTGATGGTTCGGCGGCGAAGCGAGCGTCGCCTTCGGTACGCCGCGGATGGCCTGGACATGCTCGGCCACCTTTGCCTCCGGCAGCAGGCCGCCGTCACCCGGTTTTGCACCCTGGCCAATCTTGATGAGGATGCCGGCAGGATCCGTCTTCATGTGCGGCATGGCCTTGATGATGCGGTTCCAGCCGAAGTGACCGGATGCGATCTGGATGATGAAGTATTTGAGGTAATCCGATTCGAGGAGTTTGACCGGCATGCCGCCCTCGCCGGAGCTCATGCGTACCGGCAGGCCGCATTTCTCATTGAGGTAGCCGACGGCGAGAGCCACGGCCTCCCAGGCGCGCGTTGAGAGAGCACCAATGGACATATCCGAGAAAATCAGCGGGTAGATCCAGTGAACCGGCGGCGTGTGCTTCGTCTCGACGAGCTTGCCGTCCTTGATGGCAAACGGCAGCTCCTTGGCCGAGAGCACACGGCCGAACGGCGAGCGGATATCAAAGGTATGGCGCGCAGCATCGAGCGACGGGTCCGTCATCTGCGAGATGCGGCCGACAACGATGGAATCGAGCGTTCGCTGTGCATTGAGGTTCGTGCGGCCGCCACGCTTGATGGGGCCATGATCCTTCGAGAGCAGCGTCTTTCTCGTATCCGGATTGCGCACGGGGCGAATGGCATTGTTCGGGCAGACCTTCTCGCAGATGCCGCAGCCACGGCAGAAATCCGTGAGACTCGCCACCTGCTTGATGACCGGGCGGGCCGCATGCAGGTGCTTGGGCTCCGGCTGCGTGCTCTCCGAAATGGTCATGTCGCGGCGTTCCACGCTGACCTTGATGGATTTGAAGGAACAGCTGGCCACGCAGCTGCCGCACATCGTACAGCGCGAAGGATCATATTCTATTTTCCAGGGCAGATCATTGACGCCCACATCCTGAGTCTTTACTGCTTCCATCTCTGTACCTCCAGGTCATTGTCGATGACGACGATTTCACGTTCATTCGGATAGATATCCTGCGTCTGGTCACGATCCGGCATGATTTCATTGAGGCCGCAGACCTCCGACGAGATGGCTACCATATCATCCGTGCGTCCGACCACGACGGGGCGCAGCTTCTTGGAATCGCAACAGGTAATCATCTTCATGTCCGGCAGGACGCCGATGATGGTGTTCGGGCCGTTGATCTCGAGGTTCGCGAGGCTCTGGCGGATCGCGATGAGCACATCCTTGTCGGGACGCTCGGCGATCTCCTCGAACGGCAGCGGCGTGATGACGTGCTTGTAATACGTCAGCGGCCACTTGAGTTCGTGATGGACGTAATGGAGCGTATTGAGGAAGCACTGGGAATCGGACTCAAAGCCGATGTAGCCGCGGTGCAGGGATTTCTGGAATTCCTTGTTCTTCGTGTAGAACGTATTCTCACCGTTGGCGCAGAGCGTGTAGCCCTGCAGGAAGAACGGATGCGCCGCATAGCGGACGATGTCGTAGTTCGTGTTCTGACGGCACTGAGCCACGATGGATTTCGCCACGAGGCAGCCATTGTCGTCCCAGAGATGGAAATACGTCGCGATATCGCGCGGATCGCCGATCTCCTTGAGCGTCAGCACATCCGGCCAGAAGGAATAGACAAAACCGGCATCCTCTTTCTCGAGCAGCTTGCGCAGTGCCAGGCGCGTATCGAGCAGCAGGTCCTCCTTCTGCTCCTTCGTCATGTGTTCGGCATCCTCCGGATAATCGTAATTGCGGAAAATGTAGTACGGCATCGCCTTGATATCGAGGCCCGGACGTTTATCCGGCACCGGGATCCACTCGGCCAGCTGGACGAAGTTATGGGCATCCATATACTCCTCCACGAGCTGCGCGCCGCGCTGCGTGCAAGCCAGCGACAGCAGCGGCTTGTCCTTATAATTGGAAAAGATTCCGTACAGGTCCTGCATGACCATGGCGAAACCAGAATTGTCGTGCCCTTCCTGCTGCGGCAGCATCAGGTGAAGTGCCTTGGATGGCTGAATGGGTACTTTACTCTTGATTGAACCTATCCGACACATGGCGGTCTCTCCTTCTATATACACACAAATGTATTTTTACAATGCATATTGGGTTACGTAACTTCTATTATAAAAATGTATACTTGCTATGTCAACCGGAATGTAACATGTATACATGAATACCACGCTTTCCATAATTATTCTTTATTGTTTATACTTGTATGAAAAAGATGATAAAAAAATCCCGCACAAACTCGAACAAACAAGTTTGTGCGGGATTCTCTGTCAAGCCAAAACCTATATGGCTTAGAGATAGCCCACCGGATTGACCGGCGAACCATTGACGCGGACTTCATAGTGGACGTGCGGGCCTGTCGAAAAGCCCGTGCTGCCCATGTAGGCAATAATCTGGCCGCGGCGTACATGCTGACCGGCCGAGACGACCACCTGCATCGCATGACCGTAACGCGTCATGATGCCATTGCCATGGTCGATGTCGACCATATTGCCGTAGCCGCCCGAATTCCAGCCGGCCGTCGTGACGACACCATCCGCCGTCGCGACAATCGGCGTGCCCATATCATTGGCGATATCGATGCCCGGATGGAAGTCCGAGCCGTTCCAGCGCAAGCCGAACGGCGAGCTCACATCGCCACGTGCCGGCCAGATGGAAGGCGTCGTGATGGATACACCGGCCATCGTCGTCATGCCCGGCAGAGAGGAACCCGCGGCCATGCCCAGCTGCTCCTGCTGCTGCTTGAGCTGCTCCTGCAGGGCCAGCAGGGATTCGCGGCGCTTGGCGACATCCTTCTCGATATTGTCGAGTGCCGCGCTGACATTCTCCAGATCCGGCGTCACATGTGGGCCGCCCTGGCCATCATGCGTGCCATCACTGCTGTCATCCATCTGTCCGGCATCATCCTCTGCGGGGCCGGCGCCCGACATGCGGCGCAAATCCGATTCCAGCTGCGTCAGCTGGTCGAGCTGGTCCTGCAGCGCATTGGCCTTCTTCGAGAGCTGCAGCAGCTGTTCCTGCTGGATATTGTTGACTTCCCGGAGCTCGCGGATTTCCGAAGCGCCATTCTGATTGACGAACGTGCTGTAAACCGAATAGCTGAAGGCGCCGACAAACAGCAGTGCACCTGCAGCCAGCGAGGCTGCCCCGTACTTGAGCATGCGTGCCGAAAGGCGGATGCTCTTGACATCGCCCTTGTCATCCGGTATGAGCTTGATTGTATAGATGGTCTGCTTCTTCTTCGGTTTTGCCTTCGGCTGCTCTGCCTTCTGCTTCTCAGCGGCAGCCGCCTGTTCCGGCTGTTTCTCTTCCTTATTATCGTTATCCAAAAAACCGAACCTCCAAAAACAAAAATAATCCACGGACCCTTACTCTCCCTGGATTACAACTGATCAAATAACGAAAAATGAACCTTATGCTTTATTATAGCATAAGGTTCATTCCAATTCAAAACATTATTTTTTCATTCAGGCCTCTGCCGCAACTTTCCCCATGGCCTCATCAAGAGCCTGCTGTTCCTCTGCCATCAGCGCATACGTGGACGTTCCGTTCTCCACGGGCTTGACGTAGCTGCGCGAATCCTCACGACCGAAAATACTCGTGAGGATGACGCCGTTGTTGTGCGAATCCAGCAGGGCGACCGCATAGCTGAGGTCGCTGCCCATGTCGTCAAACGCGCGGAAACGCACGACACCGACACGCGTGATGGCCAGCTGCAGCAGGGCATCAATGCGCTCATTTTCCTGCTTGATGCGCTCATTCTCCTCAGCCACGGCCTTCATCTCATTGATATGCCCAATCAGCATGCGTTCCAGATTCGACCCATCAGCGCCCGTCATCATCTTGCGATACCGCTTCTTCATGTAATTGACCTTCATGTAGAGATTGATGGTCAGCAGAAGCAGCAGCAGGGCCAGAACGCCCAGGACCGCAACGATCATGACGATATTATCGAGTGCAAGTTTGGTGATTACCTGAATATCCATTTTCTTCTTGAAAACTCCTTAGAATGTATAACAACGATGTTTCACGTGAAACATCATGGATCAAACCACAAAATCCTTTGGTCCTCCAGCCGACGGAGCAGGAGAATCCTCCTGCCTGGTCAGGAGTTCCAACAGCCGTTCCAGATCGTCCTCTGAATAAAATTCGATCTCGATGCGGCTTTTTTTGCGTCCCGAACGAATGTGTACGCTCGTGCCGAGGGCCTCGACCAGACGATTCGCCGCAGCTTCGAGAAAGGCGTCCTGATTGCGCCCGCTCTGCCCGTCGTTCGTCTTCTCCTGCTCTGCTTTCGCCGCAGACAGGGACTGAAGATACGCCGGGTTCTCAAGCAGCTTATGCACGAGTTCCTCGGCCTGACGGGCCGAGCTGCCATGCTCGCGGATAAAGGCTGCAGCCTGACGCTGCAGATCCATGTCGTCAAGCGCGAGCAGCGGCTTGGCCTGCCCCATCGACAGATTGCCGCTCGCGACATCATCCTGAACGTCAGGTGCCAGGCGCAGCAGGCGCAGGAAATTGGCAACATGCGAACGGCTGCGGCCGATCTTCTGCGCAATGACCTCCTGCGTCAGATGGAAATCCTGCATGAGGCGTTCGTACGCCCGCGCCTCCTCAATCGCATTGAGGTTCTCGCGCTGGATGTTCTCGATCAGAGCAATCGCACTGATCTCCGCATCATTGTATTCGCGCACAAGAGCGGGCACTTTCACAAGGCCGGCCAGGCGCGCCGCACGCAGGCGGCGCTCACCGGCGATGAGCTCATAGCCGCGCTCAGGCAGCCGGCGCACGATGAGCGGCTGCAATATGCCGTAATGCTGGATGGATGCACGGAGCTCCTCGAGAGCCGCTTCATCAAATTCCTGACGAGGCTGATAACGGTTGGCCTGTATCTCAGCTGCCGGGATTTCCTGCACCTGATCTCTGGCCGGCGTGATCTTGCGGTCCTTGAGCAGGGCTCCCAGTCCCTTGCCAAGGCCGCCATGCCCCTTACTTGCCATGAGCCATCACCTCTTCTGCCAGCTGGCGGTAGGTATCCGCACCCTTGGAGCGCTTATCGTAATAGATGATTGGTTCGCCGTACGACGGCGCTTCACTGAGCCGCACCGTACGCGGAATCATCGTCTTGTAGACGAGTTCCCCAAATGTTTCCCGTACTTCGGCCACGACCTGCTCAGCCAGACGCGTGCGGGAATCGTACATCGTCATGAGCACGCCTTCGACCTCCAGACCGGCATTGAGATTGGAACGCACGAGCTCAATCGTATTC
This sequence comes from Mitsuokella sp. AF33-22, assembly GCF_003475755.1. Lineage (NCBI taxonomy): Bacteria > Bacillati > Bacillota > Negativicutes > Selenomonadales > Selenomonadaceae > Mitsuokella > Mitsuokella sp. AF33-22. The sequence continues at coordinate 52,269 of NZ_QRQA01000011.1, read as the reverse complement.
ATGAGCTGCGAGACACCTTCCAATGCATAGAACTCGCACTGGATTGGCATGAGCACCGAATCCGCCGCTGCCAGGGAATTGAGCGTCAGGAGCCCCAGCGAGGGCGGGCAGTCGATGATGATGTAATCGTAAGCCCCGGCTACGGTATCGAGGGCCCGCTTGAGGCGCGTCTCACGCGAGATGGCTGCCACGAGCTCAACCTCAGCTCCCGCCAGTTCGATATTGGCCGGCAGGACATCCACTTGGAATTCCGTATGTACAAGCGCCTGTTCAATCGGCGTGCCCTCGATGATCACCTGATAGATGGTCGTATCGAGCGCGGATTTATCGATGCCATAGCCACTGGAGGCATTGCCCTGCGGATCACAGTCCACCAGCAGGATTTTCTTGCCTTTCTCCGCCAGGCATGCCGCCAGGTTGACGGAAGTCGTCGTCTTGCCGACGCCGCCTTTCTGATTGGCTACTGCAATGATTTTTGCCACATAGTTCACCACTTTCCTAGAATTTGCCCCAGACCACGGCCTGTCAGGAACATCGATACATTATTCCTTGTAAAAAGACCCCGGAATCAGTATAATTGTTACATTGTAACATTTGTAAACGACGAATGCCACAGCACGTGGCTACCATACATACATATGGGCAATTTTTTCCTATATCATATAATATAATGAATTGGTGAAAAATGCTATTGTTTCACGTGAAACAACATAAAAAATTTTCCCGAGGAGGTTTTATCATGCCCGTCTACAATGCCCCACTGCTCACGATTGATCCCAAGGAAACCCGGCGCTACGCAGGGCTCATGCGTGCCAAGAACTTCGACGAAGCCCTCATTGAAGAGGCCTGTCAGGATGCGCGCCTGCTCGCCAAGCCGCAGGGTATCTGGCAGCTCTACGACTACGACTGCGAGAAGCAGGATGTCCTGGCTGATCCCCCCTTCCATATCGAAGGCGCGAAAATCGGCAAGCATCTCGCCGGCTGCGACAAGGTCATCCTGCTGGCCGTCACGGTCGGCGATGATATCGAGGACATGGTCACGAAACGCTTTTCCGATGGTGAGTACGCCTCCAGCGTGCTGCTCGATGCCGCAGCGACCACGGCCGTCGAGCAGCTGGCCGATGGCATGGAACGGGCCATCAAGCCCAAGATGGCGGCGCAGGGCTATGGCATGCGCTGGCGTTTCAGCCCGGGCTACGGCGACTGGCCGCTCGACCAGCAGCCTGAGCTCATCCGCCTGACACGCTGCGAGACGATTGGCATCACCCTTTCTGAGTCCAAGATGCTCGTGCCGCGCAAAAGCGTCACGGCCATCATCGGCCTTTACAAGGAAGAAACGCATACCACCCCACAAGCAGATGCTCACGAAGCCAGGGGCTGCGCCGCGTGCGGCAAGAAAGACTGTCCTTCACGCAGACAAGAATAAATAAAATGACGAAAGGGAACGGATTTTCCTTGACATATAATGCATACTAACATAGTATGGTTATAAAATAATACCTATACAAACTGCAAAACTGAATGAACAATAAGGAGCGTTACCATGATCCATATCTTTGACGGTGCCATGGGTACCATGCTGCAGGCCGGGGGGCTCAAACCAGGCGGCTGCCCTGAGCTCATGAACATCGAGCATCCGGAAGTCGTCCTTGGTATCCACCGCGCATATATCGAAGCCGGTGCGACCATCATCGAGACGAATACCTTCGGCGCGAGCCGCCTCAAACTCGACCATTACGGTCTCGAGGACCGCGTGGCAGAGCTCAACGCCGCCGCCGTGCGGATTGCCCGGGAAGCGGCAGGCGAGAAAGCAAAGATTGCCGGCTCCATGGGCCCGACGGGCCGTTTCATCAGCCCGCTCGGCGATCTCGATTTTGAAGAAGCCTATGCCTGCTTCCACGAGCAGGCCGCTGCCCTCGCCGAGGCCGGCATCGATTACTTCATCATCGAAACCTGCATCGACATCCAGGAAATGCGCGCCGCGCTGCTCGCCGCCAAGGATGTCGCGCCCAACATCCCCGTCATCTGCCAGCTGACCTACAGCGATGATGGCCGTACCGTCACGGGTACGGACCCGCAGTCCGCCGCCATCATCCTCTCGGCCATGGGCGCCGATATCATCGGCGTCAACTGCTCGCTTGGACCGGAACAGCTCGTGCCGATTGTCAAAACGCTTGCCGAGAACTGCGACTGCCCGATCAGCGTACAGCCGAACGCCGGCATGCCGCAGCTCGTCGACGGCGAAACGCACTTCCCGATGGGACCGGAGGACTTCGGCAGCTGGGCACCAAAGCTCCTCGCCGCCGGTGCCACCTACCTCGGCGGCTGCTGCGGCACGACGCCGGAGCACATCCGCGCCCTCGCCTCCGCCCTCGCTGACTGTGAGGAACCCAGACGCGCCGCACGTCCCCAGCGCCTCTGGCTGGCCAGCCGCAGCAAATCCGTCTGCATCGACAAAGACCTGCCGACCGTCCTCATCGGCGAACGCATCAACCCGACGGGCCGCAAAAAGCTCGCCGCCGAGATTCGCGAGGGGGCGCTGCTCTCCGTCAAGAAGGAAGCCGTCAATCAGGTGAAGGCCGGCGCCAGACTTCTCGACGTCAACATGGGCGTTGCCGGCATCGATGCCGTAACGGCCATGAAGCAGGCTGTAACCGAAATTGCCCAGCTTACCGACGCACCGCTCGCCATCGATACGAGCGACGCCGCAGCACTCGAAGCCGGCCTGCGCGCCTATCCGGGCCGCGCGCTCATCAACTCCGTCTCCGCCGAGGATGCCCGCATCCGCGATTTTCTGCCGCTCGCCAAGAAATACGGCGCTGCCATCCTCTGCCTGCCAATCACCGAAGACGGCGTGCCCAAGACGGCAGACGACCGCCTCAAGGCCGTGCAGTTCATCATCGGGAAAGCCCGGAAAGCCGGGCTCAAGGACGGAGATTTCCTGCTCGACGCCCTCGTCATGACCGTATCGGCTGACAAGAATGCCTGCCGCGAAGTCCTGCGTACCCTGCATCTCTATCGCCAGCATCTGGGCTTCCCCTCCACGATGGGCCTTTCCAACATCTCCTTCGGCCTGCCGAACCGGCCGCTCATCAACAGCACCTTCTTTGCCATGTGCCTTGCGGCCGGCCTCGATGCACCGATCATGAACCCCTACGATGAATCCATGCAGAAAGCCCTCAAGGCCAGTGCGGCCCTGCTCGGCGACGACCCCTGCGGCCTGGCCTTCAGTCAGGACGAGAGCAACCTCGCCGTGCCCAAGAAAGCAGCCGTGATGAAGACGACGAACCTGCCAATCCTTGAGGCCATCAAGCAGGCCGTCATCGAAGGTGAAAAAGACATCATCGTCGACCTCGTCCTCAAGGCGCTCGAAGAGGGCAAGACAGGCAATGAGATCACGGAAAACGGCCTGACCGCCGCCATGACGGAAATCGGCGAAGACTTCGGCTCCGGGCGCATGTTCCTGCCGCAGGTCCTCTTGTCTGCCGAAACCATGCGCGCCGCCTTTGACAAGCTCAAGGAACTCATCCCGGCCAGTGCCGAAGCGGACAAGGGTACCTTCGTCATTGCCACGGTCAAGGGCGATGTCCACGACCTCGGCAAGAACATCACGGGAGCCCTGCTTGCCAACTCCGGCTTCAAGGTCATCGATCTCGGCAAGGACGTCGATGCCGATACCATCGTGCAGGCAGCCAAAGAACACCAGGCCGACATCGTCGGCCTCGCCGCACTGATGACGACCACGATGCCGCAGATCGACAAAGTCATCGCCAGGCTCCGGGACGAACAGCTCGACGTGAAGGTCATGATCGGCGGCGCCGCCGTCACCCAGGACTACGCCGATGCCTGCGGTGCCGACGCCTACGCAGCCGACGGCGTAAAGGCCGTCAAGCTCGCCAAACAAATGGTCGGAGCGGAATAAATCTCACTTATTCAAGATGCGGATATCGTAACCTTCGGCGGGAGGGCTGCGCAAAAACGAAGCGTTGGCGCGCTGCGTAAAGAATCGATTTTTTTCCTTTTAAGGCAGCCTGCCAAAAGTGCGAAACGCGCTACGCTTGAACGACGCACTTTTGACAGGAGGCTGGCAGGAAAAAAATCGATTTAGCAGCCCGACTTCGCGAAGTGTTGCGCAGCCCTCCCGCCGCCATCTCACGATCGTCACATCCCCTGTATAAAAGAAGCCCGCTTCCTCATCCATGACGGATGGGAAGCGGGCTTCTCTTTTGTTATGCAAATCCTTGCGATCAGAACAGAACCTTTGCAAGATGCAGATAGTCCGGATCAAGAACCTTCTTGTTGTTGACGGCATCATGCAGGTCGATCGAAACGACACGGCCCTTGCTGTAGCCGAACACGATATCCGACAGGCCGGAAATCAGTGCAAGAGCAGCCTGCTCGCCGAGCTGGCTGGCGCGTACGCGGTCGATGACCGACGGAGCTCCCCCACGCTGGATATGGCCGAGCACCGATACGCGCGTATCGAGCTGCGTCTTCTCGGCAATATGCTTGCCGATTTCCTGGCCGCTGCCGGCACCCTCAGCCACGACGACGAGGATGTAACGCTTGCCCTTCTTGTAGGCTTCCTTCATGTCTTCGCAGATGGCGTCGAGATCGTACTCTTCTTCCGGTACCAGGATGTACTCCGCACCGCCCGAGATGCCCGAAACGAGTGCGAGCCAGCCGCAGTTGCGGCCCATGACCTCGAGGACGATGACGCGACGATGAGCCGAAGCCGTATCGCGCAGCTTGTTGATGGCATCGATAATCGTATTGGCAGCCGTATCGCAGCCAATCGTATAGTCAGAGCCCCAGACATCATTATCGATCGTGCCCGGCAGGCCGACAATCGGCATGCCCGTCTCCTTCGACAGGAGGGATGCGCCGCGCAGGGAACCGTCACCACCGATGACGCAGAGACCTTCGATGCCGCGGTCCTTGAGGTTCTGATAACCCATCATGCGGCCTTCCGGCGTCTTCCAGCGCTTGCAGCGTGCCGTACCAAGGAAAGTGCCGCCACGCTGGATGATATCGCCGACATCCTTGGACTGCATCTCAAACATATCCTGCTCGAGCAGACCGTGATAGCCGCCACGGATACCCCAGACCTTGACACCTTCGTATAAAGCAGTACGTACAACCGCGCGTGCCGCTGCATTCATTCCTGGGCTGTCGCCGCCACTGGTCATGACTGCAATGCTTTTCAACATAATGGAAGTCCCCCTTGAATTGAGAATAGCTAGCATATTGACTGGCTGAAAGCCATCGTATGACGTTTAACTACACCTAATGATACCATAAAAATCCCTTGGAAAACAGGGATGCCGGTTATTTTTTCGGACCAGCTCAGACCTTGACAAAATTCCATCTGGATGATAGATTTTAGTTAGATGCTGTGCAACTGACGGAAGTGGATGACCACAGGGAGCACAGGGAAGAAGAGCCGACCGTCTGGGCAGAGCCTGGATTTGTGTCGGCTTTTTTGTATGTGAAAAGGAGCAAATAGCAAAATGAAAGAACTGGAACTCAAATACGGGTGCAACCCGAACCAGAAACCAGCCCGCGTTTTCATGGAAAACGGTGAACTGCCTTTCGAGGTCCTCAACGGCCGTCCCGGCTACATCAACCTGCTTGACGCCATGAACAGCTGGCAGCTCGTCCGTGAGCTGCGGGAAGCCACGGGCCTGCCGGCTGCCGCTTCTTTCAAGCACGTCAGCCCGGCTGGCGCTGCTGTCGCCGTTCCTCTTTCGCCGGTCCTCGAGAAAGTCTACTTCGTCGAAGGCGTGGAGCTCTCCCCGATTGCCACGGCCTACATCCGTGCCCGCGGTGCTGACCGCATGAGCTCCTACGGCGATTTCGTCGCCCTCTCGGACGAATGCGACGCACAGACGGCTTCCTTCCTCAAGCGCGAAGTATCGGACGGCATCATTGCACCGTCGTATTCGCCGGAAGCCCTCGAGATCCTCAAATCGAAGCGCAAAGGCACGTACCTGATCCTGCAGATGGACCCCGCCTATCAGCCGGAAGAACTCGAGCGCAAGCAGGTCTTCGGCGTCACGTTCGAACAGAAACGCAACAATGTCGAAATCACGGAAGACTGCCTCAAGGACATCGTGACGAAGAATCATGATCTGCCGGAAAGCGCCAAGCGCGATCTCCTGATTGCCCTCATCACGCTCAAATACACGCAGTCCAACTCCGTCTGCTACACGAAGGACGGACAGGCCATCGGCATCGGTGCTGGCCAGCAGAGCCGCGTCCACTGCACGCGCCTTGCCGGCACGAAGGCGGACAACTGGTTCCTGCGCCAGAGCCCGCAGGTCCTTGGCCTCCCGTTCAAGCCGGAAGTCCGCCGCCCAGACCGCGACAATGCCATCGACGTCTACATCGGCGAGGAATGGGAAGACCTGCTCGAGACGGACGACTGGAAGCGCGTCTTCACCGAAAAACCGCCTGTCTTCACACGCGAGCAGAAGAAAGCCTGGCTCCAGAAGGAAGAAGGTGTCTCTCTTGGCTCCGATGCCTTCTTCCCGTTCGGCGACAACATCGAGCGCGCCCACAAGAGCGGCGTGACCTACGTCGCCCAGACCGGCGGTTCCATCCGTGACGACAACGTCATCGAGACGGCCGACAAATACAACATGACGATGGCCATGACGCACATCCGTCTGTTCCATCATTAAGATACCGCCATTGGCTATGCGATTCTCCTCCTTCTGGAACTCGGTCACAAGACAGGACCGCTGATCTGTGCTAGAATAATGCCAAGGAGAGTTTTCACTGCTAACGATGATTCGTGAGAGCCGCCCCGGTTGAGCAGAACCGGGGCGGCTTTTATTTTTACAAAAACATTTCGTTTAGGTATTGATATTCATTCTCATATATGCTATATTATCTATAGGCTTTCGTTAGCACCTCAATATGAGGCGCAAAGCTCTCCTAAGATATAATACACAGCAAAAATCCCGGCGTACTGCTCATGCGCCGGGATTTTTGTCTGTAAACTCCTATTCATGGAGGTGAAGAGCATCCTCTATCTTGGACAGCAAAGCCTGTGTCTGAGGCAAAGCCGATGGTTTTACCTGCTCCTGGATGGCGCATGCCTGCGTCAGATACTCCCGGGCTGCCGGCAGATTGTCCAGCTCGTATTCTGTTTTACCCAGCCAGAACATGATCTGAGCCGTATAGGCATGGCGTTCTCCCAGGGCGGAACGGCGAATGGACAGGCACTTCAAAAAAGCCGCTTTTGCCTGTGCATATGCTTCCTGCTGATAGTAGATCTTGCCAAGGCTTTCGTAGCTCCATGCCGTTGCCGGATGGTCCGGTCCCAGGGAATTTTCTCGTATCTTGAGCCCTGCCTGAACGTATTTCAGCGCTGTCGCATAATGTTTATCGTCTTTCCCCTTGGCCATTGCCGCATAATCATTTCCCAGCATAGTCAGAGAATCCGCAATGGTCGGATCATCCGGCGTATAGACTTCGCGGCGCAGTTTCAACCCCTTTTCATGCCAGGCTATCGCCTCCTCACATTTATCCTGCCGTTGATACACCGTGCCGATATTGTGATACGAATATGCCAGCTGCTGCTTGTTCGGCACCGGCTGTTTCTCACGGATCTCCATGCCCTTTTTATAATTTTCCAGGGCTTTATCGAGATTATCCAGATTGATATAGACAATCCCGATATTATTCAAGATATCCGCATGCAATTCCGGATTGTCAATCTTATGAACATCCATGCGATTCTCGGCCAGTCGGAAGTTGTCCAGCGCCTCGGTATACTGAGAGTTCTTACGGTAAACATTGGCCAGATAGTTATAAGCTTCCACGATATCTTCATAAGGAGGATGCGCTTGTTTTTCCCACATGTCGATAGCCGTATGGTAAGCCTTGATTGCCTCCTGATAATCCGCCAGTTTCACTGCCAGATTGGCATGCAGGCAATACGCCTGTGGCAGCAGGGTCTGACTCGCATCATCCGCAGAAGACTTGCAGATCGATAACGCCAGATTGCACTGTCCCCAGGCCTGCCGGTACTGATGTGCCTTATAAATCACCTTTGCCTGGCGAATGAGCAGACCGGCCGAATCCTTGTCGTATGATGCACGAAACAGTTCCCCGGCACGGATCAGGATGGTACAGACATCGTGACGGTCCATGGCCTGGATTTCTTCATCATTGTCTGCATACACACGGATTGCCGCTTCCAAGTAATCCTGACAGTCCCTGAGCGTCGGATGCAGATTCCACAAGACAGCCGTTTCAATCAGAGGATGCAGATGGATCCGGTCGTCCTCGGCCGCCTGATGCGACTCGCGAACAATCCAGCTCTGATTGACGAGAACATTGATTGCGCTGATGCTGCAGCCATCCAGCAGGAACTCATCAAAAAAGGTCATACGGACGCCGTTGATCGAGCAAAGGGCAAGTTTCATCAGGATTTGCTTGGCCTGCTCATTCATCGCACTGATATTGAACAAGGTCGAGATGACATTATAAATATCTTCCTGCTCATAATTATTATCTTTCTCGACCGGAATCTTCAAATCACGCGTGTCCCGTTTCTCCTTGAGCAGCTTAATCATTCTGGCAGGCGACATGGAATACTCCCGCATCGTCTTGGCGATAAGCTCAATCAGCATGGTATGTCCGGATACCATATGGCAGAGTTCCTTATACTTATCCATGTTTTTAGCCGGCAGCTCGATGGGATCTTCCTTGCGGGGACTGTAATTCAAACGAAAGAGCTCCAGTTGTTCCGCATCGCTCAACGGCTTGATGGGGACCATATACATATCTTTGTAAAGGGTCGTGTTGCGGCTCGTGATCAACACGTGCAGTTCCATATCCGCGAGTTCCTCAAGGATGCGCTGATCCTCCTCCGGCAGAAGAGCCCCCATGATATCCATATTATCGATAATCAGGAGAGCATCTTTATGGAACGTTTTCAATGCCTTCATGCGAATCTGAAACCCTTCATCACCGGCTTTGTCTTCCTTCTGATATTTCTTCAAGCCCTGAAACGGAATATCCTGGATTGTCGCTTTGAGGTCCTGATGAAAATAAACCATCTGTATCTGTTTATAGATATGATTCTTCTTGCCACGGTCTGCATAATGCAAAGCCGTCTGCGATTTGCCCAGGCCACCGATGCCACAGATAACGGCCAGACTGTATGCTTCCATCACAGAAGAAATTTTCTCCAAGAGTTCATTGCGTCCAACAAACCCCTCCGTCAGCCGGTAATTGAGCGGTGCAAAGGAAATATCCTGAGCAGAAGATGTTGCATTGACCCGCTTTGCCTCGCGGGACTCCTCTGCCCGCTCCACAACCCTCCGTAAAAACGCCTCCCTGGCTTTATGTATTGTTTCTCGCGGCTTATGTTCACATTCTGCTTGTGAGATCACACCATACAGGTCATCAAGTTCCTGATCGAAGGCTTCATGTTCATGCAGATACCGCTGAAGCTTCTGGACGAATTCCGGATAGGCTTCATGGCAAAACAGCTGCTGGTAGAAAACATCTTTTGTGATTCCACCTCCCATCTGGCTCTGCTCTCCCGTGCACAGCCTGGAAATAGTTGCGGGGTTAACCCCCAGCTCGTCGGCAATCTCTTTTTGACTCAACTTTTGCTTCGTCTTCAGAAAAATCAGTAAAAAAGGATATGTAATATACACACCAGATCCCCCTTACAAATACTTCTCTAATGGTAACAACTTTCTTAATAGATTTCTGCAATTTTCTGCAACAATCCTGCAATCCGGGGAAATATTGTTGCACACGAAAAATGCATCGAAAAAGCATCGCGTTTGACTCGGCCTGCAACGGCAAAAATCGTATCATAAAGACAACAAAGAGATACGGGCTGTGGAAAGGAGCACGACCATGAAGCAGGAACAACAAACGAGCTTTCGTCAGCAACTAAAAATCATGTTCAAAGGTTACCGCCATCTGACCAGAAAGCTGAGCCGGCAGCTTGCCCAGCTCGGCTTCACCCTGGAAAACGGCAGGACCCACTACAAGATTTACTATGGCGAAGATCACCGGCACGCCGTAATCATCAGCAAGACCTCTTCCGATTACCGTGCGGGAATGAATATCTGCCGTCAGCTTTATACACTTGTACCGGCCCATCCATAAGCCGGTCCGAGGATCACAATAAACAGGAGGAATACATCATGAAAAACGAAATGAATTCTATCTATGCAGGGGCAGTCGGTACGGCGAAAAACGCCAAGGCCGTGCATCAGGCAGTCCGGAAAATGCGGGCCTTCGAACAGGCCCAGGAGGAGTTGTCCGGCCTGAATACGCTGCGGGGCGGCAGCAAGGGATTCAAGGGTTTTGTCGGGGAAAGCCTGGAAGCTGCTGAATCCTCAGCCCGCGGGCGCACGACCATCGTCCTGAACAATAACGGGCTTGCTGACCTGAAGCATCTCAAGACGAACGGGAAAGCTGCGTTCCAGCAGGTGAAGATTGGCTACAAGCCTGGACAGATTGATTTTGCACGCTATAAGGGACAGACCATCGTCGTCGACAAGGGCAACCCCTATTTCCGCACGCTGAAAGCAGAAGCAGCAAAATCCGGCGTAAAAGTGGTCGAAGGCCATGTCACGGAACAGGAAGCCAGGTTCTGGGCTGACGCCATGCAGCTGGAAACCAAGGTAACCGGCAAGACGAATGCAGCCGTCGTACCCAAGTTTTACCAGTCGGCCAAAACTGCAGCGGCCGCACATCGTGCCGGCGTATCGGCGGCCAAGTCCGGCGCAGCAGCCGGCGCAGGTTTCAGCCTGGGCAAGAATATCGTCCAGGTGGTCAAGGGCAATAAGACGGTTTCAGAAGCCGCCGGCGATGTAATTGTCGATACGGCGGAAGCCGGTGCGATCAGCTACGGCGCCGGGGCCGCAGGCAGTCTGCTGGCCAGTACGGAAATTGGTGCAGCCGCACTCGAGACGGCCAGTACAGCAGGAGCGGTAATTTCCAGCGCGCCTGTGATCAGCTCAGCAGTCAGTGCCGGAACGGCAATCACGGGAGCGATTGGCGGAGCTGGTGCCTCAGCGGCGGCAGCCGCGACGGGAGCCGTCACCAGTGCCGTCACCTCCGCTGCTGCCGCTGCTTCAAGCGTCGCGGCGGGGACAGCAGCCGCCGGTGCCGTCGGTGCCATCGGGTCGGGGGCCGTAGCTGGTGCGGCCGCCATCGGCGCCGCAGCCGTAACAGTTGCACCAGTTCTGGTCGTCGGCGGCCTGATTGGCGGCCTGATCAGCCTCTTTGATGACTGAGAACATTTGCCCGTAAAAAACTCCGTGGCCTGTGATTTTATCACGAGCCACGGAGTTTTCATTCAATGTTTCACGTGAAACATTTTCCACATCTCACTGCATGGCGAGATCATAGAACATGTAGGCGCAGATGAAGTACAGCATGAAGAAGATTAGGAAGCGGAAGAGCTTGACGGAAACGAAGCGGATGACGGCGTTGCCGAGCACCAGGCCGATGACGAGGGCTGGTATCAGGTAAATCGACTCCACGGCGGCGGAATACATGGACACGCCCTGGAACAGGAAGAAGCCGATGGAGATGATGCCGCTGATTAGGAAGAAGACGACGCTCGTGCCGCGCAGCTCCGCCGGCGTCATCTTCGTGTAGGCAAAATAAAGGATCAGCGGCGGACCGGCCATGCCCGTCGTGACGCCGCAGAGGCCGGCCAGGATACCCATGAGGATGGAATTGCGGCGGCAGAGCGAGAACTCATGATGCGTGAACTGCATGAGCAGCAGCGAGACGAGAATGACCGTACTGACGAGCAGCTTCAGCTGATTGGCTGAAAAATGCGCAAAAATCCAGAAGCCGAAGGGCTGCGCCACAATATAGCCAACCAGGATTGCCCCGATCAGCTTGTAGCGTGCATCTTTCCAGACGAGGAAGGTCTGCACGATGCTGGTAATCAGGCCCACGACAAACATCACGAGCACGGTTTCCCGCGGGTCATAGAAAAGCATGAGCAGCGGCGCTGCAATGATCACGAGCCCGAAGCCTGTGATGCCCTGCATGAACGCAGCCACTCCGATGGCCAGTGTCGGCCAGAGATGTGCCTGCCCAGCAGTAATATCCAAAACAACCACAACCTTTCTGCAAATGATGCTGGTAATCTTGCTGCCAAGGATTATTTCGCTGCCACGCCCTAACTTTCCTCTATCGATGTTTCACGTGAAACAACATTCGTTCAATAAGATGCTGCATATCTTCGGGAATGGGGGCTTCGATGTGGATTTCTCGGCCGGTATCGGGATGGCGGAAGTACACGCGCCAGGCGTGCAGGGCCTGGCGTGGGATGGCATCACAGGGACCGCCATACGCACTGTCACCGAGCAGCGGATGGCCAAGCGCAGAGAAGTGGACACGAATCTGATGCGTGCGGCCGGTCAGCAGATGGATCTTGAGCAGGGAATAATCCGGCCACACGGCACTGACCTCGTATTCCGTCAGCGCACGCCTGCCGTCAGTGCGCACCTGCCAGTGATTGGCCAGTGCCGGATCACGGCCGATGGGCAGGTCAATACATCCCTTGCTGGCGTCCAGATGCCCCATCACCAATGCCAGGTATTCACGGTAAAGCTGCCCATGATATTTCGTCATCGCATACTGTGCCTGAGCCGACTTCGCGATGACGACGATGCCCGTCGTATTGCGGTCAAGCCGGTAGAGCGGATGGATGCCTGCCGCCTCTCCCCAGCGCTTGAGGTAGCCCGCCACGGCATGGACAAGCGTATCGCGCGCCGCGCGATGCGTCGGATGGACGATCATGCCCGCAGGTTTATTGACAACAAGAATAGTTTTATCCTCATAGAGGACATCGAGGGGCAGATCGACGGGCACGACGGGCGATGCTTCCTGCCAGGACAGCGTTACCTCATCCCCCTCGTGAACGCGCAGCCGGGCATCGTGACGTGCCTGCCCATTGACAAGGATCGTGCCGTTCCACTTGATGCGTTTCCAGAGTTTGGCCGAGAGCCCGAGAGGTACGCGCACGGGCTGGCGCAGCTCCCTGCCGTCATGAGCAGTATCTACGATGTAGGAAATCTTCAAGAACATCCCTCTCTTCTTCTGTAAATAATCTTGGGGACCTCTTCCGCCTCGCAAGCTCGGCACCTTCTCCGTGCACGGAGAAGGCACGCGCCTTGTCGGATTCGATCCTTCTACCGAAGGGCAAGCGCCTCCAGCCTTCTCCCCGCAGGGGCGCGAAGCGCGGGATGCCGGTGGCATCCCCGGGGAAGGGGGACCGCGGAGCGGTGGAAGAGGTCCTTGGACTTGCGGATAAGAAACAGAACAGTTGGCAGGCCGTTTCTGGCGTCGTAGCTCCCCGCAGGGGCGCGAAGCGTGGGATGCCGGTGGCATCCCCGGGGAAGGGGGACCGCGGAGCGGTGGAAGAGGTCGAAATTTTGCCGGGAATGCAAACGGGCATGTTTCACGTGAAACATGCCCGTTTTGTTAAAGCGGATTCTTTGCCGGTGTGCCGGCCTTGCGCGGATAGGCCCTGGGGGTCGGCATGGTCTTGGTCACGGTGATGATGGCACGCTTGTCATCAAGGCCCGGCAGATGGACTTCGCGCACCTCCGTGTGGCTGCCGCCCATGACCTTGATGGCTTTCTGAGCCTCCTCGACTTCTTCGGCAAAAGCCCTGCCCTTGAGTGCGAGGAAGTGGCCGCCGCGTTTGACGAACGGCAGGCAGTATTCACAAAGGATGGGCAGCCGTGCGACGGCGCGCGAGACGGCAAGGTCAAACTGCTCGCGGTACTTCTTGTTGCGCGCCCCCTCCTCTGCCCTTGCATGGACGCATTCCACATCCTGCAGACCAAGCTCATCGACGACCGTCTGCAGGAAGTTGACACGCTTGTTCAGGGAATCCATTAGCGTCAGATGCACCTGCGGGCAGAAGATCTTGAGCGGCAGTCCCGGGAAGCCGGCACCTGTACCGACATCGATTATTGATATCTTACCTTCAAAGATAGCAGGATCATACGCGGAGAGCGAATCGACCATATGCTTGACGGCCACCTCATGTGCCTCCGTAATGGCAGTGAGATTCATTTTCTTATTCCATTCCACCAGCAGCTCATAGTAACGCGTGAACTGCGCGAGCTGCTGGTCACTCAGCGTCAGGCCGAAATCCTCCGCGGCCTTCTTCATCTCATCTTGAAACATCTCCATTCCCCCTCTCAATCCTTCGCATGTTCTGCATCGCGAAGCCGTTTCTGCTGCTCGAGCCAGACGAGCAGAACCGATACATCGGCCGGCGAAACACCGCTGATGCGGCCAGCCTGCCCGACCGAACGCGGACGGATGGCTGCGAGCTTTTCACGGGCCTCATCACGCAGGCTTGGTACATCCTGATAATCAATATCTTCCGGCAGGAGCTTCGCCTCAAGCTTCTCCATATGCGCGACCTGCTCAAGCTGCTTTTTGATATAACCTTCGTACAGGATGGACGTCTCGACCTGCTGCCGGACCTCGGGCGTAAGTTCCGGCAAATCCGGGTAGGCAGCACGCAGTGTATCGTAATCGACATCCTGACGGCGCAGCAGGTCGGCAAGCGGCTGTGCGCTCTTGATGGGCTCGATGCCGGCAACCTTCAGCCGGTCATTCGTTTCCTGGCTCGGATTGATGGCGGTGCTCTTGAGCAGTTTCATCGCCTGCTCGATGGCCTCCTTCTTTTTCGTGAAACGGGCCCAGCGGTCGTCCTTGACGAGGCCCACGCGGCGGCCGTGCGGTGTGAGTCTCAGATCCGCATTGTCCTGGCGCAGCAGCAGGCGGTATTCAGCCCGGCTCGTCATGATGCGGTACGGCTCATTCGTCCCCTTCGTCACGAGATCATCGATGAGCACGCCAATATACCCTTCGGACCGCTTGAGCACGAGCGGCTCCTGCCCTTTGATGAGCATGGCCGCATTGATGCCGGCGATGATGCCCTGGGCCGCAGCTTCCTCGTAGCCTGAGGTACCGTTGGCCTGACCGGCCGAGAAAAAGCCATGGATATCCTTGAATTCAAGCGTCGGCTTGAGCTGTGTCGGGTCGATGCAGTCGTATTCAATGGCATAGCCGGCGCGCATGACATGGGCATGCTCAAGCCCCGGGATGGTCTTGAGAAACGCGAGCTGGACATCCATCGGCATGCTCGTGCTCATGCCCTGCACATAAACCTCATTCGTGTGCAGGCCCTCCGGCTCGAGAAACAGCTGATGGCGGTCCTTATCGGGGAAGCGCAGGATCTTCGTCTCGATGGACGGGCAGTAGCGCGGGCCGATGCCCTCGATGATGCCATTGGCCATCGGCGCACGGTCCATATTGTCACGCAGAATCTTATGCGTCGCCTCATTCGTATACGTCAGCCAGCACGGCACCTGCTCGCGCGTCTTCACATTACTCATGAACGAGAAATTGCGCGCTTCTTCATCGCCAGGCTGGATCTGCATCTTCGCATAATCGAGCGTGCGGCCGTCGACACGGGCCGGCGTGCCCGTCTTGAAGCGCATGAGGCGGATGCCCGCCGCCTTGAGCGAATCCGAGAACTTCATGGCCGGGCGCTGCCCGTTCGGGCCGCCGCTATACGTATGCTCCCCGACGATGATGCGTCCCTTGAGATACGTGCCCGTCGCCATGATAATAACAGGAGCCAGATAGACCTCCCCCGTCTCGACCACGACGCCGCGCACGGCCTTCTTGTCATCGGTCAGGAGTAAATCGGTAATGAGAATCTGTTTTACATCCAGATTTTCGGTATTCTCACAAGTCTCCTTCATCGTGAACTGGTAGAGCTTCTTATCGGCCTGCGCGCGCAGCGCGTGGACAGCCGGGCCCTTGCCGGTATTGAGCATGCGGAACTGGATGCAGGTCTTGTCGGCATTGACGCCCATCTCGCCGCCAAGTGCATCCACTTCGCGCACGAGATGACCTTTGCCCGGTCCTCCCACCGAAGGGTTGCAGGGCATCAGGGCGATATTGTCCATCGAAAGCGTCGCCAAAAGCGTCCGGCAGCCGATGCGCGCCGCGGCGAGCGCCGCTTCCACGCCGGCATGGCCTGCACCGATGACGATGATATCGTATTTTCCAGCAGTAAACAACGATAACTCCTCCTTATTTATATAGCAACGATTGGCAAGCCAAACGTCTTACTTGCCGATGCAGAATTTGCTGAAGATCTCATTGATGATATCCTCGCCGACCGTCTCGCCTGTCAGTTCACCGAGCTTTTCCCAGGCCGAACGCAGGTCGATGGATATGAAATCCAGCCCCATGTCGGCTTCGATCGTCCGCAGCGATGCCTCAAGATGTGCGTCAGCCTGACGCAGGACCTCGGCCTGGCGGGCATCCGTGACAAAATCGCCTTCCTCACCGGCAGCTGCGCCGGCGTAAACGCGCGAGCGAATGCGTTCCACCAGGCGCGTGAAGCCGGCCTGCGTATGCGTCGAAATGGGAATGACCGTCTGGCGCGGGGCGCGTGCAGACAAGAGCTCGGGGGTCGTCACCATCGGCAGGTCGCATTTGTTGAGCAGAAGGATGGCATCATGCTGCTCGCTGAGCGCGAGGATTTCCTCATCTTCGCGGCCGAGCGAGCGTGACGCGTCGAAAAGTGCCAGTACCAGAGAAGCCCGGTCCGCATACGAACGGGCCTTCTCGACGCCGATGCGTTCGACGACATCATCCGTCGAGCGGATGCCGGCCGTGTCGATGATGCGCAGGGGGATGCCGCCGACATCGGCGTATTCCTCAATGGAATCGCGCGTCGTGCCGGGAATCTCCGTGACAATGGCCCGTTCCTCGCGAAGCAGAGAATTGAGCAGGCTGGACTTGCCGACATTCGGCTTGCCGATGATGGCCGTCATGAGTCCGTCCCGCAGGATGCGTCCGGCATGTGCCGTTTTCAGCATGCCGGAAATCTTGTTGCGTATATCAACCACTTTTTTCTGTATATCGTAGGTCAGCACATCGTCCACTTCATCCTCCGGGAAATCGATGGCGGCTTCGATATGGGCAATCATGCCGAGGATATCGTGGCGCATCACCTGGATGCCCTGCGAGAAATGTCCCGTCAGGTGCCCTGCAGCCATGGCCAGCGAAGCATCCGTGCGCGCTTCAATGATGTCCATGACGGCCTGTGCCTGCGACAGATCAAGCCTTCCGTTGAGGAAAGCGCGCTTCGTGAACTCGCCGCGCTCAGCGGGGCGCGCACCCTGCTGCCACGTCAGGGACAGGATCTTGCGCAGCGGCATCATGCCGCCATGGCATTGCAGTTCCACGACATCCTCCACCGTATACGAATGCGGCGCACGCATGACGAGGGCAATGGCCTCATCGACAACCTGCCCGTTCTCATCGATGATCCGGCCATAAACGGCACGGTAACTCTCCATATCCGCCAATTTGCGGCCGCCGGCCGATTGAAAAACGGCTTCGGCCACTTCAATGGCATGCTCTCCGCTGATGCGGACAATGCCGATGCCGCCCTCTCCGCGGGGCGTGGCAATCGCACTGATGGTATCTCCCTGCTGCATGATACCCTTCCTTTCAAAAAATCCTTTCAAAAAAAGCAAAAAGGGCTCGCTCCCAGGATAGGAGACAGCCCTTTCACAGCTCTCTGCATGATTTCTTTTATTCTCGTTTGTAATCGTCGCGCTCGCGGCGGCGGCGCTTCGGCGCAATGACCACGTAGCGGCGCGGCTCTTCACCGGCACTGTACGTCGACACCTTGCGGCTGTCCTGCAGCGCCATGTGGATGATCTTGCGCTCGTGGCGGTTCATCGGTTCGAGATGAATCTCCTGCCCAATGCGGCAGGCCTTCTCAGCCAGATGCCCCGCAAGGCGCGTCAGCGTCTCCTCGCGGCGTGCGCGGTAGCCCTCCACATCGAGGATGACGTGCAGGCGCTCCGAACTCGTGCCGTGGTTGGCCGCCAGATTTGCCAGATACTGCAGCGCATCGAGCGTCTGCCCGTGCTTGCCGATGAGAATGCCGAGATTCTTGCCCTCCAGGTGGAAGATGACGCCATCCTCGTGCTCTTCGCGCACGAGCTCCACCTCAATCTTCATCGTGGCAAAGACATCCTCGAGGAATTTCCTTGCCCGCTGCTCCTGCTCAAGGAGCGTCGGCACTGCGACGCCGGCTTCCTCGGCCAGGCTTTCTTCGAGTTCCTCTACATCAGCCGATGCATCCGTAAGGGGGGCCTTTTCCGGCTCCTCCTGACGCACGCGGATGCGGGCCGGCTTGCGGCCCAGGATGCCCAGGAAACCGCGGGATGGCTGCTCGAGCACCGTGTACTCAAGGCTTTCCTCGCTGCAGCCGAGCGATGCGGCCGCGGCAGCCAATGCCGCCTCGACCGTCTTCCCCGTCCATTCCATGGTTTCTGCCATATCAGGCAGCCTCCTTTTTCTTGGTGTCGTTGCTATCGCGGTACATCCACCACTGCTGGGCAATCTGTACGATGTTCATCGTGACCCAGTAGAGCACGAGGCCCGAGGGGAAATTCAAGCTGATCCAGCCGATGAAGAGCGGCATAACCGTCATCATAATCTTCATCTGCTGATTCATTTCCGTCGTCGTCTGCTTCTGCTGCAGGAACGTCGTCAGTGCCGAGAGCACCGGCAGGATGTAGTACGGATCCGGGTCAGACATGCTCGGCAGCCAGAGGAACTGCGCGGATTCCGGCGTCGGATACGTGAAATTGTACAGGGAATAGTACATGCCCATGAGGATCGGCATCTGGATGAGCAGCGGCAGGCAGCCTGCGAGCGGATTGACGCCGGCTTCCTTGTAGAGCGCGCCGACCTTCTGCTGCATGACCTGCGGATTGTCCTTGTACTTTTCCTGAATCTTCTTCATCTTCGGCGAAAGCTCCTGCATCGCCTTCATGGAACGAACCTGCTTTACCGTCAGCGGATAGAGGATCATCTTGATGACAATCGTCAGGAGGATGATGGCCACGCCGTAGCTGCCGGGGCCAACCAGCTCCGTGACATGGTAGAGGGCCTGCAGGACAACCTGCAGGATATGTTCAATCGGCTCGAAAATCGTTGCAAAGAAACCCAATGTATCACATCCTAATCTAAAAGAAACGTTATTAATTTGCACACACGATGCAGGCGGCAGGCGCCGCACATACAAGAATCATTCACGGTACAGGATCATAGCCGCCCTTGTGGAAGGGATGGCAGCGCAGGATGCGCTTCAAGGCCAGATAACCGCCGCGGCGGGCACCGTAGCGCTCGATGGCGATGAGAGCATACTCCGAACAGGTCGGGACATAGCGGCAGGAAGGCGGCAGAAGCGGTGAGATAAAGCCGCGATAAAACCGCACGAGCAGCAGGAGCATCTTCTTCATCATCCGTCAGGACCTCTTTCCTCTATCCGGGACAGGCGATGCGAAAATGCCGGCCTTCTTCCCGACTTTCAGGAAAGCTTTCTCGACGGCCTGGCACTTGGCTTCGACCATGGCCTTGCGTCCGACGAGGAGCAGGGCGACATCGTCGCGCAGAAGCTCCTGATGCAGCCGGTAACTTTCGCGCAGCAGGCGCTTGACGCGATTGCGCACCACGGCACAGCCCAGCTTCTTGCCGGCAGCAAAGCCGACCCGCCCGCGGACATTCGCAGCCGGGAATACATAGAGCACAAAATACCGGTTCGCATACGAACGGCCAACCCGGTAGACACGCTGGAAATCACTGCGCCGCTTGATGATCCGTTTTCTCGGTAAGGTAAGCATTCGCAATTCCCCAAAAACAAACAGAAAAGTAAAACGCGTTCATCATAGTAAAAAAGGCCACCGAAGTGACCTCATCTCGATTTATGCCGAAAGCTTCTTTCTGCCGCGCTGGCGTCTTCTCTTCAGAACGAGACGGCCGCCCTTCGTCTTCATGCGCTCACGGAAGCCATGGGTCTGCTTTCTCCAATGGTTGTTCGGCTGATAAGTCTGTTTCATTCCCTCAACACCTCCTTTAGTTTTGCTGTTTTCTGAACTAAATGGCTGTATAGAAGCATAGTATCAGAATTTTAACTATGTCAAATTATAGACTAGCCGCTCGTGGAATGTCAAGGATTTTCCCTTGTCTTTTTCCCCCGGCCTGTGGATATTTCGCGCCTCATTGGGACTTGCTCACATAAAAACTGTTGATAAGTCCCCCTGATTTTGATAAGATATTGTTGATTATTGTGCGGAAAACCCATTGGTGCCCTGCCTGACAAGGCTCGCGAATCTCTAAGCAACATCCACGCTTCCCGCCTCTACCCCAGGAGAACCTTCGAGTTATCCACATGTGTGGATAAAAATGTGGATAAAATTATGCACCTGTGGAAAAAGTTTCTACATATTCTAATAGCAGGAAAGGATTTTTTTCATGGAGCAGACACAGCTGCAGGCTGTCTGGGAGCAGATCCTCACCAAGATGAAGGAATCGCTCGCCGAGTCAGCCTTCAAGTGGTTCGCATCAGTCAAACCGCTCTCCCTGACTGACGACGAGCTCATCCTCAGCGTGCAGAATGATCTCGTCAAGGACTGGATTACCAGCCATTACCTCACGATTGTCGAAGACGCCGTCAGTGCCGTCCTCGGCAGCAAGCATAAAGTGACACTCGAAATCGTTCCCGCCGCCCCCGTCCCGGAAAAGCCAAAGGAAGAACCTTCTCCGGCCGTCAGCACGCATACGGGCGGCCGCGCGAAAAAAGAGAACCCGGACCAGGGCTCGCTCTTCCAGGAGCAGCCGGCACCGGTCGTCGACAATGGCGACATGCACATCGTCGCCCCCGGCGACCGCTCTTCCCTGAACCCCAAATACACCTTCGAGACATTCGTAACCGGCAGTTCCAACCGCTTCGCACATGCGGCGGCCATGGCTGTCGCCGAATCGCCAGGCAAGGTGTACAATCCATTCTTCATGTATGGCGGCGTCGGACTCGGCAAGACTCACTTGATGCACGCCATCGGCAACCGCGTGCTACAGAACCATCCTGAGATGCGGGTGCTCTACGTCTCGAGCGAACAGTTCACGAACGAAATCATCCGCGCGATCCAGGAAGGCAAGGCCGAGCTTTTCCGCCAGAAATACCGCACCATCGACATCCTGATGGTCGACGATATCCAGTTTCTCTCGGGCAAGCAGAGCACGCAGGAAGAATTCTTCAATACGTTCAACGCCCTGCACGTGGCGGACAAGCAGATCATCCTGTCATCCGACCGCCCGCCGCGCGAAGTGCAGAAGCTCGAAGACCGCCTGCGCTCCCGCTTTGAAGGCGGCCTGATCACCGATATCCAGGCGCCGGACCTCGAGACGCGCATCGCCATCCTCAAGAACAAGGCCCTGCTCGACCATGTCGACGTGCCGAACGATGTCCTGATGTTCATCGCCAACCGCATCGACAGCAACATCCGTGAGCTCGAAGGCGCGCTGACCCGCGTCGTCGCTTATGCCTCGCTCATCAAGAAGCCCGTGACAACCGAGGTCGTCGCCGAAGCGCTCAAGGATGTCTTCCCGAACAACCGCAAGAAAGAAGTGACGCTCGAGGTCATCCAGGAAATCGTCGCTTCCTACTTCAAGATCAAGATCGAGGACCTGCACGCGAAAAAGCGCACGCGCAGCATCGCCTTCCCGCGTCAAATTGCCATGTACCTCTGCCGCGAGCTCACCGATACGTCGCTACCGCAAATCGGCAACTTCTTCGGAGGCCGCGACCATACGACCGTCCTGCACGCTTACGATAAAATCAACAAGGAGCGTGAGGAAAACCCGAAGCTCCATAAGATTATCAACGACCTTATCGAGAGCATCCAGAAAATGTAAAAAAGCGAACCATACGACGTGGATAACCTTGTGGAGAACCCTATGGATTTCCTGTCGACACAATGTGGATAACCGAAAGGGGAGTTTACCGCCGTGGAAACTGTGGATAACCTCCCCTATTGTTATGAACAAGTTACCCACAGCAAACGGTGAACACCCGAGCGCCATACAGCCACTTATCCACTTTTCCACACGGCCTACTACTACGTCGGCTATTTATATATATATTTCAGTCCTATCATAGAAAAACAGAGAGAAGGCCCAACATGAAAATAACCTGCCAGAAAAATGAACTCGCCAATGCCCTGCAGATCGTATCGAAAGCCGTGGCCAACAAGCCGCAAACCCCAATCCTCTCAGGCATTTACCTCAAAGCAGCCAATGGCATCCTGGAACTCCAGGCCACCAATTATGAGATTGGACTCGTGGCACGCATCGAAGCGGAAGTCACAGAAGAAGGGGAAATCGCCCTCGCAGGCCGTTATTTCCAGGAAGTTGTCCGCAAGCTGCCTGGGGATACCGTCAAACTTTCCTTCAATCGCGATGCCAACATCGTCCTCATCGAATCGAACCAGGCAAAATTCACGCTTCTTTCGATGAACGCCGCAGAATTCCCAACAATCAAACCATTTGAAGGCAACCTTTCCTTCAGCATCAAGGACAATATCCTGCGCGGCCTCATCAAGAAAACAGTCTTTGCCTGCAGCAGCGATGAATCCCGTCCGGTCTTCACGGGCTGCTCGCTTGAAGTCACCGAAAACAAAGTCACGATGGCTGCTACGAACACACATCGTCTGGCCGTCAAAGCCGAAACATTCGATCAGTCCATCGGCAACATCAAGATCATCATCCCCGCACGCATCCTGCAGGAACTTCTCCACAACATGGTTTCGGATATCCCGACCGATGTCAAGGTAACCTGCTCGTACAACCAGATCAGCTTCTCCTTCGACAATCTCTACATGATGTCCCGCCTCATCGAGGGACAGTTCCCGAATTACCGCGGCGTCATCCCGCCGAAGTTCGCAACGCATGTCCTCGTCAACACGGCGGAGTTCAGCGCGGCCGTCGATCGTGTTTCCCTGATTTCCCGTTCGGGCGAATACAACATCATCAAGCTTGAATTCGATGGCCAGCAGATTCATATCACGTCGAACAACCCGGAAATCGGCAATGCCGAAGAGTACGTGCCGGCCGAGATCGATGGCCCGGCTCTCACCATCGCCTTCAATGCGCAGTACATCATCGATGTGCTCAAGAACATCGACGGCCAGCAGTGCCGCATCAGCCTCAACCAGCCGCTCTCGCCGGCTTCCATCCAGGAAGCCGAAGACGAGGCATTCATCTACATCGTGACGCCGGTGCGCACGGCTCACTGATTCTGCCACAGAGAAAGGACGCATCATGAATATCGAAAACGTCAAGATTGATACCGCAGAAATCCAGCTCGACCAGTTCCTCAAATGGGCAGGCATCCTGCCCTCCTGCGGCGAAACGAAAATCCTCATCGAGGAACGCCGCATCAGGCGCAACGGCGAGGTCGAAAGCGCCCGCCGCCGCAAGCTCCGTGACGGTGACATCATCGAGATCGAGGGCCTCGGAGCCTGGAAGGTCGTCCACGAAGAAGGATAAAAAGAGAATGCATGTTCGTTCTATTAAGCTGAGAAATTATCGGAACTATAATGAGCTGAATCTCGAGCTTTCGCCGAGCATCAATATCTTTCTCGGGGCCAACGCCCAGGGCAAGACGAATATCGTCGAAGCCGTCTGCTATGCTTCCCTAGGCCGTTCGCACCGGACGCATGCCGATGCCGATCTCATCCGCTGGCAGGCGGATGACGCGAGCATCGAGCTGACCTTCGAGCGCCGCGGTGTCGCCAACAAGCTCGCCTTTGCCTTCAGCCGCAGCAAACGCCGCCGCATGCTGCTCAACGGGCAGACGATTCCCCTGAAGGAGCTCGTCGGCAATCTTAATACCGTCCTCTTCTCTCCGGAGGACCTCTTCCTCATCAAGGGGGCGCCGGCTGGCCGCCGGCGCTTTTTAGACAGTGAGATCTCGCAGGCGAGCCCTGCCTACTACCATGAGCTCCTGCAGTACAACCGCATTCTCTCGCAGCGCAATACGCTCTTGAAGCGCATACGCGAACACCGGGCGGATGCCTCGATGCTCGACCTTTGGGATGTGCAGCTCGCCGCGAGTGCCGAGAAGATCACGCAGAAGCGCCAGGAAGCCGTGCGGAAGCTCAACATGCTCGCCAATCTCATGCAGCGCCGCATCTCTGGCGACCAGGAGAATCTCGCCGTGACCTACGAGATTGCCGGGCTCGAGCAGGAACACATGACAAAGCCTCTCGCTTCATGGTATAATGAAATGCTGGAGAAATGCCGCGGCACGGATATCCTGCGCGGCTCGACGAGCATCGGGCCGCACCACGATGACATGGTCCTCTTCGTCAACGGCATCAATCTGCGGACCTTTGGCTCGCAGGGGCAGCAGCGCACGGGCGTCCTCTCGCTGAAGCTCGCGGAACTGGAATTCCTGCGCTCGGAAACGGGCGAATACCCCATCCTGCTGCTCGATGACGTCATGAGCGAGCTCGACGCCCTGCGCCGGTGCCAGCTCCTGGACTTCATACGCCGCGAGCGCATCCAGACGCTCATCACGGCCACGGATGCGGCTTATTTCCCGCAGGAACGCTTCGGCACGTATTATCAGGTGAAACAGGGAACCGTCTCGAGGTGATTGCATGGCAAGACGCATGCCGGGACTGGAGCATACGGCGACCATCATCCCGAAAGCCATTCATGCTCTTGGTCCGAAACAGGAAAAGGAGTTTTATGAGCACTGGGTGCTCTGGCACTGGGGGGACATTGCGGGCGACGCCATTGCACGCCACGTCAAGGTCATGGGCATCCGCAACAAGGTGCTCTATGCGACAAGCGATGATTCCGTCTGGGCACAGGAGATCCGCATGATGATGCCGCAGATTGTCCAGAATGTCAACAACTATGCCGGACAGGCACTCATCAAGGAGATGCGCTTCGTCAAGAAATGGGAGAAGCCGGCAGTGCCGGACCGTTCAAGCGGAGGGACCTGGCTCGCAAGAGACGCCGGCGAGGAAGACCCCGACATCGGCAGGAAGCGCCGCCAGATCCCCCTTACGGAGCAGGATATAGCCGACGCGCAGAAGCTGGCCGCAGGCATCGAGGATGAAGACCTGGCTATGTCCCTGCGCGGCCTCTACCGCAAGCAGCGCCAGCTCGACAAGCTGCACGCTCAGGAAGAATGGCATCCCTGCGCCTCCTGTGGCCGGCTCTGTGCGCCGGAAGACCGGCTCTGCCCGGCCTGCCACATGAAAGAAGAGGAGGAGCTTCGCGCGAAGGTACGCGGCGTGCTGAGGGACATCCCCTGGGCCCGCTACGCTGAGGTCCATGAATACGTGCCGGACTGCACGACCAAGATCGTCAATGAGCAGCGCGCCCTGCTCGTCCAGCAGCTGGCTTCCACCGTTGAAGTAACGGATACGGAGAGCCTCGCGGCCAAAAACCTCGTCATGCTCTACCGCTGCCTGCCGCCCGACAAGCTGACGGAGGAGGTCATGAAGCGCGCCATCTACGATCTGCGCTTCAACCTGCACCGCCCGAAGGACTACAAGGCTCCGCGGCGCTATGAGATCATCCCGCTGCGCCATGCTGAACACGGCAGGAAGGCGGCAGCCTCCAGGCCGCGGGGCGCACAAGACGTGCAAGAAAAGAAAGGATGAGCGTCATGTTCCTGCATCTTGGCAATGGTGCCTCTGTGCGCACCAAGGATATCATCGCCATCTACGATTACGAGATGTTCCGTGACGGCGACAATGCACGTTTTTTGGAGAGACAGCGCCGGGAGGGCCGCGTCCTGCGGGCCGACGCCACACGGGAGATGATCAAGTCCCTCGTGATCACACCAGACAAGATGTATCTGTCCGTCATATCGCCGGCCACACTCAGGCGGCGTTCACGGCAGATTTTCGATATGGATACTTCTGAATGATTGGAGCGTAGAAGATTTTATGGCAAACGATAACGATAAGAAAACGATCGACCTGACGCCGGCTGAGCCTGCCGTGCAGGAGGATTTGACGGATAAGGATCTCGATACCACGGGCGTCGAGATTCACCGCGATGAATCGAGTGCAGAGGTCACGGCCGTTGACGCCGATTACGGCGCCGAGCAGATCCAGATTCTTGAAGGCCTCGAGGCCGTCCGCATGCGTCCGGGCATGTACATCGGCAGCACGTCGGAGCGCGGCCTGCATCACCTCGTCTATGAAGTCGTCGACAACTCCATCGATGAGGCCCTGGCCGGTTACTGCGATCACATCGAGGTTACGATTGAGAAGGACAACAGCATCACGGTCGTCGACAATGGCCGCGGCATCCCGGTTGATATGCACGAGAGCGGCAAGCCCGCCGTTGAGGTCGTCCTGACCGTCCTGCACGCGGGCGGCAAATTCGGCGGCGATGGCTACAAGGTATCGGGCGGCCTGCACGGCGTCGGCGTCTCCGTCGTCAACGCCCTCTCGACGAGCATGGAAGTCCAGGTCAAGCGCGACGGCAAGATCTATGAGATTGCCTTCAAGCGCGGCGTTACAGTGAAGCCGCTGACGGTTGTCGGCACGACGGAAGAGACGGGCACGCGTGTCCACTTCGTACCGGACCCGGAAATCTTCTCGGTCACGACCTACAGCTATGAGACGCTGCGCCATCGCCTGCGCGAGCTCGCCTTCCTGAATCACGGCATCACGATTAGCCTTGCAGACGACCGCGTCGATCCTGTCAAGAACGAGACGTTCCATTTCGAAGGCGGCATCAGCTCCTTTGTCGAGCATCTCAACCGCAAGAAAGAGAAGCTCAACCCGGAGCCCATCTACTTCAACGGCGTCAAGGACGATACGGTCGTCGAGATCGCCATGCAGTACAACGACAGCTACCAGGAGAACATCTACTCCTTCGTCAACAACATCAACACCGAAGAGGGCGGCACGCACCTCGCGGGCTTCAAGCTCGCGCTGACGCGCGCAGCCAATGACTTCGCACGCAAGCAGGGCATCCTCAAGGACAAGGACGCCAATCTCTCGGGTGACGACGTCCGCGAGGGACTGACGTGCGTCATCAGCCTCAAGATTCGCGAGCCGCAGTTCGAGGGCCAGACGAAGACGAAGCTCGGCAATTCCGAGGTGCGCGGCATCGTCGACTCCATCGTCACAGAGGGCCTCTCCGAATACTTTGAGGAGAACCCCGTCATCACGAAGAAGATCATCGAGAAGGCCATCATGGCTGCCCGCGCCCGCGAAGCCGCCCGCAAGGCCCGCGAGCTCACGCGCCGCAAGAACGCTCTCGAGGTATCGAGCCTGCCGGGCAAACTTGCAGACTGCTCCATCAAGGACCCGGAGCAGGCCGAGATCTACCTCGTCGAGGGTGATTCC
The DNA here is from genome assembly GCF_003475755.1 of Mitsuokella sp. AF33-22. Lineage (NCBI taxonomy): Bacteria > Bacillati > Bacillota > Negativicutes > Selenomonadales > Selenomonadaceae > Mitsuokella > Mitsuokella sp. AF33-22. Next base: position 24,982 of record NZ_QRQA01000011.1, on the reverse strand, counting down.
GCAGGCGGCTCGGCCAAGCAGGGCCGTGACCGCCGCTTCCAGGCCATCCTGCCGCTGCGCGGCAAGATCCTCAACGTCGAGAAGGCACGCCTCGACAAAATCTTCGCGAATGCCGAGATCCGCACGATGATCACGGCCTTCGGCACGGGCATCAGCGAGGACTTCGACATCTCGAAGCGCCGCTACGGCAAGATCATCATCATGACGGATGCCGATGTCGATGGCGCGCACATCCGCACGCTGCTCCTGACCTTCCTCTACCGCTACATGAAGCCGCTCATCGAGCACGGCCATGTCTACATCGCTCAGCCGCCGCTCTATCAGATCCGCAAGGGCAAGAAGCACTGGTACACCTACAGCGATGACGAGCTCTCGCGCAAGCTCGACGAGGTCGGCCGCGACGGTGTTACCGTTCAGCGCTACAAAGGCCTTGGCGAGATGAACCCCGAGCAGCTCTGGGAAACGACCATGGATCCCGAGGGCCGCACGATGCTGCGCGTCGAGATGGAGGATGCCGAGGAAGCCGACGAGCTCTTCACGATCCTCATGGGTGACAAGGTCGAGCCGCGCCGCCAGTTCATCGAGGAGAACGCCAAGCTCGTGCGCAACCTCGATATCTGATTTTTTGACTTTTACTTGCCAAAGCCGCTGCATTGTGCTATATTGAGATTATGAAATATGCATACTTCCAACAGGGGGAGTAGCTGAACGACCATCATCGTCAGTACGGACATGAGCTGTCCCGGTGTGGCCGGCGCGAGTAAGCAAGACCCTGCCCTATCCAACCGCTCGGCGGCAGGTAGGGCAGGGTTTTTCGTATATTTCGTCAAATCTTGGGGGAGTGATACTTTTGGATAATCTGTTTGCAGGCATGTTCTCGCCGGAGTGGCTGGCTGCGCTCTCGGGCATCCTGCTCCTGGACCTGCTGCTGTCGGGCGACAACGCGATTCTCATCGCGCTTGCCTGCAAGAACCTGCCGCAGCACAACCGGCGCAAGGCCATCATCGTGGGCGGCCTCGGCGCCGTGGGCATCCGCATCGTCTGCACCCTGTTCGCCACGGGGCTGCTCGCCTCGCCTTACGTCGAATTTGTCGGCGGCGCCGCACTGCTCTTCATCGCCGTGCGCCTCCTGACGGACCGTCACGATGAAAAGCCCGGCGAGGGAAAAAAGCAGCCGGCTACCTTCGGCGAGGCCGTGCGCACCATCCTCATCGCGGATTTCATCATGAGCATCGACAACATCCTGTCGCTCGCCGGCGTCGCGAATACCGTGCCGCACGGCAAGTGGAGCCTCATCATCTGCGGCCTCATGATCTCCATCCCCATCGTGCTGTTCGGCGCCCAGATCTTCCTGATGATCATGCTGAAAGTGCCCGCGCTCATCTATCTCGGCGCCGGTATACTCGGCTGGACCTCAGCCGAGCTCATGACGGAAGACCCCGCTGTCGGTGCTTTCCTCGCTCCCTACGCACTTCCACTCAAGATCGGCTTTGTCATCCTCGTACTCGCTGCGGGATACTGCCTGAACCGCCGTGCCGCGCAGAAGAACGCCTGACGGCAGCTTACCTTTTGCCTTTTTCTGTTGAAGGAGGAATTGTTATGAATAACCTCAAGACCTTGTTCCTCATGGTGCTCATGGCCGCTCTGATGATCTTCATCGGCGGGCTCGTGGGCGGCCGCAGCGGCATGATGATCATGCTCATCATCTCGCTGGCCATGAATGCCTATACCTACTGGTGCAGCGATTCCCTCGTGCTGCGTTCCACGGGCGCGCAGGAAGTCACGCGCGAAGAAGCGCCGCAGCTCTACGCGCTCGTCGAGCGCCTCGCGGAGCGCGCCGGCCTGCCGATGCCGCGCGTCTGCATCATCGACACGGACGTGCCGAACGCCTTTGCAACGGGCCGTGATCCCTCGCATGCCGCCGTGGCTGTCACGACGGGCATCATGCGCGTCCTTGACTACGACGAGCTCTCAGGCGTCCTCGCACATGAGCTCTCCCACGTCAAGAACCGCGACATCCTGACCTCGACGGTCGTCGCCATGATGGCCACGGTCATCGGCTACGTGGCGCAGTTCTTCGCGTTCTTCGGCGGCGGCAGCAGCGATGACGAGGGCAGCAGCGGCAACATCCTCGTGAGCCTGGCCGTCATCATCCTGGCTCCGCTTGCCGCCCTGCTCATCCAGATGGCCATCTCGCGTTCACGTGAATACGAGGCCGACAAGGACGGCGGCGAGATCTGCGGCAACCCGAACTACCTCGCCGCAGCCCTCGAGAAGATCGACTACTACGCCACGCACGCCGCCCCGATGCCGGAAGCTCAGCCGGCCACGGCACACATGTACATCGTCAACCCGTTTGAGGGCACCGGCAAAGCCATCACCAAACTCTTCAGCACGCACCCTGACACCGCCGACCGCATCGCCCGCCTCCACGAACAAGCCCGCGAAATGCGCGTCCGCTGAGCCTTCCCCGTGCGCTGCGCTGCTTGCTGCACGCGCTGCACGCATTGTTCTGCCGCAGGGTAAGATTCCCCAAGCCGTCTCCCGCAGGAGAAGGGGGACCGCGCAGCGGTGGAAGAGGTCCATGGAGACGTGTGCACCTAAAGCACCAGAATGCAGATACATCCCTGCATGGTACCCGCAGGGCGCGAAGCGCGGGATGCCGGGGGCATCCCCGGGGAAGGGGGACCGCGCAGCGGTGGAAGAGAAAAGCCTTGCTGCTGGCAATTGCCAGTGGCAAGGCTTTTTGCATGCGAGTGCATTCAGAGCAGCGTAAACGCCAGCGCACTCAGTGTAAAATACGGCCCGTACGCGAAATAATCCTGACGCCCCTTCTTCTTCGTCACGAGCATGATGATTGCGGCAATGCCGGCAAGCACCACACCCGAAATCACGATCGTCAGCAGCATATCCGTGCCGAGCCATAGCCCGAGCACCGCAATGAGCTTGATATCGCCGCCGCCAATCCCTCCGTGCGTCACGATGGCCAGCAGCAGGAACACGATGCCGCCGACCGCTGCCGCCTCGATATGATCCGTGACGACGCGCTCGAGCACCGGCAGCGAGATCACGCCGAGCACGGTAAACGGAATCATCATGCGGTCAAACATGACATGCTGCTCCATGTCGGTCCAGGTGTAGAGCAGCATGAAATACTGGAACACGAGCAAAAATGCCAGGCGCAGCGGATGCAGATGATGCATCGTGATGAGCGTGAACGCGAAGAGCAGGAAAAGCGTCGGGATAAGCTCCCGCGGGCGGCGCGCCTGCTGAGAAGCCACCTTGTCCGGAAAACTCAGGATGGCCGTGGACTTCTGGTACAGGGCATCAATCCAGCGGCAGCCGAGCAAGCCGCTGCCCGCGGCGAGCAGCCCGGCCAGTACGCATTTCATCAAAATGAACATGATAAGACCCCCAAGAATATAAGCTAGGTATCATCTGTCCCCTATCCTAGCAAAAACCGGCACAATCGTCAAAAAAGTTGAACCAACTCATAGCGGATATGGTATACTGGATATTAAAGAATGGGGAGTGTTGCATCATCCCCCGGCAGCAAGGAATACAGCATTCATCGTCGAACGCTTCGACCAAACGATTACAGAAGGAATGACAGTATGGCAAATCGTATGAAATTTGCGGAACGCATCCGCGAATTCCTGGACAAAATCACATATCGTCAATGGGTCATCGCAGCTGCCGTCGTCAGCTGCCTGCTCGGCCTCATGGTTTACTTCGCGATGTCCGGCTCGGACGAAAAGCCCGTAGCCAAGACCCCGTCGAACCTCGTGCAGGTCGTCGCGGCCAAGCAGGACATCCCCGAGCGCACCGTCGTCAAGGAAGACATGCTGAAGGTCGTCGAAGTCCCGAGCGACATGGTGCCCGAAGGCGCCTTCCACGACGTGGCGGACGCCATCGACCATCCGGCCAGCACGGCCATCCAGCAGGGCGACATCGTGACCTCGCGCAAGGTCTACAGCGACATCCGCATGGCCGGCTTCACCGGCATCATCCCGCCGGACTGCCGCGCCGTCACGATCCCCATCTCCGATGTCACGGGCGTTTCTGGCTTTGCACATCCCGGCGACTACGTGGACATCATGGTCATCACGGGCTCCAAGGAAAACGGCATGAACGGCCGCATCATCCTGCAGAACGTCCTCCTGCTCGGCATCAACAAGAATGCCGATCTGCCGGCAGCCAGCACCGATTCAAGCGGCAACACGAGCACGAGCACCAAGGCGTCCTCGGACAGCATGGCGACGGCCACCGTGGCTCTTAAGCCCGCCGAAGCCCTCAAGCTGGCCGTGGCCTCCCAGGAAGGCACGCTCTACCTGGACCTCCGCCCCTTCAAGCCGCGCGACATGTACACCTTTGATACCGACTACACGGGCGTGCCGCAGGGCACGGGCGGCTCCCAGAATCAGCCGGCACCGCCGGCTTCCTCGGCTCCTGCCCCATCCTACAGCTATAGCGCACCGGCGGCACAGTCGGCGCCCCCCTCTGCCCCATCTGCGGGCTCCGCGGGCGGCTCCGTCCCCGTCCTCGGGCATACCATCGAAGTCATCCGCGGCGTGACCGCAACGAGGGAGGGAGTCAAATGAAAAACGCCTTATTCGGCCTGGCCGCAGGTACCCTGGCTGTGACGGCCGTACTGGCCCCGGCTCCCGCCTATGCGCAGTACACGCCGGTCTCCATCGACCTCAACCAGTCGTATTATCTCAACACGGGCCGCAGCATCACGCGCGTGGCCATCGCCAATCCGAAGATTGCCGACGTCAGCCTCGTCGACCGCTCCTCGCTCAACATCATCGGCATCTCGCCGGGCACGACGACCCTGAACGTCTGGGCCAGCAACGGCTACCGCTACGAATACCGCGTCACCGTCTCCAATCAGGACTCGGGCCTCGCGAAAATCGTCCAGGAAGCCATTGACCTGCCGGGGGTCCGCGTCCAGATGATCGGCGGCAAGATTCTCCTGCGCGGCGCCGTCAAGAACCAGTACGAGCGCGACCTCGCCTACAAAATCGCCAAGCTCTACGCGGGCACGGGCGGCAGCTCGGGCGGCTCCTCCTCCGGCAAGAGTCAGAGCAGCTCCTCGTCCTCGGGCAACGGCTCGCTGCAGTCGCTGGGTTCGAGCCTCGGCTCCTCGGACGACTCGCGCGGCGACATCGACGATTCCGTCGTCAACATGCTCGAGATGACGAATCCCGACCAGATTAACATCGAGGCGATGTTCGTCGAGCTGAGCTCGACCGATGCCAAGAATCTCGGCATCAACTACGCCTCGCAGGATATGAGCGATACGGATAATAATGGCATCAACATGAACAACGCCGGCACGTTCTATGCCGGTGAATCGTACGGCAGCCAGCGCAGCGCCGGCAGCCACTGGTACAACCGCAACTGGCTCTTCACGCATTTCTCGAAGATCAACGCCGAGATTCATGCGCTCATCGAGAACGGCAAGGCCCGCGTCGTCTCGCGGCCGAATGTCACGACCATGAGCGGCAAGGACGCCAAGATCCTCATCGGCGGCGAGATTCCGTATGAATCCTCGAACGGCTTCGGCTCGACAACGACGGAATACAAGGAATACGGCATCGGCCTCGACCTAAAGGCACCGACGGTTGACCAGGACGGCAACATCACGACGGAGCTCGAGACGCAGGTCAGCCGCCTCGACTGGAACAACGCCGTCACGAAAGACGGCTACCGCATGCCGGGCATCGCGACGCGCTCCGCCTACACGACGGTCAACATCCCCTCGGGCATGACCATGGTCATCGGCGGCCTGCTGAATTCCGACGATGCCAAGACCATCCAGAAAGTGCCGCTGCTCGGCAACATCCCGCTGCTCGGCGAACTCTTCAAATACCACAACAACTCGCATACGCGCACGGAAATCGTCGTCCTGATCACGCCGCGCGTCGTCAGCGAAGAAACACCTGCCCGCATGTCGGCTGATATGGAGGATGCCTACAATGACAGCCGCCGTGAAGACCGCAGCATGAAGCAGGTCGACCTCAACGGCGAAATCCCTGAGAAATCCAACGAGCAGCTGGCAAAAGAAGCCAAAGCCGCCGAAAAGGCCGCCAGGAAAAATGCCAAGGCCACCTCTAAGTCCTCCGCCCTGACCACAAGGGTCGAGACAGAAAGCAGCGAAGCCCCCGGCGACCGCATCAAAGCGAGCGCCCGCGAGATCCTCAGCCACATGGACAAATAAAGCTCTGGCGCCCGAGGACCTCTTCCCCGCTGCGCACGGGCGCGAACCGCTTCCCCCCTCGGGGGAAGTGGCCCGTAGGGCCGATAGGGGAAGCCAAAGCCTTCCCCTCTGGGGAAGGTGGCAGCCGCAGGCTGACGGATGAGGTCCATGGCCTTGCAACCCAAGAAGCAATCATCAACGAAAGGAAGATGCCTATGTCAACAGAAAAACGGCCGACGCCTGTCAATGGCATCGTCATCACCTTTTTCAGCACCGCCTCAGCCGTCGGCAAAACCCTCGTCGCCTGCAACATGGCCTCGGAACTCGCCCATGAAGGCTATCGCGTCTGCCTTGCCGACTTCGACCTGCAGTTCGGCGACGTCTGCAACTACCTTCATCTCGAGCCGCTGCGGACCCTGGCTGATGTACAGCGTACCATGCAGGTCGAAGGCGATTCCTGCCGCGTCCAGGACTTTCTGACGCCCTATCAGAACGGCGACGTCTCCTTCTCGGTACTCGCGGCCCCCAAGGCCCTCGAAGAAGCCTACAACATCCATCACGACTACGCCGTGCGCGCCATACGCAAACTCCAGGCCCAGTACGACTACATCCTCATCGATATGGCCTCGATGTTCAGCACCCTGAACCTCGCCGTACTCGACCTTTCCACCATCGTCACATTCCTCGGCATCGTCGACTTCATCCCGACCATAAAAAATATGAAAATTGGTATGGACACATTGAAGATGCTGGGCTATGATAAGAACAAAATAAGACTGGTGCTGAACCGCAGCGATGCCAAGACACGCATCAGCCTGGCTGACGTGCAGAAGCTCCTCGACGAGCCCTTCTACCACGTCCTGCCCAACGACTTCCGCGCCGCCAGCCAGTCCCTGCGCGACGGCGTCCCCCTTGTGCTTGCCAAAGAGCACACCGACCTCGGCGACGCCCTCAAGGCCCTCGTAGCCCGCTACACCAATCACACCACAGCCCCCGCCGAAACCGAGAAAACCCGCGAAGAATCATCCTGGCTCAGCCGCATCTTCAGCTGATCCCCGCAGTGGACTCGGGCTTGTACGCGGAGCTTCCCCCTTGGGGGGAAGTGGCCCGCAGGGCCGATAGGGGAAGCAAACGGTATCGATATGGTTGCTCGATGAAAATCGAACTCATTACATCGACGCTATTTGCTGCTGCGAGCAGGTACCCCTTCAGACGGCTGCGCCGCCAGCTTCCCCCAAGGGGACGCCCAAGCCTTCCCCGCGCACGGGGAAGGTGGCCCAACGGGCCGGAAGAGGTCCTTGAACTGGTGGGAAAGAACCATGCTCGCCTGCAAGTCTTTGCAAGCGGCGTAGCCCCACGCACGGGCGCGAAGCGCGGGATGCCGGTAGCATCCCCGGAGAAGGTGGCCCGGAGGGCCGGAAGCGGTCCTTGGACCTATTTGCTCAAACTTGACTTGAAAGGAGGTGTTTTCATGGATTACCGCGTCATGATGGTCGAAAAAGACCGCCTCATGCTGCAAAAACTCTCAGGCGTTATCGACCGCACTCCCGGCTTCACCATGGCCGTACGCTACCAGAACACCAGCGACGCCCTCGGACAAGGCAAGATGTTCAACCCGAACCTCATCCTGCTCGACATCGACCATGAAAACACCATCCCGCTCATCGAATCCTTCCACGAGTCCTACCCGCACGCCGACATCCTCTGCATGGCCGAAGAATGGCAGCCCGAAAGCGCCAGCCATCTCGTCGCGGCCGGTGCCTGCGGCTGCCTCATCAAGCCCTTCAACGGCGTCGAACTCCAGGACGCCGTCAAGGAATTTGCTCAGGCCGGCCTCGAAAAAGAATGCGAAACGCTCGTCTTCTTCAGCCCTAAGGGCAAGAGTGGCAAGACCACGCTCATTGCGAACCTCGCTGCAGCTCTGGCCCGCCGCACGCATGAACAGGTCGGCATCATCGACGCCGATCTCCAGTTCGGTGATATGGCTGTCTTCTTCAACCTCACGCCGCAGTCGACCATTGTCGAAGCGACACGCGACATCCGCTTCCTCTCGCCGGTCACGCTCAAGCGCTACTTCGTGCCCGTCTCGAAACGCGTCCACGTGCTCTGCGGCACGACGCGCCCTAACTACATCGACAAGGTATCGATTCCCGCGCTCGAGAACCTCATCCGCATGTCGAAGAGCCTGTTCCGCTACCTGCTGATCGATGTGCCGCCCGGCTTCAATCCAACTTCAATTTCGGCCGCAGAAGCCTCGACGACAACGTACTTATGTGCTATGATTAACGGGGCTTACGAAATCGATCACATGCGCAAGGCGCTGGAGATCTTCAAGGACTGGCCCGACGTCGAGGAACGCGCGAAAGTCATCTTCACGCGCGTCTCCCCCTGCACGGAGGAAATGCGCCGCAAGCTTGAGACGCAGCTCGGCTACCCCGTCACGGCCATTATCCCGAACGAATACCTCGTGGTTTCCCACGCGGCGGATAATGGCCAGATGGCAACGGAAATCCAGCCGGATAACCCGCTTGCCAAAAGCGTCGACCGCCTGGCCGAGCAGATTGCCGGCCACCGCGTGCCAGAGAGGTGGTCCACATGAAGGCACTCCTGGCCATCTTTATCGCCATCCTGTGCTTCGGCCTCCTGATGATGCTGCTCTCCATCCGCTCGCGCTCACGCGAGGACCACACGCTGACGGAACGCATGAACTACTTCGCCGGCGTCCGGCCTGAGCAGCAGCAGGTAAAGGGCACGAGTACAAGGGAAATGCTCGTTCACCTCGTCGAGAGCATCTCCTCCGGCCTTGGGCGCATCCAGAAAGGACAGAAGCTCGAGCTCCTCATGCAGCAGGCCGACTGGCCGCTGCACGGCATGGAGTTTGAAGCCATCCTGCTGCTCTGGGGCCTGCTCGTGGGCTTTATCACATTCCTCGTGACGCTCAAGGGATCGATGTTCTTCCTCGGTGCCATCGTGGCCATCCTGCTCGGCTTCCTGCTGCTGGCCCTGCGCATCCGCAGGCGGCGCAAGAAATTCACGAACCAGCTCGGCGACATGCTGACGATGGTTGCGAACGCCCTGCGTGCCGGCTTCAGCTTCATGCAGGCCTTTGAGCTCATCTCCCGCGAGATGGACGCCCCGATGGGCAAGGAAGTCAGGCTCGTCGTCAACGAAGTCAATCTCGGCAACACCTTGGAGACGGCTCTCGACAACATGCAAAAGCGCGTCGCGAGTCCCGACTTCGAGCTCGTCGTCACCGCCGTCCTGATCCAACGGCAGGTGGGCGGCGACCTCGCCCAGATTCTCGATACGATCAGTGAGACGATTCAGGAGAGAATCCGAATGCGGCGGGAGATTATGACATTAACGGCACAGGGACGCGCATCTGCATTAGTCGTGGCGTGTATCCCCGTTGGATTGGCAGGTATAATTTCTACATTTAATCCGAATTATTTGAAACCATTAATTGAAACAGAAATGGGAAGAATGTGCATCTTTGGTGCCGTGATACTGCAAGTCGTAGGATTCATTATTATTCATCGTATTGTTGATATAAAAATTTAATAAAAAGAATAAACTTATATTACTATAGTATGTAATCCAAAAGGATTAACATAAAATCAATTTGATTATATGGTTTTGTCTTAGAGGAGGAAGTTACCATGGTTATCGAGATTCTGAAGTATTTGAAAGCTCGTTATGTGAGCGAAAAGGCCCAGGGTATTGTTGAATATGCATTGATTCTGGCATTTGTAGCTGTTGTTGCAACAGCTTTGTTTGGCAATGATAGTATCAAGGATAGCATTAAAGATGTATTTGATAATATCAAGGAGTTATTGAAGAAAGGTGCAGCTGCGTCTAAACAGGGCTAAGCGTGTTGTATTTTGAAAGAGGTAGGATTATGGAATTCCAAAGAGGACAGTCTATTGTGGAATTTGCATTAATTCTACCTCTATTTCTTTTATTTTTATTTGGTATTATATATTTCGCAATGATATTTTTAGATTATATGACTTTGAGTACTGTGGCCCGCAATAGTGCTCGTGAAGCAGCTGTAGTAACAAGTGAAACGGAATCGGCAAATGGTTATCCGACAATTCGAGAACATTATAAAAATCAGAAATTACCTGTCGATATTTATGATTGGGACCCTACTTCATCGGATTTTGTTATAGAGTACATGCCATCCCAAAATACAAATGAACATGGAAATGTAAAGGCTACGGTCAAGGCTAAACTCAATGATGATGGTTCTTGGTTATCGGGGATTCTCGATGGTTTGACCGATAATAAAAATACCAATAAATTAGATTTGAATATAACTTGTACGATGTACAGTGAAGATAATTGGAAGACGCAGAAATAGTAAGAGGTGAGATACGATGTCTTTATTGACGCGCCTGGGACGGGCGGCTGGGGAGAACCGTCAGGTCAATATTTTTGGTTCCCACAGTGAGGGGCAGGACACAGCGGCGGAACGCTCCTATCAGCAGGTCAAGCAGCGTATCCACCAGCGCATCGTCGACGAGATGACGCCGGCCGAGCAGGCCATGCTCTCCTCGGTGCACCAGGACCCGCATCAGGTCGAGACGCTGATCGGTGACTACTGCCAGCGCGTGCTCGATGAGGACCCGTTCGCCATCCCGCAGGGCGAGAAGCCGCGGCTTATTGCCGATATCCGCGATGAAGTCCTGGGCCTCGGTCCGATTGAAGCCCTGCGCAAGGACGATTCCATCACCGAAATCATGGTCAACGGGCCGCATCAGGTCTTCGTCGAGCGCATGGGCAAGCTCGAACTGACCGACGTGAAATTCCACGATACGGCGCACCTCATGAACATCATCGAGCGCATCCTGACGCCGCTCGGACGCCGCGTCGATGAATCCTCACCGCTCGTCGATGCCCGTCTCGAAGATGGCTCGCGTGTCAACATCATCATCCCGCCGCTGTCGCTCATCGGCCCGTGCCTGACCATCCGCAAATTCTCCAAGACTCCGCTTACCGTCGACAATCTGATCTCCTTCGGCACGATGGATGAGAAGATGGCGACCTTTTTGCGCGCGTGCATCAAGGCGCGCGTCAATATCCTCGTCTCGGGCGGCACGGGCTCCGGTAAAACGACGACGCTCAACGTCATCTCGTCGTTCATCCCCGAGGGCGAACGCATCGTCACCATCGAGGATGCCGCCGAGCTGCGCCTGCAGCAGCAGCACGTCGTCACGCTCGAGGCGCGTCCGGCCAACCTCGAAGGGCGGGGAGCCATTACCATCCGCGACCTCGTGCGCAATGCCCTGCGCATGCGCCCCGACCGCATCATCGTCGGTGAGGTCCGCACGGGCGAGGCCCTCGACATGCTGCAGGCCATGAACACCGGCCACGACGGCTCCCTGACCACGGCCCACGCCAACAGCCCGCGTGACGCCCTGTCGCGCCTTGAGACGATGGTCATGATGTCCGGCCTCGACCTGCCGGAGCGCGCCATCCGTGAGCAGATTTCCTCGGCCATCGACCTCATCCTGCACCAGTCCCGCATGCGCGACGGCAGCCGCAAGATCACCTACATCACCGAAGTCCAGCACATGGAAGGCAGTACCATCACCACACAGGATCTCTTCCGCTTCGAACAGACCGGCTTTGACAACAACGGCAAAGTCATCGGCCACTTCATGCCCACCGGCATGCAGCCCGAATTCCTCGAGAAGTTCGAAATCAGCGGCATCAAACTCCCCGAAGGCTTCTTCACCCCAGGCGGCAACAACGACATCGCCTTCACCGGCGGCCGCTTCTAAGCAGCTCTTTGGGCGGTAGAGCGAGATACGCTGTCCCCTTTGGGGAAAGTGGCCCGTAGGGCCGAAAGGGGAACGCAACGTCTCTGGCATAAAGCGTCACTGAAATTCGCACTTTAAGGATTCGTTTTCAGCGAGCCAGAACGTTCATGCAATCAGCCGCCCCTTCAGTCGCTTGCGCGACAGCTTCCCCAGAGGGGACGCCGAAGCCTTCCCTGTGAGCGGAGAAGGCAGCTTCGGGGGTAGTGGCCGGCAGGACCGAAAGAGGAACGCAACGTCTCTGGCATAAAGCGTCACTGAAATTCGCACTCTAAGGATTCGTTTTCAGTGAGCCAGAACGTTCATGCAATCAGCCGCCCCTTCAGTCGCTTGCGAGACAGCTTCCCCCTTCGGGGGAAGTGGCCCGCAAGCGACTGAAGGGGAATCAAACGTCTCTGACATAAAACGCCGATGAAACGCGAACCAAGAAAGGAGCGAACCGATGCTGAAAGTACTATTTGCCATATCGCTGACTGCCATTATCTTCCTCGTACTCTTCGGCATCATCCGGAGCATCGTACAGCCCAAAACCACCATCCGCAAGCGCATGGCCAGCCTGGAAACGATGGACGAAACGAACGACCCCTTTGCCGTACCGGCCTATGAAGCCGTCTCCACCGTCCAATCCGCGCCCCAAACAGGCGGCTTCAAACAGACCCTGGAAGAAATGGCCGAGCACTTGATGCCCAAGGGCCTGCGCCCCATCATCCAGAAACGCCTCGTACTTGCCGGCAAATCCCGCGAATGGGGCGTCGCCGAATTCTTTGGCAGCTGCCTGCTCGGTGCCGTCGTCATGTGGCTCTTTGCCACCGTACTCGTGCGCGGTGGCTCCTTTGCGCCCATCCAGAAAACCATGATGGTCTTCCTGCTGGGCCTTCTCGGCGGCCTGATGCCCGTTGTTTTCCTCAATACCACCATTGACCGCCGACAGAAACAAATCGAACGCCAGCTGCCCCAGGTACTCGATTTGCTCTGCGTCAGCGTGCAGGCCGGCCTTTCCTTCGACGCCGCCCTCGCCAAGATCACGGCTCGCATGAAAGGCCCCTTCATCGACGAATGCCGCCGCCTGCAGGAAGATATCCGCATGGGCGTCGTGCGCCGCACCGCCATGCGTGCCCTCGCGGACCGCTGCGGCCTCGAGGATGTCTCGCTTTTCATGACCTCCATCATCCAGGCCGAACGCCTCGGCACGAGCATGGGCAAGACCCTCAAGAACCAGGCCGACAACATCCGCGAACGCCGCCGCCAATACGTCAAAGCCCAGGCCATGAAAGCCCCGGTCAAAATCGTCTTCCCGCTCGTCCTCTTCATCTTCCCCGCCATCTTCGTCGTCACCCTCGTTCCAAGCCTGCTTTACCTGCTGAAGAATTTATAAGACCTCATTCGCATTGTGAACCTTTTCCTCAGCGAAAAGACAATGACTGTTTAGCGACGCTTCCCCCTTTGGGGGAAGTGGCCCAAAGGGCCGATAGGGGAGCTCAACGTTTCTGGCATCAACGTTTCTGGCATCAATCCACGCTGAAATTCAATCTTTAAGGATTACTTTTCAGTGAGCCCGTATGTTCATGCGAACAGTCGCCCCTTCAGCCGCTTGCGCGACAGCTTCCCCAGAGGGGAAGCCAAGTCTTCCCCGCGCACGGGCGCGAAGCGCGGGATGCCGGGGGCATCCCCGGAGAACGTGGCCCGAAGGGCCGGAAGAGGGCCATGGGCATGCGGCAGATGAAAGAAACAGAAAGGACAATTTAGCGCATGAAGCAACGCATATTCATCCATCCGGATAACGGTCGCAATATCCAGGTCCATATGGCCGACACATTCTGGACGCGCCTGGCGGGGCTGATGTTTCGCCGCCCTCTGCCGCCCGCGACAGGGCTCCTCATCACGCCCTGCAACAGCATCCACATGTGCTTCATGCGCTTCGCCATCGACGCCGTCTACCTCGACCAGCAAGGCAAGATCCTTAAAATCACCCGCCACCTGCGCCCCTGGCTCGGCCTCTCCGCCTGCTGGCAAGCCCACAGCGTCCTCGAGATGACCGCCGGTCAGGCCGACGCCCTGGGCCTAAAGCCGGGACAAATCCTTACCTTCCAAGAACAAAAATAAAGTCAGGCTCGACAAAACATCGTGTCTGACTTTTTTGCTATCCGGCAACTTTTGAATTCGGCCAAGAGAGATCGACGTAATCAGTCTAAGATGACGTATTTCGCTGCTTGCCAGCATTCTGGGGAGTATCCTCGGTACATTGATTTTGCAGATGCTGGGGCGGCAGATTAGACGTCTCCCGTTAGGGAAAAGAGGGACCGCGGAGCGGCGGAAGAGGTCTTGGTGACCAGGTCTTTTTCTTGCCTGTGCAGGGGGATGTTGCTATACTGGAGTCGTAGGATTTTATTGATGTATTAGGAAAGAAGGAGTCGTCATGGGCAGACCGATACACGCGCAACAAGGAGCCATACTGGTCCTGACGGCTTTTCTGCTGCCTTTTATCATCGCGTTCACGGGACTGGCTGTTGACTTTGGCAATCTCTATGTGCAGCATCAGCGTTTGCAGAATGCGGCGGATGCTGCTGTTTTAGCCGGTGCGAAAGCATATGCAGAGAATAACGAGAAGGTAGATAGTCATCCAAAAGCGGATGAAAGAGCAAAAGAATATATTATTGGTCAATATCATAATTTAGCTGTTGATGAAAATATTAATGTGCCTAAATATAAAGCAAAAGAATTTAATAAAAAGGTGTATTATCGTGTGGAACTTTCCAAAGAAGTACCATTATATTTCTTGAGTTTTATCAAGAAAACGCAGACTGTTGAAGCCGATAGTATAGCATCTATTGAGATGAATGAAAATACAGACACACCGGGATTCTTTAATAACTTATTTATTTTCCAATATAGATTTTCTTGTACGAATTCAATAGAACATCCGGATGTTATTCGTCATAGAGATAATCCCGATAATCAGAAAGTCCCTGCAAAAGATGTTGTACGTACTGTTTTTGATGGACGCATTGCATATACTGATGGTGTGGGAAATACATCTCCAACGCTGCAGCCAGGAGAGATTACATATAGTGACCAAGCAAAATGGGATTCGGAATATGAGAAACGATTAGATCGATATTTTACATCAGCTGCAAAAGAAGAAGGGAATACTGTTAAAGATCTTTTTGATGAAAATCAAGGTGCTAAATTTTCCTCTAATGGAACATTACAATCTGGTTTATGGGGAAAGGCAACATTTGAACCTTATACATATGATACGTTTACGGATTATATGGAGAATTTAATGAAAGACGTACATCCTGTTTCAGGAAATATAGATGTAAATCCCAATAATCCTTTATTTCACAGCGATAAGATATCCGTCAATAATGTTAATAATTTTCGTATTTCCGTTAGCAAGTCGTTGCCAGAATCAGACGATCCCATATATATTTATGTAAAAACAGGTTATAATCCAGATATTGTCAATATAGATGTGTATGCAGATACAGGCAGGCCGTTAATCATTTGTATTGATTCAAGAAAAAGTCCTCAGAAACCAAAAATTCATTTAGAATTGAATGGACATACTTTTAAAGGTGTTATTTATGCCCCTTATGCTAATCAATGGGAAGGCACACACATAAATTGTGGAGATAGTAAGTTTATTGGAACGATTGTATCTCCAATAATTGATGTGCAGGGGAGTAGGGGAACATTTATTTATAAAGATTTTATGAAGAAAAATAATTCTGGTGGTGGCAATTCAGGCACATCAGTTGATAAGGATAGTCCAATTAGACTGGTATCTTCACCGGATGGATTAAGTTGGGATTGAGCAATCACCCCTTCTGCCCCTTCAGGGCACCTTCCCCTTTAGGGGACGGCTGGGATTTTTCATTTAAGCAACAAAAAAGACATCTCTTGGGTTATCATCCTTAGAGATGTCTTTTTTACAATACAAAAGCGGGAACAACCGAACGTTCCCGCTTTTGCCGCCTCTATACCTTCTGCCACCTACCACATACTAGATGTAGTAGGCCTCCCATGACTATATTACAACAAATGGGGGCGTATTTCAATAGAGGGCAGGAGAAATTTTCTTATCGGGTGGCTGTTGTGGTGTCGATGTAGGTGACGGGGAAGCCGTCGACGGTGTAGGTCATGCGTTGGCCCGTGGGGATGGTTTCGGGGCGTTCTTAGTTTCGTCGCCACGGCTGGCTGCCTTGTGGAACCATTCGGCGGCCTTCTTGACGTCTTTCTTGACGCCGTAGCCGTTTTCATAGCAGAGGCCGATGTAACGGGCAGCTTTCATATGGCCCTGCTTGTCCGCGATGAAAAGGTCGTGGAGGGCGGCTTCGTAGTGGCCGGCTTTGTAGGAATTGATGCCGCGGTTGAGAAGGGCGCCTGCGAGCACGCTGCCGTGCATGTTGGGGAAGCGTGCCGGGGCGGCCGAGGCTGCCGGTCAGAAGGGGGCGAGATTCCTGGAAAGTTTATTTTGCACTTGACAGGGGAACGGGGGCGTCGTGACGAATTCTTTATAATAATAAGATCGTGAGTTCAAGGAATCGACGCGTGAGCGCTTGTCGCAAGAAAGGAAGCGATTCACATGTACTTTTATTGTGAAACATGCAAGAAGGAATATCCGCTGAATACGCATCTTTACCGCTGTGAATGCGGGGGCATGCTGAGCCTGCATAAGGATCCCGAGGATGTGCTGGCCTCGGGCATCACGCTCGGGGAGTTCGAGACGCCGCTGCTGCCATTTACCGTGGATAAGCTGGATTTCCTGCTGAAACTCGAGAATCTGCAGCCGACGGGTTCCTTCAAGGACCGCGGAGCGTATACGCTCATCAATGAGCTTCATCGTCTCGGCATCAAGGAAATCGCGCTCGATTCCTCGGGCAATGCCGGTGCGTCGATGGCTGCTTATGCGGCTGCAGCAGATATGAAGTGTACGGTTTACGTGCCGGATGATATCTCGCAGGAGAAGGTGGCTCAGATCGAGGCATATGGCGCGAAGATCGTCAAGGTGGCCAACGGGCGCATGAAGGCGTGCGCGGCCGTCAAGCAGAATCTCGGCGAGGCGTATTATGCGTCGCATGTCTACAATCCGCTGTTCTTTGAGGGCATCAAGTCGATGGCGTATGAGATGTATCATCAGCTGCACGAGCATGTGCCGGATTACATCTTCGTGCCGGTCGGCAATGGCACGCTGCTTTTGGGGCTGTTCCTCGGCTTCTGGGAGATCGGCCGCCTGCCGCAGTTCGTGGCGGTGCAGTCGGAGAAATGTGCGCCGGTCTATGAAGCGTTCCATGGGCTGCCGAAGGGACCGCGCCGTTCGACGATTGCCGAGGCCATCCGCATCTCGGAACCGAAGCGCATGAACGATATCGTGCGCGTTCTGAAGCTCTCGCATGGCGATGCCATCACGGTGGCGGATAAGGATATTCTCAAGGCGCACAAATACCTTGGCCATCGCGGCGTCTATGTCGAGATGACGTCGGCAGCGGCTCTGGCAGGTGCCGTGCAGTATTTCAAGGACGGCAAGCCGGATAATTACAAGGTCGTCATTCCCCTGACGGGCAATGGGCTCAAACGGTGATAATGACGCATGGCAGATGAGAAAGGACGAGAAGTTTGTTATACGGAATGATTGATATTGGCTCCAATACTGTGCGTATGGCGATTTACTTCATCGAGGGCACGCATGTGGAGATGCTCATGAAGAAGAAGCATACGGTCGGGCTGGCGGCGTATCTCAAGGATGGCGTTATGCAGCAGCAGGGCATCGATAAGACGGTGGAGATCCTGACGGAGTTCAAGAGCTTCCTGATGAACTTCAATATCACGCATGTGGTGGCCTTTACGACGGCAGCACTGCGCAATGCGAAGAACAGTCAGGCGGCCGTCGGGGAGATCGAGCGGCGTACCGGGCTTCCCATCCGCGTCATCACGGGCGATGAGGAGGCCACGTACGATTTCATCGGGGCGACGCATGGCCTGACGGCTGAGGGCGGCCTGCTCATCGATATCGGCGGTGCGAGCACGGAGATCGTCGTGTACCGCGGCCGTGAGATTCAGGAGAAGGTCAGCCTGCCCATCGGTTCGCTGGCGTTCTATACGAAGTATGTCGCAGGCGTCCTGCCGACGGCGGAGGAGTGCCAGGCGATGCGCGAAGAGGCCCGGGCGACGCTCGCAGCGGCCGATGGCTTCGAGGATGTCAAGGAAGGGGCTATTGCCGGCATCGGGGGCACGTTCAAAGGGGCCTGTGCGCTCTACAATGCGCTGTTCCATGAGCCTGAGGACAATGTGAAGATGGAGGCTGCGAAGCTCTCGGAGATCGTCCGCCGCTTCACGTTTGAGCATGGTTTGACGGAGGAGATGACAGTGATGCTGATGCGCACGGTGCCGGAGCGCATGCATACAGTCATCCCGGGGCTCATCATCGCCGAAGTGCTTGCAAGCCGTTTCCACAGCCAGGTCATCACCTACAGTGATTCAGGCGTACGTGAAGGTTACATCTACGCTGAAGTCTTGGGGCGGTAAATGTTGACGAATCATTTTTTTTGGCTTACAATATGAATAGGAAATGATGTCGGACAACATCATGAAAACCCAAAGGCCCACCGGCTTGACTACCCGGCGGGCCTTATTCGTATCTGATGACTAGGCAGATACAGGGAAATGATTAACTAGGTTGGAAGTCACGAACGGTGGCTAATCCGTTCCAACCACTCAATCAAATAATGTGCAATGATACTTGCAGCAATACTGATGAGGAAAGAAGCCAATATGTCGGACAAACACATGAAACACCCCTCCTCTCCGGTTCACCCGTTGAGGTCGTGACAGTTTATTCTATCATGAAATTTGTAAAAGGGATAGTAGGACTGTTCAGCCCTTGTGAGACGGGCGTTTGTGGACTTTTGAGCGGGAAAATGGTATAATTAAATGCTAAATGATTTTGTAAAAAATGAGTTTATTTTTTAGATTTTGAGGTGAGATTGTGGATTTTGGACAGGGAAAGATCGTGCCGGTCAATCTGGAACACGAGATGAAGAACTCATACATCGATTATGCCATGAGTGTCATCGTTGCGCGTGCACTGCCGGATGTCCGGGACGGCTTGAAACCAGTACACCGCCGCATCCTTTACGCGATGCAGGAAGCGGGCATGGGCTCCAACAAGCCCTACAAGAAATCGGCCCGTATCGTCGGTGAAGTCCTCGGTAAATATCATCCGCACGGCGATTCTTCCGTTTATGATGCCATCGTGCGCATGGCGCAGGATTTCTCCATGCGCTACATGCTCGCGGACGGCCACGGCAACTTCGGCTCGGTCGACGGCGATCCGGCGGCTGCCATGCGTTACACCGAGGTCCGTATGTCGAAGATTGCGGAACTCATGCTGCAGGACATCGACAAGGAAACGGTCGATTTTGCGCCGAACTACGATGAGTCCTTGAAGGAACCGGAGGTACTGCCGGCGAAGTTCCCGCAGCTGCTCGTCAACGGCACAAGCGGCATCGCCGTCGGCATGGCGACAAACATCCCGCCGCACAACATGTGCGAGGTTATCGACGGCACGCTGATGCTCATTGATAATCCGGACGCTTCCGTTGAGGAGCTCATGACGGTCATCAAGGGCCCCGATTTCCCGACGGCCGGCCTGATTCTCGGCAAGGACGGCATCCGCCAGGCGTACACGACGGGCCGCGGCGTCATCAAGATGCGCGCCAATGCCCGCATTGAGACGATGTCGAACGGCAAGCCGCGCATCATCGTGACAGAGCTGCCGTATCAGGTCAACAAGGCCCGCCTCGTTGAGAAAATTGCGCAGCTCGTGCGCGACAAACAGATTGAGGGCATCACGGATCTGCGTGATGAGTCGGACCGCGGCGGTATGCGCATTGTCATCGACCTGCGCCGCGACGCCAATGCCAACGTCATCCTGAATCAGCTCTACAAGCATACGCAGCTGCAGGACAGCTTCGGCGTCATCATGCTGGCACTCGTTGACGGCAAGCCGAAAATCCTGAACCTCAAGGAAGTCCTGCATTACTACATCAAGCATCAGGAAGACGTCATCACGCGGCGCACGCGCTATGAGCTCAAGAAAGCAGAAGCACGCGCCCATATCTTGGAAGGCTTGACGATTGCCCTCGACCATCTCGATGCCGTCATCACGACGATCCGCGAGAGCCGCACGGCCGACATTGCCCGCACAGCTCTGATGGAAGGCTTCAAGCTCTCCGAGAAGCAGGCTCAGGCCATCCTCGATCTGCGTCTCCAGCGCCTGACTGGCCTCGAGCGCGAGAAGATCGAAGAGGAGTATCAGGAAGTCTTGAAGGCAATCGAGGAGTACAAGGCCATCCTCGCCGATGAGAGCCGCATCCTCGGCATCATCAAGGAAGAGCTCACGGCAGTCAAGCAGAAGTTCGGCGATGCCCGCCGCACGCGCCTGACGGTTGATACGAGCGAAATTGATGTCGAAGACCTCATTGCGGAGGAGGATGTCGTCATCACGCTGACGCACAACAACTACATCAAGCGTATGCCGCTCGATACGTACCGCCGCCAGAACCGCGGCGGCAAGGGCATCAAGGGCATGGGGACGAAGGAGACGGATTTTGTCGAGAATCTCCTGATCACGACGACGCATCATACGATCCTGTTCTTCACGAACCGTGGCCGCGTCTACCATCTCAAGGCATACGAGATTGCCGAGGCCAGCCGCACGGCGAAGGGCACGGCCATCATCAACCTGCTGCAGCTTGAAAAGGACGAGAAGATCACGGCAGTCATCCAGGTCAAGGGCTTCAATCCAGATGCTTACCTGTTCATGGCCACGAAAAAGGGCATCGTCAAGAAGACGAGCCTTGTCGAGTTCAAGAACCTGCATAAGGGCGGCCTCAATGCCATCAATCTCGATGACGATGATGAGCTCATCGGCGTCAAGTTCACGGACGGCGAACGCGATATGATCCTCGGCACGAAGTGGGGCATGGCCATTGTCTTCTCCGAGGACGATGTGCGCGCGATGGGCCGCGCTGCCCGCGGCGTCAAGGGCATCAGCCTCAACGACGGTGATGAGATCATCGGCATGGATACGCTGTCGCCGAATGCCGAGGTCCTGACGGTTACGGCCGAGGGATATGGCAAGCGCACGGAGACGAGCGAGTACCGCACGCAGAACCGCGGTGGCAAGGGCCTCATCAACCTCAAGGTTACGGAGAAGACCGGCGATGTCATCGGCCTGCGCGTCGTTCATCCCGACCAGGAGCTCATGCTCATCACGACGGAAGGCATCGTGATCCGCACGAACATCTCCGATATCTCGGTCATCAGCCGCAACACGCAGGGCGTCAAGCTCATGTCCACGGCAGAGAATGATACGGTCGCTTCGATGGCCGTTATGGATCAGAAGAACTGATGAATTGAAGATCCGTGCTTGACCACATCTTCGATATCACACGGGCCGATATCTTCGAGAACTGAATCATGTAAAAAGGCTATTCCCTTGAGCAATCTGCTCGGGGAATAGCCTTTTCTTTTTATCTGTGTGGAGAAAGGTAGATGCGTCCGTGGGCGTCGATGCGGCTCAGGTGGCGCAGGTAGAAGCGGGCGATGATGCCGGTCAGCAGCGCGGAGATCAGGGTGCCTTCGCGGATGCCCTCGATGGTGCCCATGGTCAGCAGCGAGATGATGGCCGCAAGCACGACGAGGCTGATGTCATTGCCGACCTTGACCTTGCCGAAGTCGATGTGGAATTTATGGGCAAAGATGTAGACGGCGCCTTCACCGGCGAGCATGAGGACGTCGGCGATGCCCTGTCCGGCCACGCCGAGCGCGACGAGAGCGGTACCGAGCACGCAGAGGGCAATCTGGAGCGGGTAGAAATCCGGCATGATGGCAAAGAGCTGCATGAAAAAGTCAATGCAGAGACCGAAGAGGATCGTCACGGGAATCTGCAGCCAGAAGACTGTCGGGAAGTCGCGCCGCAGCATCAGGAGTTCGAAGACGACGAAGACCATGTTGACGGCAAATGTCGTCTGGCCGAAGGTGAACGGCAAGATCAGGCTCAGGACATACGGCAGGCTGGAGATCGGCGACGTGCCTAAGAGGCTTTTGACGACGAGGGCGATGCCGGCCGATTGGATCATGACAGCCAGGATCAGCAGCAGGTAACGTTTTGGTGTAGACAAATAAACCCTTCTTTCACGTTTTTTTTTTATTATACAATGCCCGGCAGACAAAGAAAAAGACGAATGGCATGTTTTTATCATGTCATTCGTCTTTTGTGTCACGGCAATCATTCAATCCAGTGGATCTTCCTGGCATCGTAGCGGTCGACCTGGGGCTTCTTGCCGACGGGGTAGCCGAAGGGCAGCAGGGCGAAGGCGTACTGATTGTCGGGCAGGCTCAGGATCTGACGGACGGCCTCCATGCGCTCGGGGACGGGAGAGACAGCCATCATGACGCCGCCGAGGCCAAGCTCTTCCATTTCAAGCCAGATGTTTTCCGTCGCAATCGCACAGTCGATATCCGTGATGCCTGGGAAGATGACGTCCTTGCGGGCGGCGATGACGAGCACGACGGGAGCCTTGGCTGCCGATATGGCATAGGGGCTCGTCTTGGCAAGCGCCTCAATTGTCTCGCGCTCCGTTACGACATAGAATTCCCAAGGCTGCTGGTTGCCGGCTGATGGTGCGACGAAGGCTGCCTGCAGCAGCTTGTCGATTTTCTCTTTTTCGACGGGCTTATCCTCGAATTTGCGGATACTCGTGCGTGTGAAGATGGCATTCATGGTATCATCCTTTCTATTTTGTTGTTATCTATTCTCATTATAGCAGATGCGGTTCTATCCTCAATAATATCCTTTTGGGTACTATCACACAATAAAGTGCATTCTTCCCAACAAGATTCTTTGGAGCTACAATGAATACATCAGCTGAAATGAGCCGCTACGGCAAAAGGAAAATCTATGAGATGTGACGAAATAAATGGAGGATATTTATGTTAAACGAAATCAACTGGCCGCATGACTACCTGCCGGGGTTGACAGACAACTTCGCTTCGAATGAGGTCATCGTCAAGGGCATCGACGCTGCAGAGACATTTGCGAATCTCATCGACACGAGCATCTGGCCGACGTATTACAGCAATGTCGCCGATGTCGAGTTCGACAATACGGAGGGCACAAAATTGGCACCAAATACGCGCTTCCGCTTCAAGACGTTCGGCTTCCCGATTGAGGCAGAGATCACGGAGTTTGAGGCACCGCATGATGGTCAGCCGGGCCGTTTGGCCTGGCATGGCTGGGCAGAGGGTGATGCAGAGCACCGTCTCGATGTCATCCATGCCTGGCTCATCGAGGACCTCTCAGAGGGCCGCGTTCGCATCCTGACGCAGGAGTCGCAGAAGGGCAAGCCGGCAGCTGAGCTCCACGAAGACCCAAAGGACCCGATGAATGTCGGCCATCAGGAATGGGTCCGCGGGCTCGCCGCTACGGTACTGGCAGCACATCAGGGCTGATGGCCGCAGGCTGGTGCAAGGCAACGGTTCGTCTAGTCATTTGGATAGGGGAGAAATCATGGCAAAAGAGACAATGTTCCACTGCCCGGTGGAGGCGGTACTGAGCCTCATCGGCGGCAAATACAAATGCATCATCCTCTGGCACCTGATGCAGCGGACGCACCGCTATGGCGAACTGCACCGCCTGATCCCGCAGGCGACGCCGAAGATGCTGACACAGCAGCTTCGCGAGCTCGAGGCAGACGGCATCATCCACCGCGAGGTCTACCCCGTCGTGCCGCCGCGCACGGAGTACAGCCTGACCGAGTTCGGCCAGAGTTTGTCTCCCATCATCGAGGCGATGTGCGAATGGGGCAAGGTGAATATGAAGCAGAGAATACTGCCCGGGGCTGAGGAATGACGGCTCTCTGGCAGGAGATGAGATTAACAGGAGGGATTTTTATGAAGCGTGTTCTTTTCTTGTGCTTAGCAGCGCTGCTGATGCTGCCATTCTTTGGCGGCCATTCGGAGGCTGCTGCCAGCAAGGGCAAGATTCTCGTCGTGGCTTCGAGCCAGTCTCAGATGGAGCTCGCCGATAAGAGCATCATGAATGTCGGCTTTTTCCTCAATGAATTCGCCGTGCCGACGGAGTATCTGGCAGAGCGCGGCTATGAGATCGTGCTTGCCACGCCGAGCGGCGAGATGCCCGTCATGGACAAGGGGTCGAACGACAAGAAATTCTTTGGTGGCGATGAAGCGGCCCGCTCCAAGGCGGTGGCGTTCGTCGATGGCCTCAAGCCCATCTCGCTGACAGACGCCATCAAGGGCGGCCTCGACCAGTATGCGGCAATCTTTGTGCCGGGTGGTCATGCGCCGATGACAGACCTCATGCAGGATGAGAATCTCGGCACAATCCTGCGCTACTTCCATGAGAAGCAGAAGCCGACAGCCTTCATCTGCCACGGTCCGGCCGCGATGCTCGCCGCCTTGCCAGATGCCGCAGCGTATCGCCAGGCGCTCGTCTCGCACGATGCCAAGGGCGCTATGGCAGCGTCCTCCAAAGGCTGGATCTACAGCGGCTATGAGATGACGGTTCTCTCGGATGCCGAGGAATGGCCGGGTGAAGTCGCGAAAGGCACGGAGATGCCGTTCCACGTCGAGCAAGCTCTGCAGATTGCGGGCGGCAAGATGCGCATCGACGGCATGTACGGCAGCCATGTCGTCCATGACCGCGAACTCATCACGGGCCAGAATCCCGCATCAGACCTCGAGCTGGCCAAAGAACTCGACAAGAGCCTGCAAGCTGAGTGCTAGATTCCCATATCTTCTCCTACACAAAGGGGCTGTGAAATAACCGACCCCTAGAAACAAGAGGGCCGCATGCTCATTGAGTATGCGGCCCTCTTTGTGGTAAAATTTTCTATATACCACTATGGAAAACATTACCACATATCATTCTAAA
>NZ_QRQA01000010.1:0-119103 GCF_003475755.1 Mitsuokella sp. AF33-22 | reverse complement strand
GGCTGTGGACAAAATGATTTTACATTTTGTCACAGCCCCTTTTTTTCCCTTCTTTTTCTTTGGCAAAGCTTACACAAAAAGCCTCCGCCGAAGCGGAGGCTTTCATCATGCCAGTGACAAACTGGCCAAAGGGCAATTATTTGAGTGCATCGCCGAGTTTTGCGTTCGTGTTGCGAGCAGCCTGGACGCTTTCCTCGAACTTGGCCTTCTCGTCGCCATCGAGCTTGATCTCGACGATCTTCTCGAGGCCGTTCTTGCCGAGGATGCACGGTACGCCGATGCAGAGATCCTTCTCACCATACTCGCCATCGAGGTATACGCAGCACGGGATGAGCTTCTTGGCATCGAGAGCAATGGCCTCAACCATCGTAGCAGCAGCAGCACCCGGTGCAATCCAGGCGGACGTGCCGAGGAGCTTCGTCAGCGTAGCGCCGCCGACCTTCGTGTTGGCAACGACATCGTCAAGAGCTTCCTGGCTGAGGAGCTGCGTTACAGGGATACCGCGCAGCGTTGCATAGCTGACGAGCGGAACCATCGTCTTGTCGCTGTGGCCGCCGATGACCATGCCATCAACATCAGCCGGCGTAGCCGGATAGCCGGCTTTCGTCAGAGCCTGTGCAAGGAAATAACGGAAACGGCTGCTGTCGAGCATACCGCCCTGGCCGAGGATGCGGTTGCGCGGAAGCTTCGTGTCTTTCAGCGTCAGGAACGTCATAGCATCCATCGGGTTGGAGATGATGATGAAGTAAGCGTTCGGAGAATATTTGAGGGCCTGGTCAACAACGCTCTTGACAATCTTGGCGTTGACACCGATGAGGTCTTCACGGCTCATGCCCGGTTTACGCGGCATGCCGGAGGTTACAACGATGACGTCAGAACCAGCCGTCGGAGCATAGCCTTCCGGATCGTTCGGCAGAGCCGTAACGCCCGTTACCGTCGTGTCAAAATTCAGCATATGAGCCGTCTGCATGATATCCATGGCCTTGCCCTGAGGAACACCCTCTTTGATATCAACGAGAACAACCTCACTGCAGAACTTCTTCGTGGCAAGCACGTTTGCGACCGTTGCACCAACATTACCTGCGCCAACAACTGTTACCTTCATAATAAATTGCCTCCTTATGACTTGAAAGCGTTCTTCTGCGCACAAGGGCAGGAAACCGCTTTCGGAATGCCCACACGTTATGCATCAGATTTATGATTCATTACGTGTAAATTATAGCAAAATGGTTGTCAAAAATCAATGCATTTTGTGTACATTTTATCGAATCATTAGCCATACTTATTGGAATACCTATCCATACGCAAAAGGACAAGCAGACAAAAAAGGGAGCCACCCTGACTCCCCGCCATCTCCGAAAGGAGATGGCAAATCGTCAGGACTGCTCCTCGAACATATCCTTGCCTACGCCGCAGAGCGGGCAGACGAAATCATCCGGCAGATCAGCGAACGGTACACCCGGTGCGAGATCGTAATCCGGATCACCTTTGGCCTCATCATAAATCCAGCCACAAACTGTGCAAACCCAAACTTTCATAGTTCAGCCTCCTTCTCTTAAGATATCCACAAATGGAAATTCTCATCATCTGTGATGAATCGTGAAATGTCCCGCAGAGAACGGAAACGTGCTCTGCGAAACATGAACATCCTAAAGAATTTCACACTTAGTTAATTCGCCCTACCAGCCTGTTTTTCCTTCTCCAGCTCAAAATTTTTCTTGCAGGCTGCGCGAACGCCCTCAAGATAGGCATACGGAATGGCGATGTTGTCATGGAGGCCCGTGCCAAGCTCGATTTCCGGACGGTTCGAACCATGGAAATCCGTGCCGCCCGTCGGCAGCAGTTCGTACTTCTCAATCATATAGCCGGCAAAGGCGGCATCCTCTGCCGTATAATTCGGATACCAGCGCTCCATGCCGTCGAGTCCGAGCTGATGGAGGCGCAGGATGGCGGCTTCCTGCTCGAGGCGCGAAAGCCCCTTGAACCCGATGTTCTTATGGAAATGTGCCAGCGAGGTCACACCGCCCGCCTTGTGGATGACGGGCAGGGCCTCCTCTGCCGTGATATTGACTTCAAGGTCCAGCAGGCGCACGGCCGGATCCAGATAATTGTCCCAGAGCGGCTGTGCATGATCGTAAAGATGCAGCGAAACGAGATAACGCATAATGGCATAGCGGTCAATCGTCCGCCCGTAGGCAAACGGCTGAACCTTCTCCAGTGAGATGTCGATGCCCTTCTGCGCAATGTATTGAATGATTTCTGCAATCTTTGCCTCTTTCGTCGCCCGCATCCGGCAGTAAAGGGACTGGAAATCCGGCTGCGCGGCATCAAAGCCAAGGCAGACGATGTGCAGTTTGCGGTTCTCGAATTCCACCGTGAGCTCCATGCCCGGGATGAAGTCAATCCCCTCCTGCTGCGCAGCGGCAGCCGCTTCTGCGTCGCCTGCAATATTGTCATGGTCCGTCAGCGCAAAGCCGGACAGGCCGCGCTCCCTGGCCAGCTTCGCAAGACCGGCCGGTGTATAGCTGCCATCCGACACGAGCGAATGGACGTGAAGATCGATTCGTTTTTCGCTTTGTTTCATGGAAGATTCCTTTCTCTAGGGAAAACCTGTCTTCATTATACACGTTTTTCTGGAAGAAAGCAGGCATTCCGATGATAAGATTTTCCATGATGATCCAGCACACGGCAAGGCATCAGGCTGCTGTCAGCCTACCTTCCACTTGCGCTGCGCAGAAACATGGCGCGTAAAGCCCATGTCCTCCCGGCTCATGCCCAGGGCAAAACCGATGAGCTGCTGCAAATGCAGGATGGGGATTTCCGCCTGCGAATGAACGGCGTCGCGTCCCTCTGGTTCATACATATCGAGCTGCATCTGGCAGAGCGGGCATGGCGTCACGATGACATCGGCACCGGCCTTATCTGCACTCTGCACAATCTGGCCCGTGCGCACGAGCACATCATGCTCCGCCGCCAGCTGGGCATGGAAGCCGCAGCAGAGGCGGTTGGCGTCAAACCAGACGGGCTCTGCGCCGAGGCGCCGCACCAGGCGCTCAAAGTAAGCGGGATGCTTGCCGTCGCCATGATCCATGATTTCCTGCGGGCGCAGGATATGGCACCCATAGTAGGAAGCAACCCGGATGCCATGCAGGGCATCCGTGACCTTGCCTGCCAGGAGCTCCGGATGCTCATCGAGCACCCAAAGGAAATGCGTAATCTTGCTCGTCCCCTGATAGGGATATGGATGGCCGGCTTCCCTCAGCAGTGCATTGACTTTTTCCTTCAGGGCCTCATCGTGATCCAGGCGGTATTTCGCCGTCCGGAGCTGCAGCGTGCAGGTATTGCAGACCGTCATGATATCGAGGCCCATATGCTCGGCAATCGAGATATTGCGGGCATTGACGGCCAGCGCCGCCAGATCGTTGACGCCCTGGGCATGCGAGGCGCCGCAGCAGGTCCAATTCGGGATTTCCGTCAAGCCGATACCGAGAGCCTCACAAACCTTATAGAGCGACTGCTCGGCTTCCGCTGCCGCTCCCTTCAGGACACAGCCGGGAAATAATGCAAATTCCATGGTCTATTCCTCTCTTTCTCATTCCTCTTTTGAAGCAGCTTCTGCGGTCTTCACGAGTTTGCGGACCGTATCGATTTCCGGATTGACCGGATGCTTCTCAAGCAGATTCATCTTGCCGACATGCATGAGGCGCAGGGCCATGGGAGCGCGCAGCGAGGCCAGGAAGAAGCCCTCGGACTTGATATTGAGCTTCGACTCATCGAGCGTGCCCGATTCCTGGATGTCATCGTAAATCGCCTTGGCATGTTTGGCTCCCACGTTATCCGCCAGGCCATGGCGGAACGTTTCCGCCTTGAGTTTCTCGATGGCACCGGCAGGATCCAATCCCTTCGGGCATTTGGCCGTGCATTCCTGGCAGTTGAAGCAGCGCCAGAGTCCGGCATCGATGACGGCTTTCAGATGCTCCTCGGGGCTGCGTTCCCGGCTGTCCGCCACGAGTTTCTCCGCCTTGACAAAGGCAAATGGATCCAGAAAATCCTTCTGGTTCAAGGCATTCTTGTTGCATTCCGATACGCAGGAACCACAGAGGATGCAGCCGGCATATTTCTTGTATTTGTCAAAATCAGCCGGCGACTGTTTGCATCCCGTCTCCGCCGTGAATTCAGGCTTGGGCTGCAGCGTCGGATGGACCTTCTTCAAACGGGCGTACTTGGGATCCCAGTCGACGATGAGGTCGCGGATGACGCGGAAATTCCCCAAAGGTTCCACAGTCAGCGTATCCGTCTCATAGCGTTCCAAAAGCTTCTCCACAAGGATCTCGCAGGAAAGCTCCGCATTGCCGTTGACGCGTACGGCGCAGGCCCCGCAGATGCTCGAGCGGCAGGAGCACGTAAAGGAAAGCGTTGGGTCCTGATGTTCCTTGATTTCCGTCAGGGCTTCCAGGATGGTCATGCCCGTCCGGACCGTGACCGTATAATCCTGGACCCATTTGCGCCCCTCGACAAAACGATGGATTCTGAGTTTGGCGTCCATATCAGTACTTCCTTTCTTTCGGCGGATACTTCGTAATGACTACGTCCTTGTATTCCGTGCGCCAGCCATTTTCGTCCTTGAAGATCAGGGTATGCTTGAAGAAATCCTTGTCGTTGCGCTGCGGATAGTCACGGCGCGAATGACCGCCGCGGCTTTCCTTGCGGGCGATGGCACCCTGCACGATGGCATGAGAGACCTGAAGCAGATTGCCGAGTTCCACATACTGTTCAAACGCCGTATTGTAGACATGCGACGTGTCCCCCACATACACGGACTGATATGCCTGCTCCAGCGCTTCCAGCTCCCGGGCCGCTTCCTGCAGATGCTGCTCATCCCGGAACACGCCGACCTTGAACCACATGGTATTGACCATGGCATCGCGCAGCTCCGGCACGGTGTAATTGCCGAGATGAGCGCGGTGCGTGACTTCGTCGAAGTGATTGAGCCATTTCTGGCAATCTGCCTGCAGATCCTGCTGAGAACCCGCGTACGCATGCTCCCTCGCATAAGCCGCTGCGCCATCGCCAGCCGTATGACCAAAGACCAGCACCTCCGAGAGCGAGTTGGCACCGAGGCGGTTGGCGCCATGGATGGAAACGCAGCTGCATTCACCAGCCACATAGATGCCCGGCACGCGTGACTCTCCCGTATGGAAATCCGCCATCTCAAGGCCGCCCATCGAATAATGGCAGGTCGGACTGATGAGCACCGGTTCCTTCGTGATGTCTACACCGGCAAAGCGGCGCGCGAGATCATAGACCTGGCCGAGGCGTTCATGGATGCGTTCAGGCGGGATTTTCGTGAAATCGAGATAAACGCCGGCATGAATGCCCTCGCCGATGCCGCGTCCCTCCTCAATCTCTGTCGCGATGCCGCGGGCGACGATATCGCGCGTGGCGAGTTCCATGCGCTCCGGCGCATACTTCTTCATGAAGCGTTCTCCATCCTTGTTGATGAGCAGCGCGCCCTCGGCGCGGCTGGACTCCGACAGCAGCACGCCATTGGCGGCCAGGCCGGTCGGGTGGAACTGCACCATCTCAGGATCCTTGAAGGGAATGCCCACTTTCATGCCGGCCACGATGCCATCGCCCGTGGAACTGTATGGATTGGACGTGCGGATCCAATAGGCACGGCCATAGCCACCAGTCGCGATCAAAACGGTCTTGGCGGGAATGCCCATGATGTTGCCGGTCCGCATATCCATGGCGATGACGCCATTGAGCTGTTTCCTGTCTTCGCCGCCCATCGAGATCTCCAGCATCTGGCATTCCGAGATGAAATCAATATCGTGCGCCAGGCACTGCTCGAACAAGGTGTGCACCATCGCATGGCCGGCCCGGTCCTCGAAATACGCCGCACGCGCATGCGATGAGCCGCCCATCTTGCGCTGATGGAACGAACCGTCTGCCTGACGGTTGTAGGGATACCCCATGTAATCCATCTCGTAGATATTGGCACCGGCCCGCTCGGCAAAGTATTCCACGGCATCCTGGTCGCTGAGATAATCACCGCCCTTGACCGTGTCAAATACATGCGATTCCACGGAATCAGCCGGATCCGTGACCCCCGTGACGCCGTTCATGCCGCCCTGCGCCATGGTCGAAGCTGAACGCGTCGGGATGAGCTTTGTCATCACCGCCACCTTCAGGTTCTTGTCCTCTGCCGCGGCCAAGGCAGCGCGCATCCCGGCACCGCCGCTGCCGATGATCAATACATCATACGTCACATTGCCCTGCTGTACCTTCTCGGGGATATTGCGGCCATTCCAGGTGAAATAGCTGCCGGCCGCGAGCACGACACCGGCTGCCGCAGCCCCCTTGATGAAGGTACGTCTTGAAATCTCTTTTGACATGCCTCTTCCTCCTAAGCTTCTCATCGCAAAACAAACACAGCGCGTTCCGATGAATCCCTGTTTGCTATAGGATATTTTACCATTAAGAAAAACTATCGAAAAATACAACATGCTTATAAGGGGTATTGGAATTTCCAATACCCCTTGTAAATGGCCGTATACAATTGCAAAAACACGAGCTATCAATAGGAAAAATCAGACAAATCCTTCAGGATTCCTGCAGCCGCCGTATGAATTCGCGTGCCGCCTGCGAAAGCGGCTGACGGCTGCCATAGCCGGCCAGCAGATGACGCGGCTCCACGTATTCCGCCAGAGAAACATACAAAAGATGCTCATGATCCTCCTGCCTCTCCATCATCATATCGGTGACGAGTGTCGCACCCATGCCGAGTGAGGCCAGCCGCATGGCACCGATGATCGTATCGGCCACAAAGACCTCCTGAGGCTGCGTCCCCGTCTGCCTGCAGAGCTGCTCGTAAACAGATGCCATCTGACGATGCGGCTTCAGCGGAATGAATGGCAGGCCCTGAAGTGCGGAAAACGATATCACCGGACGCGTCAGCGGCTGTTTCCCGTGGTAAGGCGTTGCCAAAGGATGATTTGGGGGAATCGCCAGGCACACGTGCTCATCGAGCAGCGGCAGAAAGGAGAATTCCCGTTCCGGCAAAGGCGCATAGAGCAGGGCAAAGTCCACCTTGCCCTGCCGCACGTATTCCTTGAGCTGCACCACGCTGCCTTCCAGCACCTCCAGGTCGATGCCCGGAAACATGCGGTGAAAAGCCACGAGATGCGGCGCGAGATAACAGAAAGACCGCGTATGCGAACTGCCGATGACCAGCCGTCCCGTCTGCAGGGCCGACAAATCTTCCACGGCCTTCTTCATGTCCCGCGCCACGGCAGCCAGGCGGCGGGCCTCCCGCACGTAGATGCGCCCGGCTTCGGTCAGCGCGAGCGGCGTCTGGCTGCGGTCAAAGATGGGCTGTCCCAGCTCGCCCTCAATCTTCTTGATGCACTGTGAAAGCGAGGGCTGTGAAATAAAGAGATGGCGGGCTGCTGCGGAAAACGTCCCGTCTTCCACGACCTGCAGGACGCTGCGCCATTCATGTTCATCGATCATATCATGCACACCTCCACATTTTGGCAGATTATAACGTCACATGGCCGCCGCGCCATTCCTTCTGTGTCTGGAAGAACTGATAGACGGCTTCGGCAGCCGGTTTATTCATGCCCTCTACCGCAGCCAGTTCCTCCACACCGGCTTCCTTGATGCGCGCGAGCGAGCCGAAATGTGCGCGCAGGGCCTGCCGCCGCTTCGGACCGATGCCGACGATATGGTCGAGGACCGAGACGAGATTGCGCTTGCCGCGCAGCTTGCGGTGATACGTGATGGCAAAGCGATGCGCCTCATCGCGGATGCGCTGGATGAGATAGAGTGCCTGGCTGTGGCGAGGCAGGACAACGGGCTCGGGATTGCCCTCGGTAAAGACGAGCTCAAACTGCTTGGCAAGGCCCACGACCGGCACATCCTTGTGACCGGCGCCGCGGATGATCTCGAGCGCCGACGAAAGCTGTCCCTTGCCGCCATCGATGACGATGAGATCCGGCAGCTCATCCTCGGGCAGACCGACATACCGGCGCGTCGTCACCTCGCGCATCGACAGGAAATCATCCGGCTTGCCTTCGGTGCTGCGAATCTTGAACCGGCGGTAATCCGATTTCTTCGGCAGCCCGCCCTCAAAGACGACCATCGAGGCCACGGTCTCCGATCCCTGGATGTGTGAGATATCGAAGCATTCCATGCGATTGGGCGGCGTCTTGAGCCCGAGGTAGCGCCCGAGCTCCTCCACGGCCCCCAGAGTCTGTTCATTGGCCCGCTTGATGCGTGCGGCCTCATCCGACAGATATTTTTCGGCGTTGCCGGCGGCCATCGCCACGATGTCGTGCTTCGTGCCGCGCTTCGGGCAGAGCAGGCTGACCCTGCCCTGCCGCTTCTTTTCCTGCAGGAAGGCTTCGAGCAGCTCGCGTTCCGCTGCCGGCAGCTCAAGCGGCAGCAGGACTTCCTGCGGGATGAACGTCGCGCGATGGTAATACTGCTGCAAAAAGGCAGTGAGGATATCCTCGTCGCTCTCCTCCTCACTGCCCTGCAGCAGGAAATGCTCGCGCCCGATCATCTTGCCGGCACGGATGAAAAAGATCTGCACGCAGACGCCGACCTCCGAACGGGCCATGCCGACGGCATCCTGATTGCCCGAACCCGTGACGATATTCTGTTTTTCCGCGATCTTGCGCACGGCCTGCAGCTGGTCGCGCAGGCGCGCGGCCACTTCGAAGTGATACGCCTCCGCCGCCTTGCCCATGCGCTGCGAGAGCTCGCGTTCCACATCCTCCGTGCGTCCCTCCAGGAAGAGCAGCACGGCGCGGATCATCGCCGCGTATTCTCCCTTCGTGACCTTGCCCGCACACGGCGCCAGGCAGCGGCGGATATGGTACTCCAGGCACGGCCGCTCCTGCAGATGGCGGCAGGTGCGCAGCGGGAACAGGCGGCGCAGCAGCTTCAGGCTCTCGTGCACGGCCGTGACGTTCGTATACGGTCCAAAGTAACGGGCCCCGTCCTTCTGCACACGGTGCGTCAGAAAGACGCGCGGATATTCCTCGTTCACCGTGACCTTGACATACGGATAGCTCTTGTCGTCCTTGAGGCTGATATTATAGCGCGGACGGTGCTTCTTGATGAGATTGCACTCGAGGATCAGGGCCTCGACCTCGGAATGCGTCATGATGATCTCAAAATCCGCAACATGGGAAACCATGGCCCGGACCTTCGGCGTATGACTGCGGTTATTCTGGAAATACTGCCGCACGCGGTTCTTGAGCACGATTGCTTTGCCCACATAGATGATGCGCCCGTGATCGTCCTTCATGATGTAAACGCCGGGACTGTCCGGCAGCAGCTTGAGCTTTTCCGCTACGATATCGGTCATGATCTTCCTCCGTGTTCAAAAAGAAATGCTGCTTTCATTATACCATTGAATGCTTTGTACCTGCCATCTGCGCTTTGTATACATGTATTAATTATTCTTTTATGGCATTACACCAATACACAAAAGTTATCATTGCAATTCTCAGACACATATGCTAGAATCTATTCATGTTCGTAAATTAGCAGCAGGTTATAACATCTGATATTTAACGAATAACGATGAAATATGACGAAATGATGATATATTGTAAACCAAGGGAGGTCATTCCATGTTCAAACGCATTCTTATTGCGAACCGCGGAGAAATTGCCGTTCGCATTATTCGCGCCTGCCAGGAACTCGACATCGAAACCATCGCCATTTACTCGGAAGCGGATGCAAACGCCCTGCACGTGCAGCTGGCCGACCACAAGGTTTGTGTCGGCGGTGCGGACGCCGCGGACAGCTACCTCAACAAAACCGCCATCCTGCGCGCCGCCATCGATATGGATGCTGACGCCATCCATCCGGGCTACGGCTTCCTGTCGGAAGATGCCGATTTTGCCGAGCAGGTCACGAGCATCGGCCTGACCTGGATTGGCCCGATGCCGGAAACCATCCGTCTCGTCGGTGACAAGGACGTGGCACGCGCCTCCATCGCGCCTTCGGGCATCCCGATGGCCAAGGGCAGCGACCCGCTCACAAGCAAGGAGGAGGCCATCGAGGCAGCAGCCGAGGTCGGCTACCCCGTCATTCTGAAGCCGGTAGCCGGCGGTGGCGGCAAGGGCATGTGTGTCGCCCACGACGAAAAAGATTTGCGCAACATCCTCGATTATCTCGTCGATGTCACGAAGACGAAGTACTACTTCGAACATTACATCGAACGTTCCCGCCACATCGAAGTGCAGATCGTCGCCGACAATTACGGCGAAGTGCTGCATCTCGGCGAACGCGAATGTTCCATCCAGCGCCGCAATCAGAAGCTCCTTGAGGAATCGCCGTCCATCGCCCTGACGCAGGATATGCGCGAGCGCGTCGGCAGCCTCGCGGTCAAAGCCGCCAAGAGCGTCCATTACTCCAACATCGGAACGGTGGAATTCCTACTCGACCTCTCGAACAACGAATTCTACTTCATGGAGATCAATCCGCGCATCCAGGTAGAGCATGGCATCACGGAAGCCGTCACGGGCGTCGATCTCGTGCGCACGCAGATCCGCATCGCCGCCGGCGAGCCGCTCGACTTCGTCC
The DNA here is from genome assembly GCF_003475755.1 of Mitsuokella sp. AF33-22. Classification (NCBI taxonomy): domain Bacteria; kingdom Bacillati; phylum Bacillota; class Negativicutes; order Selenomonadales; family Selenomonadaceae; genus Mitsuokella; species Mitsuokella sp. AF33-22. Next base: position 108,498 of record NZ_QRQA01000010.1, on the reverse strand, counting down.
AGCGCGATGTGCATTTCAGCGGTCATGCCATCGAATGCCGCATCAACGCCGAAGACCCGGACAACAACTTCATGCCGTCGCCGGGCCAGATCAACTTCATGCATGAGCCGAGCGGCCCACGCGTCCGTTTCGACAGCGGCGTGACGGCCGGTCTTGCCATCGAGCCGTATTACGATTCCATGATCGCCAAGATCATCGTACACGGCCGCACGCGCGGCGACGCCATCAAGATCATGCAGCGAGCCCTCAACGAATTCCGCATCGACGGCGTCAAGACGACGGTGTCCCTGCACAAGAAGATCCTCAAGGATATCTATTTCCGTACGGGCAACATCGATACGCAGTTCATCAAGAACCGCATCCGCTCCTACGAGCAGGAAAAGAAAAATCTCAAGGATATGAGCAAGGAAGAACTTGCCAACTCCATCAGCGCCAGCATGTATTACGCGTGATCTCCCATACGTTTGAACAAGCCCTCATGAGCCAGCCGGTTCATGGGGGTTTTTCGTTTGCATGATAAAGAATAAATACAATCAATAGCAAAAAATTGACAGAATACACCTGCAGTTATATAATAGTATCATCGCTTTAGAAATAGTTTTACGAAAACTATTTCTAAAAATAAAAAGAAAGGAGCGTGCGAGTTTGAACATCAAGGATATTGCGGAACTGGCTGGCGTATCACCAGCCACAGTATCCAAGGTCATCCATCACAAAGACAGCGGCATACGCGACATCACCCGGCAGAACGTTCTGGCCGTCATTGAAAAATATCAGTATCAGCCCTATAAAAAGATTCTCCAGGAACATGAACGCCAAAGCAGGATCATCGGCGTCGCAACCGATATCAGCAGCACGGACACCATGCGTTTCCTGTCGGCCCTGACAAAGGCCTTCATGCAGACCGGCTACTCCCTGATGGTATTTCCCTATCATCCGGATTATCAAACGCTTCTCACGGACAGCATAAAAAGTCAGCATGCCGAAGCAGTCCTCGCACTGACCAAGGCCCCTCCGCTGCTGCTCAAGCCGCTCGCCGAATCCGGACTTCCCGTTTTCTGGCTGGCAAGTGAAAAAAATCCCGCGATGATTTCGCTGCCATCAGTCAAGGAGCAGGCAGCTTACCGCATGACCAAATACCTGCTCGCACTCGGGCATCATCACATTATCGGCCTTGCCCGGGACGGCACCAGTCTCTGGCAAAAAGGTTATGAGCAGGCCTTCCGGGAAGCACATCAGCAGGCAGGAACAGTCCTCACCTCCGAGGTCCTCAAAAACACCCTGACGTTCTGGCTGCCCAAGGAGTGTACGGCTGTTCTCTGCTCCGACCTTGAAACGGCCGTCTTGGTGCGAGAAGAGCTGCGCAGCCACGGGCTGCGCGTGCCGCAGGATATCTCGCTGGCCTGCCTCAGCGGCGTGGAAAAAGCTGACAAGGAAGCCGCCAGGATCACCATGGCCTGGATGGACTGGACGGCTTATGCGGCAAAGATAAGTCGCAATCTTCTGGAGCAGCTGGGTGTCCGTGCTGAAGATGCACCCGCAGATGATAAACAAATGATACAGATCCTGCCATGCGGCAGTACTGCCGCACCGCCTCAGAAAGGCCTTGGCAAGAAGCTCATCGTCGTCGGCAGCATCAACATGGACCGCAACATCTTCCTTCCGCATCTTCCTGCCGCTGGAGAAAACCTGATGGCATCAAAAGTCGTGCAGGCTCCTGGCGGCAAGGGGGCCAATCAGGCAGTCGGGGCCGCAAGGCTCGGGGCGGAAACCTGTCTCATCGGCATGATGGGAAAGGATGCCGCCTCCCAGATGATTTTCAACGAGCTGCAGAAAAATCACGTCTGCTGTACGGGTGTTTCCTTCGATGCCGCACTCGATACCGGCACGGCTTATATCAACGTCACGGCCAAGGGCGAAAGCAGCATTGTCATCTACCCCGGGGCCAACAGCCTGCTGACCCGGGAACGCATCGCGGCACAGGAAACGCTTTTTGACGGTGCGCATTATTGCCTGCTGTCCACGGAAATCCCCATGTCAGCCATCGAAGAAACCCTGCAGATCTGCCGGCGCAAAGGCATCCCGGTCCTCGTCAAGCCGGCAAATATCCGCAGTCTTCCCGCCGCCCTGCTGCCCGCCATCACGTATCTTCTCCCCAGCCGTCGGGAAATCGAGATGCTGAGACCGGGACCGTCCTCGCTGGAGGAAAAAGCACAGTACTTCCTGCAGGCCGGTGTGAAACATGTCATCATCACACTGGGAGCCGATGGCTGCCTGTTCTGCCACCAGGGGGGACATCAATACTTCCCTGCCATGGATATCCAGCCAGTCGACACGACAGGCGGTGCCGATGCCTTTATCAGCGCACTGGCCGTCTGTCTCAGCGAGGGCATGCCCATAGAAACGGCCATTGGCTTCGGCACTTACAGTGCCGGTCTCTGCATCGCGGGTCCCGGCGTTCAGCCCTCACTGCCTCAGCGAAATCTGCTGGAATCATACCGCGAAGAAATCCAGATTCGCTTTATGGAAAAAGGAGGAATCCATCATGAATAATGTACTGGTCATCGGCAGCCTCAACATGGATTTTGACGTTTATACCAGCCGCCGTCCGGCCCCTGGTGAAACCGTCATGGGACAAAGCATGAAAATGGTCCCTGGCGGCAAAGGCGCCAATCAGGCCTACGCACTGGCCCGAATGAAGGTAAAGACGTCCATGATCGGCGCCGTTGGCGATGATCCGTTCGGCAGGATGCTCGTGCAAAATCTCAAAACAGCCGGCGTGGACACGAGCGGCATCCGCCTGTCTGACCGGGAAACCGGCAAAGCCTTCATCGAGATTGACGGGCAGGGACAGAATTACATCACGGTGATCGCCGGTGCCAATCACGATCTCGATGAATCCCTGCTGCTCGACCACATCGATCTCTTTGAGCAGGCCGATGCCGTCGTCATGCAGCTGGAGATTCCCTTCCCCATTGTCCTGCAGGCCGCAAAGCTCTGCCGTCAGAAGGGAAAGCTCTTCATCCTGGACCCGGCGCCAGCCATGCGGGACATACCGGCCGATTTCTTTCCGCTCGTCGATATCGCCAAACCAAATGAAACCGAACTGTCTGTCCTGACCGGCATGCCCACGGACAGCCGGGAGGAAATTGTACGGGCGGCGCAGAAGCTCCATGCGCTGGGCGTCCGGAATGTCATGGTGACCCTTGGGGGGCAAGGCACGCTTCTCCTTCAGGAGAGCGGCATGCAGGAATTCCCGGCTTATCCGGTAAAAGCGGTCGATACGACGGCCGCCGGAGACTGTTTCCTCGCTTCATTCATCAGTCAGTTTGATGGCAGGGATTTCGCACCGGCCATCGATTTTGGCGCCAAAGCAGCCTCCATTGCCGTAACGCGTCCCGGTGCGCAATCCTCCATCCCCGATTATGAAGAAGTCTGTCAAAAATTTTCTCATTCCTGATAAAAAGTCCTCGCAGATTGCCGTCTGCGAGGACTTTTTTGTCTCTATATCGTGTTTATTCTTCTTTGGGATACTTCATGCCCCAGTCCTGACGAATCTTCGTCATGATATCCATGACATCGACCGTATAATCAAGGTGCATGGTATTCGCAGTCCCGCTTACGGCCTGCTCCATATCTCGCACTTCATAAGTCAGGGCATCGGCCGTATCACCCGCTGTCACTTCTTCCTTACGGCCGTCCTCCGTCCAGGTGATGACGGCCTTGTCGCCGCGCGGATACTCGTAAAGCTCGATATAGGCCTTGTCAAAGGAGATTGTGCCGCGCTTTGGCTGCTTGGCGTGCAGGGACAGGATAACCGTCGCCATCTCCTCCTGTTCATTCTTCAAGAGAATGCTCGCCTGTTCATCGACGCCCGTCGGCGCATACTTGACCTGAGAGAGGATCTCATGCGGACACGAGCTCATGAACCAGCGCACGAACGACAGCGCGTAGACGCCGATATCCAGCATGGCGCCGCCCGCCAGACTGCGGTTGAAGAAACGGTTCTTCATGTTGTATTCCTTGTAGCTGCCGAAATTCATCTGCAGCAGGCGCAAGGGGCCGAACTCGCCCTTTTCCATGCGCTCCTTGAGCACACGGTAGAGGGGCATATGGTAGATGGTCTGCGCTTCCGCCAGCACCACATGGTGTTCTCTTGCCAGCTGTACAGCCTCCGCAAGCTCCGCCGCATTGAGCGTGATGGATTTTTCGCAGAGCACATGCTTGCCGGCGGCCAGAGCCTGGCGCAGGTATTTGATATGCGTGTTGTGCGGCGTCGAGATGTAGACAATGTCGACATCATCGTCGGCAAAGATTTCCTCCGGCGTATGATAGACGTTCGGGATGCCGTATTCTGCCGCAAAGGACAGCCCCTTCTCATACGTCCGATTCCCCACGCTGTAGAGATTGCCGCCAAGCTTCTGCATGGCCTCGGCCAGCTGATGCCCGATGACGCCGCAACCAAGCGTGGCCCAGCGATACTGTACTGCCATGATGATTCCCCCTGTCCCATCCTGTACGGACACAACGTATTTTTGCATATCTGGCAAAATCAGATATTGCTCATATCCCTGCCCTGGCCGCAGAGCGTCTCAAAATCCGTGCGGAAGGTCTTGACTGCCATCGTGACGGCATCGAGCTGCACGAGGCTTTTGAGCACGGAGGGCGCGAGCGTAGCCGCGCCGATGCCGCAGGTGCAGAGTGCGAGCACCTGCTGGGCATTCTTGAAACTAGCCGCCAGGATTTCGGCATGGCAGTCGTTCTGCGTGAGGATGGTCTGGATATTCCGGGCGGTCACGATGCCATCGGAGCCCAGATTATCGATGCGGTTGACATACGGCGCCACATAGGAAGCACCGGCCTTCGCCGCGAGAAAGGCCTGCATCGCCGTGTAGACGGCCGTGCCCGTGATGCGCACGCCGTCCTTGTGGAGCTTCTTCATCGCGCACAGCCCCTCGGACGTCACTGGAATCTTGACGTACGTCGAGGAACCGAGTTCATCGCCGATGCGGTCAGCTTCCTCAATCATGCCGGCGGCATCTTCGGACACGACCTGCACGTGCAGCTCTGCTTCCGAACCGATGAAATCCCGGATCTCGCCGAGCACCTCATACGGCGGCCTGCCCGTGCGCGCGAGGATACTCGGATTCGTCGTCACACCATCGAGCGGGAATATCCCGTATGCCTCTTTGATTTCTGCCATATCGGCACAATCCAGCAACAACTTCATGAAAATCTTCCTCTTTTCCGACAGTATTCCAAAACAGTTCTTACCAGGCGGCGGCAAGATCCGCTGCCATCTGCTGCCAGCCCTCAACACAGGCGGCGCTGCCCTGGCAGGCATCCGGCCGTCCGCCGCCGCGTCCCTTGAAGCGGTCGTTGACTTCCTTGAGCTTCTGCTGACAGTTCACATCATCTGACGCGGCAGACAGGATGTAATTGATGCGCGCGCCGTTCCGGTAGAAGACGGCCACCACGGCATGCTCCCGTTCGAGTGCTTTCCTGGCAAGGGCCTTGGCCTGTGACGGCGTCAGATCCTCGCGGATAAAGACGAGTTTGCGATGGCCCGCCTGATCAAATACCGGCTTGGCGTCCATCTCGCGCAGCTCGTAGTCGAGCAGCCGGTCCGTAAGGGCTGTGACCTGCACGCCGAGCGCCTTCTTTTCTTCCTCGAGGCGCTCGACACCCGCAGCGATCTCTTCTTCCTTGACCGAGAGACGGTTGGAAACGTCCTGTGCCGCCCGCATCCAGACATCCATCTTCTGCAGGGCCTCGCGGCCACAGAGGAAACTGATGCGCGAACCGCCCTTATGGCGCTCCACCTTGAGGACCTTGACGAGCCCCACCATGCCGGTCGTCGGCGGATGCGTACCGCAGCAGGTGCAGGAATCGTTGCCCTCGACGGAAACGATGCGCAGGATTCCCTTGAGCTTGTCGTTGAATTTGCGCAGCGGCCGCTTGGCCGCATGTTCTGCAGGCACGAGCTCCACATGGATGGGCCGGTCTTCCTCGATGGCCCGATTCGTCATGGCTTCAGCTGCCATGGCCTCCTCATAATCCACCTCGCGGCTGATATCGATGGAAACCATGTCAGGGTGCATGTGGAAGCCCACATTATCCGCCCCGTAGAGCTTCCAGAACGCATAGGACAGCATGTGTTCCCCGCAGTGCTGCTGCATGTGATCAAAGCGTTCCTGCCAATTGAGCTGACAGGTCACGAGCGTGCCTGCAGCAAGCGGCTGCTTCGTCTCATGATAAATGATGCCGTCCCGTTCCGAAGCATGCAGGACCTCGATGGCATCCCTGCCGTTCCTGAGCACGCCGCGGTCGCTGAGCTGTCCGCCGCCCTCCGGGAAAAAGACCGTCTGATCCAAGACAATCCGGTAGCCGTCTTTGGCTGGCTCACAAGCCTGCACCGTTGCCTCACAGGACTGCAGCATGACATTCTCTTCAAATAATTTTTTGGTCTTCAAACTGCAACACTCCTTTTCTACAGGTATTCAACAGGCGGGCCGATTTTCCTGCCGGCAGCACCGGATACAGCGTCTTTGCGCGATGCTCAGAATTTCACGAAACGCTCCATGTCCTCCTGCTTGCCGAGGACCAGGATGGAATCCTCCGCCCGCAGCATCGTCTGAGGCGTGATCTCCACCGTCAGGCTGCCCCCAACCTTGATGCCGAGCACATTGACATGGTAATTGCGGCGGATATCGAGCTCCCCGATGGTGTGTCCCGCCCAAACGACCGGCATCGAGATCTCGTAGACCGCATAGCCGGGACTAAGCTCGAAGTAATCGAGCAAGTGGTTGGAGCCGTAGCGGATGGCCGTCCAGAGAGCCAGCTGCTTCTCCGGATAGACGACCTCATCGGCACCGTTGCGGCGCAGGAAGCGCTCATGGATGCTGCTTGACGCGCGGGCTACGATATAGCGCGCACCGAGCTCCCGCAACTGCAGTGTCGTCTCCAGAGAACTCTGGAAATCGTCGCCGATCGCCACGATGCACGTATCAAAATTGCTGACGCCGAGCGACTCAAGGAAATGCCTGTCGGTCGTGTCGGCAATCAGGGCATTGTTCGTATAAGCCAGCACCTGATTGACGAGGTCCTCGTTCTTGTCGATGGCCAAAATCTCGTGATGCATGGCATGCAGCTTGCGGGCCACGTGGCGGCCATAGCGGCCAAGCCCGATCAGTAATATGGATTTCATTTTTACACCTCACTGCCATCGTCAGCCGATGGTAATCTTGCCCTCGGGCAGGCGGCGCCGCGCCGCGCTCTTCCTGCTATGCAGGGCGTAAATCATGGTCAGGGCGCCGACGCGTCCGAAATACATCAGGAACATCAGGAGCCCCTGAGACAGCGGCGACAATTTCTCCGTCAGGCCGATGGAAAGGCCGACCGTGCCGATGGCCGATGACGTTTCCAGCATACAGTCGATCATGGCCGCATGGTCAAAGACACTGATGAAGATGCTGATGCCCATGAACAGGAACAAGTACATCATGAAGATGGCCAGCGCGTGCTGCAGCGCCTCCATCGGCATGCGTCTCGACAGGCATTCGACATCGCGCTTCATCTTCAGGGCCGAAATCATGGCCATGAGGAGCGTGAAGGCCGTCGTGACCTTGATGCCGCCTGCGGTCGACCCCGGGGCGCCGCCCGTCAGCATCAGGAGCACCATCAGGCAGCGCCCGGCCTCGCTCAGATCCTCGATGTTCATCGTATTGAAGCCGGCCGTGCGCGTCGTGACGGATTGAAACAGCGCCTGCCAGAACCGCGTGAAGGCATCCGTGCCCGCCAGCTCCTGCGTGAAGAAGAAGAGAGCCGGCAGGAAAATGAGCACAGCCGTCATGATCATGATGATGCGCGTCTGGAACGTCCAGCGACTGACGTGATGGCGGTGCGTGATGACATCGGCCCAGGTCAGGAAGCCCAGGCCGCCGGCCACGATGAGCCCCATGATCGTCAGATTGACCAGAGGATCAGCGGCATAGGCCATCAGGGAACCGCCGCCGCGGCTCCCCAGAAGATCAAAGCCCGCGTTGCAGAAGGCCGAGATGGCGTGAAAGAACGCCATCCAGATACCGTGCTGCCAGCCGTAATCGCGGACAAAGACCGGCGCGAGCAGGCAGGCTCCGAGAAACTCCACCCCAATCGTGAATTTGAGGATGAAGCGCAGGAGCCGGACGATGCCGCCGAGCTGCTGCGCGGAGAGCGCCTCCTGCATCGTATGGCGCTGCATGAGTCCCACGCGCTGCCCCGAGGCCATCGTGACGGCCACGGCCATGGTCACGACGCCAAGGCCGCCAATCTGTATGAGGATGAGGATGACGAGCTGGCCGAAGAACGACCAGTAGGAAGCCGTATCCTCCACGGTCAGTCCCGTCACGCACGAAGCCGAAACGGCAGTGAAGGAGGCCGACAGGAAGCTAGCACCGCGCCCGTCGCTCGTCGCCAGCGGCGTCATGAGCAGCATGGTGCCCATGGCAATGAGCAGCAGGAAGCTCAGCACGATGAGCTGGAAGGACGAGAGCCGACGCAGGCCGTGCAAGATATTCATGGTAATGGAAATCCTTTCATAATAAAAACGGGGCTGCCCCACCGAGTTTCCTCCGTGTGACAACCCCGAACTTTGCTCTGGTGCGGATGAAGGGGCTTGAACCCATACGCCTTGCGGCACTGGATCCTAAATCCAGCGCGTCTGCCAATTCCGCCACATCCGCATAGGGACATTATAATATAACCGTCTTGCCACTGTCAACCGCACGCCAGGAACAGGAAACAGGCATCAAAGCCACGTCAGCACGCCCTCGAAGACGCCCACGAGCCAGGAACCGAGCGAGAATCCCGGCTCCACCGGATTGGCGATGAGGTCGACGCTGCCGACCGGCTGCCCGTCGTATGACAGGATGAGTTTGCCGACGGCTTCGCCGGGCTCGATGGGCGCGGCAATGACCTTCGGCAGGTCATACGAAATCGTATAATGCTCGGCAGATTCTCCCGGCAGCAGCGGATAATAGATATCCCCCGCCGGAACCACCTTGGTCCGCGAATGAACGCCGCCCTTAACCCAGACGTGACGCTTGCATGCAGAGGCCGTCGGCCCGGCAGCCATGGTCGTCTCAGCAAAGCCGTAATCCAGGATGCGCCGCATATCCTTGAAGCGGTCCTCTTCGCTCGCCGCATGCATGACCACGGCGATGAGCCTGACATCGCCGCGTTCCGCCGAAGCGGCCAGGCAGCCGCCGGCCGCCTTCGTCCAGCCCGTCTTGATGCCCGTGATGCCCTCATAGCGGCCCAGGAGCTCATTCGTGTTCTCCACAAGCAGCTGCTTGCCCGCAGGCTCTTCCCAGCGGATCGTGCGCTGCTGCTGGCGCACGATATCGCGGAACACGGGATTCCGCATGGCATACTGTGCCAGCCGTGCCATATCGTGAGGCGTCGAATAGTGGTCTTCATCCGTCAGCCCGTTCGGATTCGCGAAATGCGTGCCGGTCATGCCGAGCTCCGCCGCTTTTTCATTCATGCGCGCGACAAAGTCGGGGACGCTGCCGTCCGCTGCTTCCGCAATGGCCACCGCCGCCCCGTTGTCCGATGCCATCATCATGCCGCGCAGGATTTCCTCAAAGCGCATCGTATCGCCCGCTGCGATTTGCAGCGGCGTATCCTCGGTCTGCGCCGCGAGCGGCGAAATCTTCACGAGACTGTCGGGCGTCAGACTGTTCATCCCCAGAAGGCAGGTCATCATCTTCGTCATGCTGGCCGGATAATGGCGCTCCTCACCATGCTTCGACCAGAGCACGCGGCCCGTCTGCGCATCGATGAGAATGGCCGCATCCGCCGTAACCTCAGGCTCTTCCGCCTGCGCCAGAGATGCCGGCAGCAGCAGGAACAACAGAAAAAAGACGAGCAGGCCGGCCCGCCTGACACAGCCTGCCCTATCACATAATCGAGGCATATCATACCCTCCCAGAAGTCGTTTTTTTCTTCACAAGAAAAACCTTCCCCAGCCGAGGAAGGTTTTCTGCGGATGATTCTATTATAACACGTCACGGCGTCCTGTCTATGCCTTTGGCATAGCCAGGCGCAGCGCATCGCCGATGGTTTCCGCCCCATAGAGCGAAATCCCTTCAATCGTATCCTTGAGCTGGCGGTAATTCTTCATAGGCAGGACGACGTGCTGGAAGCCCAGGCGTTTGGCTTCATGGATGCGCAGGTCCGCCTGACTGACAGCCCGGACTTCGCCGGAGAGCCCGACCTCGCCGAAGACGATGGTCTTGGGCCGCAGCAGCCGGTTGGCAAAGCTCGAAGCCATGGCCACGCAGAGGCCGAGATCAGCCGCCGGCTCATCGATGCGGATGCCGCCGGCCACCTTGACGTAAACATCGCAGGCGCCGATTGAAAGATGGACGCGCTTCTCGAGCACGGCCAGCAGAAGCTGGATCCTCTTGACGTCGACGGAATCCGCCGTGCGGCGCGGCGGCACATACGGCGTGGGCGCCACGAGGGCCTGCAGCTCCACGAGCAGCGGCCGTGTGCCCTCGACGGTCGGCACGATGACCGTGCCGGAGTCCTGCTCGCGATCCGACAAAAAGAGTTTCGAGGCATCGGGTACATCGACAAGCCCCACATCGCGCATCTCGAACAGACCGAGCTCATTCGTGCTGCCAAAGCGGTTCTTGACCGCGCGCAGCACGCGGTATTCCGCATTGCGCTCCCCCTCGAAGTAGAGCACCGTATCGACGATATGCTCGAGGACGCGCGGTCCCGCAAGCGTGCCGTCCTTCGTGACATGACCGATGATGAAGGCCGCGATGCCATTCGTCTTGGCAATGCGCAATAAATCGACGGAGCATTCGCGCACCTGGGAGACGGAGCCCGGCGCACTCTGCACATCAGGCTTGAATATGGTCTGGATGGAATCGATGACCAGAAGCTCCGGCTTTTCGGCAAGGATGTGCTGCTCGATCGTCTCGAGATTCGTCTCGCTGACGACGAGCAGGGAATCCGCCAGCGCGTGCAGGCGGTCGGCCCGCATGCGCACCTGCCGCGTGCTCTCCTCACCGGTCACGTAAAGCACCTTGCGGCCGGCTCGCGCCACCTCGGCACAGACGCGCAGCGTCAGGCTCGATTTGCCGACGCCGGGATCGCCGACGATGAGCACCATGGAGCCCGGAATGACGCCGCCGCCGAGCACGCGGTCAAGTTCGCCCGAGCCCGTCGCAAAGCGCGGCAGATCCTCGATGCGAACCTCGGCAATCGGCTGCGGCTTGCGCGCATCGGAGAGCCCGAGGCGCAGACCTCCCGACGCCGGCTCCGGCGTCACTGTCTCCTCGACCATGGTATTCCAGGCACCACAGCCCGGACAGCGGCCGAGCCACTTCGGCGTATCGTACCCGCATTCCTGACAGACATAGACGGTCTTCTTTTTCTTGGGCAATCGCGACACCTCACTTTTCTCTTGTCAGCAGCTTCCGCACGAGGCGGATGGTCCAGCGGCCGAGCCAGACAACCGCCCAGATGATATTCTGGCAGAAGTTCCAGAACCTTGCCCCATATCCTTCCGGCAGCAGCTTATTCCTTGGCATGGACGCCTCCTGCTGGCTGAGCCGCTTTTTCGTCCGTTTCACCCCTGTCCTCCTTGCGCGCAAACGTCAGCTCATCGCCGCTCTTGCGCACGAGGATGGTATCGCCGGAACGGAACTCGCGTGCGAGCAGCCGCTCGGCAATGCGGTCTTCGACAAGCTTCTGGATGGCCCGCTTCAGGGGACGGGCACCGTATTTGAAATCCGTGCCCTGTTCCACGAGCTTGTTCTTGGCCGCCGGACTGATGTCGAGGCGGATATCGCGTTCCTGCAGGCGCTTGCGGACATCCCGCAGCAGAATATCCACGATGCGCTCGAGCTCGGCGCGGCCGAGCGGATGGAAGACGATGAGCTCATCGATGCGGTTGAGGAATTCCGGTTTGAACACGTGGCGGATGGACTGCAGCACGCGTTTTCTCCCGGCTTCTTCCCCGTTGTCCCCATCGTCGCCGCCTACGGCAAAGCCCAGTGAACCGCCCGTGCGGCGCAGGAGATCGGCTCCCGCGTTGCTCGTCATGATGATGACCGTATTGCGGAAATCCACGGTCCTGCCCTTGCCATCCGTCAGGCGGCCATCGTCGAGGACCTGCAGCAGGATGTTGAAGACATCGGGATGCGCCTTCTCGATCTCGTCGAGCAGAATGATGGAATACGGCTTGCGGCGCACGGCATCCGTGAGCTGACCGCCTTCCTCATAGCCCACGTAGCCTGGAGGCGCACCGACCATGCGGGAAACCGCATACTTTTCCATGTACTCGGACATATCGAAGCGAATGATGGCATCTTCCGTGCCGAACAAGGCTTCCGACAGTGCCTTGGCAAGCTCCGTCTTGCCGACGCCCGTCGGTCCGAGGAACAGGAACGAGCCGATGGGACGCTTCGGGTCTTTGAGCCCCGCCCGCGCGCGGCGCACCGCCTTGGATACGGCTTCCACCGCTTCCTGCTGGCCGACGACGCGGCGTGCAAGGATCTTCTCCATATGCAGCAGGCGGTCGGATTCCTTGGCCGCGATCTGCCTGACGGGCACGCCCGTCCACTGCGCCACGACATCGGCAATATCGTCAGCGCGCACAACGATGCGGCTCGTGCCGCGCTTCTCGAGCTTGCGCTTGGCTTCATCAAGCTCCTCCTTCACGAGCTGTGCCTTGTCGCGGATCTTTGCCGCGCGCTCGTAATCCTGCGCGGCAATGGCTGCCTCTTTATCACTCTGCAGCTTGTCGAGTCTGGCCCGCAACTCTTTCAGGTGATCCGGCTGGGCCACCTGCTTCATGCGAACCTTGGAAGCGGCTTCATCCATGAGGTCGATGGCCTTATCCGGCAGGAAACGGTCCGTGATGTACCGCTGCGAAAGGCGCACGGCCGCATCAATGGCCTCGTCTTCGATATGCGCGCGGTGGAAATCCTCATACTTGGGGCGCAGCCCGTACAGGATCTTCTTGGCATCTTCCTCATCAGGCTCCTCGACCATGATGGTCTGGAACCTTCTGGAAAGGGCTGCATCCTTTTCCAGATGCTTCTTGTATTCGTCAAGCGTCGTCGCACCGATGATCTGAATCTCGCCGCGCGAGAGCGCCGGCTTCAGGATATTGGCCGCATCGAGTGCGCCCTCCGCCGCACCGGCGCCGATGAGCGTGTGCATCTCATCGATGAACAGGATGATGCTGCCATCCTTGCGGATCTCGTCGATGAGCCCCTTGAGACGTTCCTCGAACTCGCCGCGGTACTTGGCACCGGCTACGAGCGAAGCCATCGAGAGCGAGATGACCTTCTTGTCGCGCAGCATGTACGGGACGGTGCCTTCCACGATGCGCTGGGCCAGCCCCTCGGCAATGGCCGTCTTGCCGACGCCCGGCTCGCCGATGAGGATGGGATTGTTCTTCGTGCGGCGCGAAAGAATCTGGACGACGCGCTGGATTTCCTTGTCGCGGCCGATGACGGGGTCCATATGGCCCTCCTTGGCCACATCGTTGAGGTTGCGGCCGAAACGCTCCACCATCATCGGCTGATGCGTGCGGCCGCGCGCCTCACCGCGGCCAGCTGAGGCCTCGCCGTCGCCTTCAGGATGCGGGCTGTCGATGCGCGCCAGCACCTCATCCTGCAGGGCGTCGAAATCCACGCCCAGGCTGATGAGGAGTTCCGTCGCCGCTCCCTCCGTTTCCTCGAGCAGGGCCAGCAGGATGTGTTCCGTGCCGATGTAATTATGGCGAAGGCTCTGCGCCTCCTCGACGGCCCCTTCCATGACGCGCTTGGCCCGCGGCGTATAGTAGGGATTGTCCGACGGATAATCCGTCTCGCCGGACACCATTGCCTCGACCTTCTGCATGACGGTGTCGAAGTTCAGTCCGACTGCTGACAGCGCCTCATAGGCCACGCTGCCCTCCTCATGCAGGAGGCCCAGCAGGATATGCTCCGTGCCGATGTAGTCCTGTTCGAGATTGCGCGACACGTACTGCGCGAATTCGATGGCCTTGATGGCACGGCTGGTAAAATGATTGCGATAATTCATTTTGGAGCCTCCTGGCCGCGGGCATGTGCCAGAAGTGCCTGGCGCACATGATTGGCCCGCAGCCTGTCTATTTCATGTTTGGATAAATTCTCATTCTCTGCAACATTCTGCAGGTAGCTCGTGCGGCTGCTGATGAGGATCTCGGCGAAGCAATCGGCCGCGACCTCGTTGATGAGCTTGAGATCGATGCCAAGGCGCACCTTCGATAAGAGTTCCAAGACCTCCTGTTCCGACAGCAGGCGCGCGTAGCGCAGCGTGCCATAGGCACGCCATACCTCATCTTCGAGGCGTTCCTTCATGTAGAGGGCCAGGGCCTTGCGCGCCTGGCGTTCATGGGAAACGATCTCCATGACAGCCGTCTTGAGGTTCTCGATGATCTCATTCTCCGAGAAGCCCAGCGTCAGCTGATTGGAAATCTGGAACAGATTGCCGAAACGTTCTTTCTCGTCACCATACACGCTGCGGATGGCCAGGCCAAGCTGCGGCGAGATGTTGACGATACTCTCGATATTGTGCGTGAAGACGAGTCCCGGCAGATGCAGCAGCACTGACGCGCGCAGACCCGTGCCGAGGTTCGTCGGGCACGAGGTCAAATAGCCCATCTTCTCATCAAAGGCAATATCGAGCTTGTCTTCAATCATATCATCGATATGCGAGGCCTTGGCAAACGGCGTATCGAGGTCGAGCCCCGGCGCCATGCACTGGATGCGCAGGTGATCCTCCTCATTGATCATGATGCTCGTGCGGCAGTCTTCGGTGATGAACGCCACGCGATGCTGCGGATTCTGGATGAAGTTGTTGCTGATGAGCTGCTTCTCCACGAGCACATCGCGCTGCAGCGGACTCAGGCGCTCCATGTCGAGCAAATCAAAATCCTGCTGCAGATCCGCGGCAATGCCCGGCAGGATTTTCTCGACCTGCAGGCGCACCTCGGCGAGCTGGTTGAAATCCGCCCGGTTCGGGAACGGCACCTGACGGAAGTTGCGGGCCAGGCGGATCCGGCTTGCGAGCACGACATCGCTCTCCCTGCCCTCAGCGGCCAGCCAGGAAAGGCTGCTGTCGCGCAAAAGCGTATTAACGGACATCGGCACGGCCCCCTTCCTTCTCCTCCAGCTCCTTCTCGAGCAGCCGCACGCGGTCGCGCAGCTCTGCGGCTTTCTCATACTCTTCCTGCGCGACGCACTCCTTGAGCGCCCGGCGCAGCGTCTCGATCTCATGTTTCTTCTCGAGGCGGCCGCCGCTGCGGTGCGGGATCTTGCCGCTGTGCGTGCTTGAACCGTGGATGCGGCGCAGCAGCGGCTCCAGCTGACGGCGGAACGTACTGTAACAGACGCTGCAGCCGATCTTGCCCGTCTGCTGGAAATCACGGTAACTCATGCCGCAGTTCGGGCAGACCAGTTCCGTCACCTGTTCCTTTGTGCGCTCCGCGGCACCCGTATCCGCACTGAAGACACCCTTGAGGAAATCATTCATCGATACGTTTTTCCTGCGCTGCGGTTCCACGAGGAATTCGCTGTAATTCGCCGCGCATTCCTCACAAAGATTCTTCTCGACACGGCCATTCGGGCCGATCTGCGTAATATGGACAACGGCCCGGTTGCGGCCGCAATCATCGCATAACATCATGCGTTCCCCCTTTACCAGGTATGCTCTCTGCTACGATATCCTCCGGGAAATCGCGATCTACGAAAAATTCTCCACCGTCATCAGCATGGCCTTGAGCAGATGAACGCGCTCCTTGGCAGACATGCCCTCCGACTGATACACAGACGTCACGACCTGCATCATCAGCGCTGCCTCGCGGTTCGTGATCATCTCGTGCTGCAGGAGATACCGGACCATCGACTGCACCGTCTGGTAATCCGTATCCTCCTTGATCTTCTCCATCATATCCTGATAGACGAGATTCTTCAGCGGCACCTGCACAATGCGGATATAGCCGCCGAGGCCGCGGCGTGACTCTACGACAAAGCCCTTTGCCGGCGTGAAGCGCGTGGACAGCACATAACTGATCTGGGACGGAGCACAGGAAATCTCGTCTGCGATATCCGTGCGCCGCAGCTCCACCTTGCCGTCCTGCTTCGTCGCAAGCTGACGCAAGATATACGCTTCAATCAAATCTGCAATATTACTCACGATAATCACCTTCACTTGCAATTGACTATTTGACTATTAGTTTCCTATATTATATTTGATTTTTTGACTTTCTGCAAGTAGAAAATGCATGCGCAAAAAAAGCCGCATGAACAACTCCGTGCTCATGCGGCTGAAATCCTTACTGAAGTGCCTCTTTGAGGACTTCCATATTCTTCTTCATCGCGTCGATATAGGCATCCATCGCCTGCTCGTTCGCCTCTCCCGTCACCACGGGATCAAGCTGGTAGATTTTCGCGCCCGTCTCAGCGGCAATCGTCTTCGCGGCTGACGGCGAATACTGCGGCTCCGTGAAAAGCACCTTGACCGGCAGCGCATTCACCTGGCGAATGGTCTCCTCGAGTTCCTGCGGCGTCGGCTCCGTCCCCGGCTCGCGCTCAATCACGCTGACCACGTTGAGCTTGAATTCCTTGGCCAGGTACGGGAAAGCCTCGTGGAACGTCACGATGTCCTTGTGCGGCAGGTTGTCGAGCTCCTCATGCATCTGCGTGCGCAGCTTGTCGAGCTTCGTCACGTAATCGAGCGCATTCTTGCGGTAAGCGTCGGCATGTGCCGGATCCGCCTCGCAGAGCTGACTCGTGATGGCCTTGACCTGCTCAATGCTGTACGTCACGCTGAGCCAGACATGCGGATTCTCCTCATCGCCATCCTTGAGCAGATTGATCTCATCTGACTTCGAGGCATCGATGATCTTGAGATTCTTCTGCTGCTTGACGACCTTGTCGAGGAAGCTCTCCATGCCGGCGCCATTGACGACGAAAGCATCGGCCTTCTCAAGCGTCTTCATGTCTTCCGTCGTCAGCTGGTAATCGTGCAGGCAGCCCGTCTGCGGCTTCGTCATGTTGACGACCTCGACGCCATCCACGTCCTTCGTGATGTTGATGACATCGATATACATCGGATAGAACGACGTGACAATGCGGAACGCCTTCTTGTCACTGCCCCCCTGCTTCGTGCTGCCGCAGCCCGCCACGAGGACGACGAGCAACAGGCAGAGGACCAGGCTCATGATTCGTTTCAAAAAAATTCTCCCTTCTTTTGTAAAAGAGGAGCGCCGGCAATGCTCTTGCCTGCGCTCTTGAAATTCCATCTCAATTATATTTTTATTGTAGCAGCTTTGTCAAGCGTTTCGCGTGCCTGCCGGACGATCCGCTCAATAATCACGGCTGCCGGCTCAATGGCGGTGAGTGGTGTCAGGCTCTGACCAGCCTGCATCATGCCGTGCTCCACATCGCCGTCGACCGCTGCCAGCCGGTTCGTACCCGTAGCCATCTTGAGGAGCGTATCCTTATCCGTTTCTCCGGCGAGCTCCAGCTCGACGAAATGCTCCGCAAACGGATTGCGCAAGCCGCGCACGGCGCCGCCGATGGTCAGGCCCGTCACGATGCTGTCGGTATCCGTCGCCTCGAGCAGTTTCTGCTTCATATTCGGATGCGCGGGGCATTCCTGCGCCACGAGGAAGCGCGTGCCCATCTGCACGCCGGCCGCGCCCATCAAAAGCGCCGCAGCCAGACCGCGTCCATCAGCAAAGCCGCCCGCCATGATGACGGGGATGTGCACCTCGGGGATGACCTGCGTCATGAGCGGCAGCGTGCAGAGCGTGCCGATGTGGCCGCCGGCCTCCATGCCCTCGACGACGATTGCATCAGCCCCCTTCGCCTCGACGCGCTTTGCCAGGCGCAGATTCGGTACCACGGGAATGACCTTGATGCCCGCTTCGTGCAGTTTATCAAAATACGGCACGGGGTTGCCGGCACCGAGGGTCACGAAGGCCGGCTTCTCCCGGCAGATGACCTCGACGATCTCTTCTTTGTTCGGAGCCATGAGCATGACATTGACGCCAAACGGCTTGTCGGTGAGCGTCCGGCAGCGGCGAATCTCCTGCTCCGTATATTCCGTCGTCCGCCCGCCCGTTGAGATGATGCCGGCACCGCCCGCATTCGATACGGCCGCAGCCAGGCCTGCGTCCGAGATCCAGGCCATGCCGCCCTGAATGATGGGATAGCGGATCCCCAGAAGTTCAGTCAAACGTGTCGCCATGATAAGCCTCCTTATATGAATGAATGGATACGAAAAAGGGCTGCCGGCACCCGGTAATTGCCCGATGCGGCAGCCCCATGCTATAGCGATCAGCCGAGGATGACGAGAGAATCGTGAACCTTAACGCTCTGACCAGCCGTGACGTTGAACGTCTTGACCGTGCCGTCTGCATCAGCCGTGATCTCATTCTGCATCTTCATGGCCTCGAGGATCAGCAGGACATCGCCGGCCTTGACAGCCTGGCCTTCCTGAGCGACGAGCTTGACGATCTTGCCCGGCATCGGAGCATCGATGGAATGCTCACCAGCGCCGGCAGCGACAGCGGCCTTGGCCGGAGCAGCCGGGGCAGCCGGAGCTTTCGGAGCCGGAGCGGCCTTCGGTGCAGCTGCTTTCGGAGCAGCAGCCGGAGCAGCCTTTACTTCTTCTACTTCTACTTCATAGGACGTGCCATTGACCGTGATATTGAACTTTTTCATTGAACTTTCCTCCAAGTTATCTGTAATCCATCATGGATGACGCATCAGCTTCAGCGGCGGCCGCCGCGGGCAGCCAGGGCCCAGGCGTTGCTCGTGCGCTTGATGCGGACGGCGATGACACGATTGCCGGTCATCATCTGGACAGCAGCCGAAATCGCAGCAACGACTTCCGGGCTGACCTCTTTTGCATCAATTTTCAAGTTGCTCACCCCTCAATCAAAGCGGAATATTGCCGTGCTTCTTGGCAGGGCCGACCTCGCGCTTGCTGGCAAGGGCATTGAGGGCCGTGATGATGCAGGGGCGCGTCTCCTTCGGCTCGATGACCATATCGACGTAGCCGCGCTCAGCCGCAACGTACGGCGTAGCAAAGTTCTCGACGTATTCCTTCGTCTTTGCTTCCTTGTCCGGATCCTTGCGGAAGATGATGTTGGCTGCACCAGCCGGACCCATGACAGCGATCTCAGCCGTCGGCCATGCCATGACCTGATCGGCACCGAGCTCGCGGCAGCACATGGCGATGTAGGAGCCGCCGTATGCCTTGCGCGTGATGACCGTGACCTTCGGCACCGTCGCCTCGCTGTACGCGTAGAGCATCTTGGCGCCGTGGCGGATGATGCCGTTGTGCTCCTGATCGACACCCGGCAGGAAGCCCGGTACATCGACGAGGTTGACGAGCGGGATGTTGAAGGCATCGCAGAAGCGGATGAAGCGTGCCGCCTTATCGGATGCATCGACATCGAGGCAGCCGGCCATGACGTTCGGCTGGTTGGCGATGATACCAACGCTGCGGCCGTCGAAACGTGCGAAGCAGCAGATGATGTTCGTGGCGAAATGCTCATGCACTTCGTAGAATTCACCGTTATCGACGAGCGAACGGATGACATCCTTCATATCGTACGGCATGTTCGGATTGTCCGGGATGATGGTGTTGAGGCTCTCATCCTGGCGGTCCGGATCATCACCCGTCTCGACGACCGGTGCATCTTCCATGTTGTTGCTCGGCAGGAAGGACAGCAGGTAACGGATCTGCTTGATGCAGTCCTCTTCGTTCTCTGCCGCGAAGTGAGCGACACCGCTTCTCGTGTTGTGCGTCATCGCACCGCCGAGCTGCTCTGCCGTGACTTCCTCAGCCGTAACGGATTTGATGACGGCCGGGCCCGTGATGAACATCTGGCTCGTGTTCTTGACCATGTAGATGAAATCCGTGATGGCCGGGCTGTAAACAGCACCGCCGGCGCACGGTCCCATGATGACGGAGATCTGCGGGATGACACCCGAAGAAGCCGTATTGCGGTAGAAAATGCCGCCAAATCCCGAGAGGGCATCGACTGCTTCCTGGATGCGGGCACCGCCGGAATCGTTGATGCCGATACAGGGTGCGCCCATCTTGAGAGCCAGATCCTGGACTTTCCAGATCTTATGTGCGTGCTTCTCGCCGAGCGAACCGCCCGAAACCGTGAAGTCCTGTGCATAAGCATAGACGAGGCGTCCGTCGATCGTGCCGTAGCCCGTGACAACACCTTCACCAGGCATTTCCTTTTTCTCCATGCCGAAGTTCGTGCAGCGATGCTTCATGAACATATCAAGCTCGACAAATGTGCCCTCATCGAACAGCATGTTGATGCGTTCACGAGCCGTCAGCTTGCCCTTTTGATGCTGCTTGTCAATGCGAGCCTGACCGCCACCCAATCTGATGTGTGCTTTTTTCGCATTCATCAGGTCAATTTTTTCCTGAACAGTAGCCATTATATACCTCCTAATGTAAAGCATATCGCTTTGTTCTTGCAAGTTCTATTTTGCACGATTTACGTGAAAAATGCAAGGATTTATCACCAAGTGATAAAACTTAGTCGCGCTGGCAGAGCTCGAGGAGGACGCCGTGGGAAGCTTTCGGATGAACAAATGCAATCTTGGCACCGCCTGCACCCTTGCGCGGCTTCTCATCGATGAGGCGCACGCCCTTCTCCTTGAGGTCTGCCAGAGCAGCCTCGAGGTCATCGACGCGCAGAGCGATGTGCTGGATGCCGCCGCGGCCCTTGTTCTTCTCGATGAATTTCGCGATCGGGGATTCCTCATCCGTAGCAGCCAGCAGCTCAATCTCGCTGCCATTCGGCGTCGGGAAGAAGCCCGTCGTGACCTTCTGCTCCGCAACCGTCTCTTCGCCGTTGGCCGGCAGGCCAAGTGCTTCCGTCCAGAATGCACCGACTTCCTTGAGATCCGTGACAGCAATACCGATATGGTCGACACCTAAAACCTTGAACATAATGGTTTCCTCCTCCAAAATCATTAAACTCTCGTTATTTCAGCATTTCCTGAAGCAGCTCCCCGACTACGGAGTACGGGTCTGTCTCATGATGCTTAATCTGCTTGACGTAGCCATCAAGCCTGCCCGTCGCGACAATCTTGTTCTTGACGTAGCGTCCGATGCTGCTCTCGAGGATATCGAGCATTTCATCGCGCGTGCGCTTCGTGCGGCGCCAGGAAAGCTCGCCGTCGCCTTCGATATGGACGCGATGCTTGTGGATGCTTTCAAGCAGCACATCAATGCCCTCATTCTGATTGGCGACTACTTTGTCGATGGACGGACGCCAGCCCGTCGTCGGCGCCATGATGGCGGCCGACAGATGATGGAACTGATCCTGCAGGGCCTTCTTCGTCTCATCCGAAGTCATCATGGTATTCGCATCGAGATCGAGCATCATGTTGAGCTCACGCACGAGCTTGTCGGCTCCGTCGTGATCGGCCTTGTTGACGCAGAACACGTCACCGATCTCGAGGATACCGGCCTTGATGGCCTGGATGTCATCGCCCATGCCGGGGATCAGCACGACTACCGTCGTATCAGCGGCCTTGACGATATCGACCTCGGACTGGCCGACACCGACCGTCTCGACGATGATGATATCCTTGCCGAAGGCATCCATAGCCTTGACGGCATCGGCCGTCTTATGGGACAGTCCGCCGAGGCTGCCGCGCGTGCCCATGCTGCGGATGAATACGCCTTCATCGAGCGTCAGGCCGTTCATGCGGATGCGGTCGCCGAGAATGGCACCGCCCGTGAACGGGCTCGTCGGATCCACGGCGATGATACCCACCGTCTTACCCTGTGAGCGGTACGCTCTGGCAATCTTATCAGTCAGCGTGCTCTTGCCGGCACCAGGAGGGCCGGTAATGCCCAGGACATAAGCATGGCCTGTGTGCGGATAAATCTCCTTCATGATATCCGTCGCTTCCTCGTATTCATTCTCGATGGCCGTGATGGCACGGGAAAGCGCCAGACGGTTGCCCGCCAAAAGCTCCTTTGCTATATCCAAGACCTCACCACCTTTCTCATGATTCAATCGTCAACCATCCAAACGCCTGCCGTTTACAGATGGCTGCAATAAAATAGTGCTGGCAGCAAGGGGCCAAGATTCCCATCGGCCCCAGGCTCCCAACACTTATGCTTACGCTTTTACATGTTCTTTGATGAAGTTGACAACGTCGCCCGTCGGCGTGCCCGGCGTGAAGACCTCGGCAATGCCGGCTTCCTTGAGGGCCGGGATATCAGCCTCAGGGATGACGCCGCCGCCGATGATCAGGACATCGTTCATGCCTTCCTTGCGGACGAGGTCGACGACTTTCGGGAAGAGATGGCCGTGTGCACCGGAGAGGATGCTCATCGCAATGACGTTGACATCTTCCTGCAGGGCAGCTTCGGCAATCTGTTCCGGCGTCTGGCGCAGGCCCGTATAGATGACCTCGAAGCCAGCATCACGCAGCGCGCGGGCAACGAC
This sequence comes from Mitsuokella sp. AF33-22, assembly GCF_003475755.1. Classification (NCBI taxonomy): domain Bacteria; kingdom Bacillati; phylum Bacillota; class Negativicutes; order Selenomonadales; family Selenomonadaceae; genus Mitsuokella; species Mitsuokella sp. AF33-22. Next base: position 85,961 of record NZ_QRQA01000010.1, on the reverse strand, counting down.
CTTTGCACCGCGGTCATGGCCGTCAAGGCCCGGTTTTGCAACTAATACTCTGATTTTCTTTTCCATTTCGATTCCTCCAAACTATCGCACAAGGCGATACGTGTACGCAAGATTCCTGCGGCAGATGACAGCTTAAAGGCTGACATGTGCCTCGTATTCACCGAATACTTCACGCATGACGTTGCAGATCTCGCCGAGGGTTGCATACGTCTTGACAGCAGCCAGGATATGCGGCATGAGGTTTTCATGCTCATCCTCGCAGGCAGCCTTGAGGTCAGCCAGTGCAGCCTTGACTGCTTCGTTGTCGCGTTTTGCCTTCATGGCCTCGACTTTAGCCTTCTGGCGCTCGCCGACAGCTTCATCAACCTTCAGCAGGTCTTTTGGAGGTTCTTCGTTTTCCATCTGGAACTTGTTGACGCCGACAATCGTGCGGGCACCGGACTCAACGTCCATCTGCCACTTGTAAGCGCTGTCCTGGATTTCCTTCTGGATGTAGCCCTTCTCGATGGCAGCAACGGCGCCGCCCATCTCGTCAATCTTCTTGATGTAGTCCCAAGCCTCAGCCTCGATCTTGTTCGTCATGGCCTCGACGTAGTAGGAGCCGGCCAGCGGATCGATGACATCGGCCAGGCCGCTTTCGTAAGCGACGATCTGCTGCGTGCGCAGAGCGATCGTGACGGATTCCTGCGTCGGCAGAGCAAGTGCTTCATCGCGGGAGTTCGTGTGCAGGGACTGCGTACCGCCCATGACAGCAGCGGCCGTCTGCAGAGCAACGCGGACGATGTTGTTGTTCGGCTGCTGAGCCGTCAGCATGGAACCAGCCGTCTGCGTATGGAAGCGCAGCTTCATGGACTTGTCCTTCTGAGCATGGAAGCGCTCTTTCATGACCTTGGCCCAGATACGGCGGGACGCACGGAACTTCGCAACTTCTTCCAGCACATTGTTGTGTGCATTCCAGAAGAAGGACAGACGGCCGGCGAAATCGTCGATGTGCAGGCCAGCCTTGAGAGCTGCCTCGCAGTAAGCGATACCATCGGCAATCGTGAAGGCGATTTCCTGTGCAGCCGTCGAACCAGCCTCACGGATATGGTAGCCGGAAATGGAGATCGTATTCCATTTCGGTACGTATTTCGAGCAATATTCAAAGATATTCGTGATCAGACGCATCGACGGACGCGGCGGGAAGATGTACGTGCCGCGGGCCGAATACTCCTTGAGGATATCGTTCTGGATCGTACCGCGCAGCTGGTCAGCCGGAACACCCTGCTTCTCAGCAACAGCGATGTACATGGCGAGCAGGACCGAAGCCGGTGCATTGATCGTCATGGACGTGGAAACCTTGCCCAGATCGATCTTGTCGAACAGCGTCTCCATATCAGCCAGCGAATCGATGGCAACACCGACCTTGCCGACCTCGCCCTCTGCAATCGGGTCCGTGGAATCGTAACCGATCTGCGTCGGCAGGTCGAAGGCGCAGGAAAGGCCCGTGGCGCCATTCTCAATCAGCATGCGGTAGCGCTTGTTGGATTCCTCAGCCGTCGAGAAACCTGCGTACATGCGCATCGTCCAGAAGCGGCCGCGGTACATCGTCGGCTGTACGCCGCGCGTATACGGATAAACGCCTGGGAAGCTGAGTTCCTCTGCATAGTCCTCATCCTTGATGTCGAGCGGCGTATAGAGGCGCTGCTCCGGAAGATGCGGACGCTCCGGGAAGCGGGCGATTGCTTTTTCGACGCTGGCTTTGTATTTTTCAAGCTCAGCCTGGATTTTTTCATTGCTCATAGTGGAAATCCTCCTGACTTCATTCCAGTCATTCTCTATGTAAATGTATCTTGAGATTGATGGCTTATTTCATCGTGCCGTCCTTCAGGAACTTCTCGTGGAACGAGAATGCTTCCTCGAGGATATGCGGCGTATGATTGTGCTTCGTGGCAGCATCTGCACGCTGGAAGTAATCGAGCAGCTGTGGACGGTAATCCGGATGAGCACAGTTGTTGATGATCTCAAGCGCACGCTCGCGCGGAGCCTTGCCGCGCAGGTCGGCAATGCCCTGCTCCGTGATGATGATATCGACATCGTGTTCCGTGTGGTCGATGTGCGAGCAGAACGGGACAACTGAGGAGATCTTGCCATCCTTGGCTACCGACGGCGTGTAGAAGATGGTCAGGTAAGCATTGCGTGCGAAATCGCCGCTGCCGCCGATGCCGTTCATCATCTTCGTGCCCGTGATATGGGTCGAGTTGACGTTGCCGTAGATATCGACTTCGATGGCCGTATTCATGGCGATGACGCCGAGACGATGGACGACTTCCGGACTGTTGGAGATTTCCTCCGGGCGCAGCAGCAGATATTTCTTGTACTTTGCCACATCTTTGTAGAAGCGTGCCAGGCCCTCAGGCGACGGCGAGAAGGCCGTGCCGGAAGCGAAATTCAGCTTGCCCGCATCGATGAGGTCGAGCATGCCGTCCTGGATGACTTCGGTGTAAACAGTCAGATCCTTGAGGTCCGAATCGACGAAACCTGCGATGACGGCATTGGCGACATTGCCGACACCCGACTGCAGCGGCAGCAGGTTCTTCGGCATGCGGCCCGCATCGATCTCCTTCTGCAGGAAGTCGAGCGTAAAGGCCGACATCTTCTTGGAGTTCTCGTCGATGGCCGACAGGGAACGCGTGTGATCCTTGATATCGCAGGGAACGATGTACTTGATCTTCTCCGGCGTGCACGGGATGTACGGCGTGCCGACGCGGTCATCTGCCTTGACGATTGGGATTGGCAGACGGTTTGGCGGGTCGAGCGGGATGTAGACATCGTGCATGCCCTCGAGCTCGAGCGGCTGAGATACGTTGACCTCAACGATGACGGTATCGGCCGACTGCACGTAGGAAGCGGCGTTGCCGAGAGACGTCGTCGGGATGATGTTGCCCTCTTCCGTGATGGCACATGCCTCGACGATGGCTACATCGATCTTGCCGAGATAGCCGCAGCGGCTCAGCTGAGCCGATTCCGAAAGATGCAGGTCGAGATAATCGACCGAGCCATCGTTGATCTCACTGCGAAGCACCTTGTCCGTCTGATACGGCAGACGTTTCTTGATGCCGTGTACGGAAGCCAGGACATCATCGAGCTCCGGGCCCGTCGATGCACCCGTCCACAGATTAATCGTAAACGGTTCTTTCTTCATGCGCTCTGCCAGAGCAATCGGCACAGCTTTTGGATAAGCAGAAGCTGTGAATCCGCTCGTCGCAACATTCATGCCAGGTTTGATGAATGCGGCAGCTTCTTCGGCAGTCACAATCTTCTCCTGCAGGGACTTGTTACGCACGCGATCGAGAATATCAATCATCAGAAAACCTCCCCCATCGATATCGGGATTCCCCTTCGTAAAAAAACAGTAAAAGCATGGATACGATACAACAATGGTCTTCGCCCCCGTGCTTCACAAACGAGAGTTTGAGAAAATTATAACACAAGGTTATCATAACGATAGTCTATAATCATAGGTTATCGTATTGTTATGTATCAATTATGCCTCATGCCTAAGAATACCACGAAAAAGACGTGCCGTCAATACAGTCTGATTGACGGCACGTCCGTGAGTACGTGACGATATTCACTTTCTCGTAATGTGGTACGAAAGGCTGCTGAGCCCGATGGACAGATCTTCATTGACGATATGCATCGTTTCGGGGACCTTCATCTTGATGGGGGCAAAATTCCAGATGCCCTTGACACCGGCATCGACAAGCTGGTCGGCCACGCCCTGTGCAAAAGCAGCCGGAACGGCGATAATGCCAATCTGGATATTGCGTTCCTTGACAACCCTCTTGAGATTGCGGATATCCTCCACCTTGACGTGGTTGACGATCGTGCCGATGACATTCGGGTCCTGATCGAAAAGGGCCACGAGATTGAAGCCCAGCGTTACGAAATTCTGGTAGTTGGCGAGCGCCGCGCCGAGATGACCGATGCCGACAACCGCGATATTCCAATGGTTGTTGAGGCCCAGTATCTCGCCCACATTGCGCTTGAGCTCATTGACGTAGTACCCGACGCCCTTCTTGCCGAACTGGCCGAAGGAAGCGAGATCCTTGCGGATCTGCTCCGGCGTGATGCCGAGACGGCGTCCGAGATCCTCGGAAGAAATGATATCCCGCCCCTCGTCCTGCACGAGCCGCAGGGTGCGGAAATATAACGGCAGGCGGTCAATGGTCGCCTTGGATATGCTTGTCTGTTCCTTCATGCGCATCCTCCTTCTCTTGCGTTTCAGGCGCATCTGCCTGCTCATCTGATGCTTCTTCTGCATCCGGTGAACTGGCTGTCTCTTCGGCATCGGCCGCATCAGCCACAGCATCTGCATCATCTGCACCGTCTTTGGCTGCTTTGTCGGCTTTATCGGCTGTGTCGGTTTTGTCCTCGGCAGCCTGTTCCTCTGCCTGCGCAGCCGCATCGCCGTCAGCCGTTTCGCTGGGCTGCGGCGCAGCCGGGTCCTGCGCATCAGCCGTTTCCTGCGCGTCAGACTTCTTTACCGAAGCCTCCTCGATGATGGCGGCAATGTCTTCGGCCGAGATGGTCACATGGCCATCGTCAGCCGGCTTTTTGCCAGCTTGTTCCTGCGGTGCCTCGGTTTTCTCCGAAACAGCCTCGGTTTTTGTTTCAGGTGCCGTTGTATTTTCTGAATTTGCATCTTTTTCCGCCACAGATTCTTCCATGGACGGCCCATGCGCCTGCCACAGAGAGGATACACGCGTACCGATGGCACGCAGCTTCTCCTCATCCAGGCCGAACGGCAGGGCCTGCTTCTCCTCATCGGCAGCCGGCCGACTCAGGAAGGAGAGCGCACCGGTCAGAGCGGCCATCATCCAGAGCACCATCGACGACGGGATGTTGAAGAGCAGGTCATCCGTCAGGCCATTGAGCGCCACCGACAAGACGGCAAGCCCCAGACCGAGGGACAGACCGCGCAGCAGGCGCTGCTCCCCCTCCTTCTCCCTGCCGCCGAACGGCTGGTGCAGGGCCAGGAACATCGTGCCGAAGAAGAACCAGAAGAACGCCACTGCACCGGGAATGCCGATCTCCGCCATGTAATTCAGGTAGATGTTATGCGCATGGACAATGAGGATATCCGCGCCCTGCAGATAGAAATCGTATTCCGGATAAACCATCCAGTAGGCTCCCCAGCCAATGCCGAGGAAGGGATGGTCCTGGATCATGGCCACCGTGCTCTCCCAGAAGGCCAGGCGCATCTCCGTCGACGTATCGACCTTCGTGAACACGGAGGTCAGCCGCTCGTAGAGCACCGGATCAGCGGCGAGCAGCAGTGCGCCGACAACCACGCAGGCGAGCAGCACGCGGCGGTCCTTCAAAGCGCCGTAGCCAGCGAGAATCACCGCGATGACCAGGCAGGCACCGCGCGCATACGTCATGGCCAGGCAGGCCGCAGCCGCCAGCATGAAGACGCCAAATATCGTGCGCATCTTCCGCTCCCCGGCATGCATGAAGAGGCCGAAGGCCAAACAGATGACGATATCGAGATACCCCGCCAGGATGTTGGGGTTCTCCCAGGTCGAGAACACGCGCTTCCGGAGTTCCGGGAAGGCGTCGCCATCGACCCATTTCATCGAACTGATATCGATGCCGAACAGGAACTGGTAATATCCGTAAAGGATGACCAGTACGGCAGAAACGCCAGCCACGCGCAGCATGATTTTCATCTGCTGCGGCTGCCGGACATTCTGCCCGATTAAAAGATACGTCAGCACGTATACGCCGACAAGATTGTAGTAATTGTAGAAACTGAACGCCCGGTTTGGCGAAGCCAGCACCGACAGGGCGCTGATGACCACGAAGAGCATAGCCGGCACGTCAAAGGGCAGATGACGGAAATGGAATTCCTCATCCTTCCAGAGACGGAGCCCCGTCGCGATGCTCGCGATCAGGAGAGCTGCGGTCGCCGCGCCCGGCGAAAGCGGCAGCAGGAATACCTCAGCGAGCAGGCCATACCAGGCAATCGCCCGGATGCGGCGGCGGCGCCGCTCGCGCATGATGACCCGGCGTTTCTGACGGATATGTACCGATGTCTGATTATCCTCCATGACCTCAATCCTTTCGTGCGAGCAGCATCTGGCGCACCCCGCCAACGAGGTACAGAGACCCCGCAATGACGAGGAGGCGCTCCTTATTCGCCAGTTCCAGGGCACGCCGCAGAGCCTCGCGGTTATCCGCGAAAGACTCGACATGCTGGACGGCCGGTGCCACGCGGCGCAGCAGATCGTCCGCGCTGTCCGCGCGTTCTGACTGCGGCATGGTCACGACGACGGTATCCGTCGGACGCAAAAGGATATCGAGCATTGTGTCGATGTCCTTGTCCTTCAGGATGCCGAGCAGCAGCACGCGCTGCTCAGCGGGGAAAATATCATCGAGGCTCTGGCGCAGCACGCGCATGCCAGCCGGATTATGAGCACCGTCAATGAGAACCTTCTGCCCGGAAAGCTCGATGAGCTCAAAGCGGGCCGGCCAGCTCACGATGCGCAGGGCCTCGCGGACATGCGTGATCGTGATGCGTTCATCGATGTTGTGCAGGAGCGTGCAGGTCATGACAGCGAGCGAACTGTTCTCCACCTGATGGCGGCCCAGCAGATGGAGTTCATACGGCTCCCTGTCGACCCCCAGCAGCTCGGAGGTAAATTCCAGCTTCTGCGTGCGCCCGTCACAGGACAGGAAACGCGAGGAGAAATCCTCACCGGCCACGAAGATATCGGCATTCTTTTCCTCAGCCCGGCTGCGGATGATAGCGAGCGGCTCGCCCGTGGCCGCCGTGACCACCGGCACGCCCTCCTTGATAATGCCCGCCTTGTTCTCCGCGATGCTTGCAAGCGTACCGCCCAGCTTATCCGCGTGCTCAAACGTGACATTCGTGATGACCGATACCTCCGGCGTGATGACATTCGTCGAATCGAGCGTGCCGCCGAGACCCACCTCGATGACAGCGTATTCGACCTGGCACTTGGCGAAATAGTAAAAGCCCAGGGCCGTCAGGACCTCGAACTGCGTCGGATACTCGTCGCCTTCCGCCGCCATCTGCTCCGCCTTCTTACGGATGAGCGCCACGCCGTCAGCAAACTCCTGCTCGCTGATGGCCTGACCGTCCACGCGGATGCGCTCCGTATAGGAAACGAGATGCGGCGAGCTGTAAAAGCCCGTATGGATGCCGCTGCGGCGCAGGATGCCTTCGAGCATGGCCGAGACAGAGCCCTTGCCATTCGTCCCCGTCACATGGATTGTGCGGTAACGATCCTGCGGCTCCCCCAGGAGCTCCAGCAGCCTGGTGATGCGGCTGAGTCCGAGCCGGATGCCAAAAATCTTCAGCCCTTCCAGATAGGAAATGGCTTCCTGATAATTCATATCACGTCGCTCCATTTCTCAAAGCTTGGCAAGATCCTGGATACGTCCCTCGACAGCCTGCTTCTTCTCCTCATAGCCGGCGAGCTTCTCGCGCTCCTTGGCGACGACAGCCTCCGGGGCCTTCTTGAGGAAGCCCTCGTTGCTGAGCTTGCCCGTGAGGCGCTTGATCTCCTTCTCGAGCTTGTCTAGTTCCTTCTGCAGGCGGGCCGTTTCCTTCTCGACATCGATGAGGCCCTTGAGCGGCAGGTAGATCTCGACACCATCGACAACACCGGCCATGGCGTTCTCCGGCTTCTCGGCATCGTCCGCGAGCAGCGTGACCGGCTCAGCCGCAGCGAGCGCCTTGAGGTAGCCCTCGTTCTCGGCGAAGACCTCACGCAGGCCGCTTTCCGTGAAGTGGAGCATGACCTCGCTCTTGTGGCCCGGAGCCGCACCGACCTCGGCACGCAGATTGCGCACCGTCTTGATCGTCTCCATGATGGCCGTCATCTGTGCTTCGGCTGCATCGTTGACGAGCGCATCGCTCTCCGTCGGCCAGTCCGCGATCATGATGCTCTTGAACGTCTCGTCATGCGGCACCTTCTGCCAGATCTCCTCCGTGAGGAACGGCATGAACGGATGCAGCAGGCGCAGCGTATGCTCGAGGACATAGGAAAGGACATAGAGCGCCGTATTCTTGGCGCGCACATTTTCCTTGTCGTAGAGACGGGCCTTCGTGAGCTCGATGTACCAGTCGCAGAACTCGTTCCAGATGAACTCGTAGATCATGCGGCCGGCCTCGCCGAGCTCGAAGTTATCGAGACTCTTCGTGACGCCTTCCGCCGTCTTGGCATAGCGCGAAAGGATCCACTTGTCGGCAAGCGTGAAGTCGTTCTCCTCCGGCTTGAAGCTCTTATCGAAGCCCTCGAGGTTCATGAGCATGTAGCGCGACGCATTCCAGATCTTGTTGGCGAAGTTGCGCGCACTCTCGACGCGCTCCCAGTAGAAGCGCATATCGTTGCCCGGCGTGTTGCCCGTAATGAGCATGAAGCGCAGCGTATCGGCGCCGTACTTCTCGACGACCTCGACCGGGTCGATGCCGTTGCCGAGCGACTTGCTCATCTTGCGGCCCTGGCTGTCGCGCACGAGGCCGTGAATGAAGACGTGATGGAACGGGATGTCCTTGCCGAACTCCAGGCCCATCATGACCATGCGTGCGACCCAGAAGAAGATGATGTCATAGCCCGTGACGAGCGTCGCCGTCGGGTAGAACTGCTCGAGCTCCGGCGTCTTGTCCGGCCAGCCGAACGTCTCGAACGGCCAGAGCCCCGAGCTGAACCACGTGTCGAGCACGTCCTCATCCTGATGGATATGCTTGCTATGACAGTGCGGGCACTCCGTGAGATCCGTACGCGAAACGCTCGTCTCGCCGCAGTCATCGCAGTACCACGCCGGGATGCGGTGGCCCCACCAGAGCTGACGCGAGATGCACCAGTCGCGGATGTTCTCGAGCCAGTTGATGTACGTCTTCGTGAAGCGTTCCGGCACGAACTGGATGCGTCCGTCCTTTACCGCCTCGATGGCCGGTTTTGCGAGGCCCTCCATCTTGACGAACCACTGCTTCGAGACGAGCGGCTCAATCGTCGAATGGCAGCGCGAGCAATGGCCGACGGAATGCTCATGATCCTCGACCGAGACGAGCACGCCCGTCTCCTCGAGCTCCTTGACGAGAGCCTTGCGGCATTCATAGCGGTCCATGCCCGCATACTTGCCGGCACCCTCGAGCATCTTGCCCGTGTTGCCAATGACCTTGATTTCCTCGAGGTGATGGCGCTGGCCCATCTCGAAGTCGTTCGGATCGTGCGCCGGCGTAACCTTGACGGCGCCCGTGCCGAAGTTCTTGTCGACGTATTCATCGGCGAACAGCGGGATGCGGCGGCCGACGACCGGCAGGATCAGCGTCTTGCCGACGAGATCTTTGTAGCGCTCGTCATCCGGATGGACGGCGACGCCCGTATCGCCGAACATCGTCTCCGGACGCGTCGTCGCGATCTCGACATACTTGCCCGTCTCTCCCTCTACCTCATAGCGCAGATGCCAGAGGTGGCCCTGCTCCGTCTCGTGCTCGACCTCGATGTCCGAGATGGCCGTGTTGCACGACGGGCACCAGTTCGTGATGCGCGTGCCCTGATAGATAAGTCCTTTTTCGTAGAGGCTGACGAAGACCTCGCGGACGGCGCGGCTGCAGCCCTCGTCCATCGTGAAGCGCTCGCGGTCCCAGTCAAGCGAAGAGCCGAGCGAACGCAGCTGGAACATGATGCGGCTGCCGAACTTCTCCTTCCAGTCCCAGACGCGCTCGAGGAATTTCTCGCGGCCGAGTTCATAGCGGTTCGTGCCTTCTTTGCGCAGAGCGGCCTCAACCTTGGCCTGCGTCGCTATGCCGGCGTGATCACAGCCCGGGATCCAGACCGTGTTGTAGCCCTGCATGCGGTGGTAGCGGATCAGGATGTCCTGCAGGGTATTGTCAAGCGCATGACCCATGTGCAGCTGGCCCGTGACATTTGGCGGCGGGATGACCATGCTGTACGGCTTCTTGCTCTTGTCGACCTCAGCATGGAAGAACTTGTTCTTCTCCCAGAACTCATACCATTTCTTCTCAAACGACTGCGGGTCATAAACCTTCGGGATGTTGTTCCCGAGCTCTTCTTTCTCTGGCATACGAATCCTCCTCAAAAAAATAAAGCGCCTCCGTCCAAAAGGACGAAAGCGCCTGCCTTCGTGGTACCACCAATCTTCTCATGCAGCCACGGCCGCATGACTCTCGCGTTAACGCCGCCCACGTCCCCGCCTACTGACGTTCAGCCGGAAAACTCCGAAGCTACCTTCCGCACCCTCCTGCCGGGACTCTCACCAGCCGTCCCCTCTCTGCACCAGGCCAGGCGCGTACTCTTCTTCCTCATCGTCTTTGCTTTATATGGAAATCATCTTATCACATGCAAAAAAAAATTGCAACCAGCATGTCTTCGGTAAAAGTATATCCGACTTATCTCAGGAAAAGACCTGATCTCATAAAAGAAACTTTGCCACTAAAAAACATAGAAGCCCTGGAAAATGAGCGTTCCAAGGCTCTTATGGGGATTTTTCATGTCGTCAGACAGAAACAGGCGATTCTGTTTCGGTGGATTGCCGAATCTCGGGCGGGATGTGGCGGTCGTGGATTTTTTTGCCGTGGCGGTTGTAGTACTCGACTTTGTCGCTGTACATGCGCTGGTCGGTGCGGCAGATGGCTTCGTTCAGGTGCGCGGTGTCGGGTACCCAGTTGCTGCCGAGGGCAATGGACAAGTCCTGTTCACGGCCGACCAGCTCGCGCAGGCGGCGGAAGCTGTTCTTGAAATCGAGTGCTGTGACGAGCGGCATCAGCACGAGGAATTCATCGCCGCCCATGCGGTAGGTGTTCTCGAGGCCGTAGCACTTCGCGAGCAGCCGGGCCACCCGCTTCAGCGCTTCATCGCCTGCCTGATGGCCGTGCATGTCGTTAATCTCCTTGAGGCCGTTGACGTCCGCGTAGACGATGCCCGCATAGCTCGAATGCTGCATCAGGAAGTCAATCTTCTCGATGCAGGCGTTGCGGTTGTGCAGCCCTGTCAGCGCATCGTAGCGGCTCGCACGCTCGAGCTCCACCATGAGGCGATGGTTCGTGATCTTCGAGGCGATGAAGTACGACACCGTCTCGAGCACCGTGACCGTATTGACAAGTTCACTCTTCTCATAGTTGTCGACGCCGAGGTAACCGATGAGCTCGCCCGCGTGATAGAACGGCGCGTCGATGATGCGCTCAATGCCCTGACGCTTGAGGTTCCAGTAGTCGACGGGATCGTCGTCCCTCAAAATCTCGATATCCTCGATGATAACGCTCGACGCCTTCTCGAGGAACTTCTCCCAGCCGCCGATGTACGTCTGATAGTCGAGATGCTGCAGCGTATCCATCTCCGGCTGAACGCCCGGCGCACACCACTCAAAGGTATTCGAGACGGTCTCGCCATCCGTCTCGAGGATGTAGAGACGGTCCGGGTGCAGCACATGGCTGAGCTCCCGCAGCGCGTGGTTCATCGCCGTCTCGTAATCGTCCTCGCCGTTGAGAATCTTCGAGATGCGCAGGATGATGTCGTTCGTCGTGTACTCGCGCTTCATCTGCAGCTGCCGCGCACGGTCGAGATCGACATTCATGAATGTGTAAGCGACATAGCCCGGCTGCTCGAGCGGCATGATCGTGAAATCCAGCCAATGATCGATCTCCGGCGCATATATGCAGTCACGGATGGCCCTGCCCGCCTGATACGCCCTCGTACAATACGTCATCCAGACGAGGTCCGCATTCTCGTAGGCCTCCAAGAAGCGCTTCCCCAAAAGCTCTTCTTTTGTCAGCCCCGCCATCTCGCAGTAAATCTTGTTGACAAAGACGTACTGCGCGTCCTGCACGGTCTTGCCATCCTCGGCGAAGATCAGCTTATAGACTACATACGCCACCGGGACATCGCTGTAGATATCTGGTATCCAATCTTTTTCCATCGTATTCATCCTATCAGTAATCATCACGCAAGATCCAGCTCAGCCCCTTAAAGCTCGCCGCGGAATGCCCGCGCGAGTATGGACTGTTTCATGCGATCAATCGTTTCCAGCACCGACTCCGCCGACTGTCGAACCTGCTCCTCGCGGCCAAGCAGCCGATCAAGGATACGAACAATCTCTTGCTGCTCAGAAAGAGACGGGAGTTTTATCTTTAGGTTTCTTGATTGTGTTATGGAAATGTTTGCTTGACCCACAACACCTTTTGTCTTTTGAATAACATCATCCAGCGTCTCTGGATTCAACAAGGCATAATACAAAAAACGATAATTTAAACCATCTTTGGGACGGAATCTTACAATCGCTTGATTCATATTCCATTCGCGATATGTATCGGGAATTATTGCAATTTTTCGCAGTGGCGGGCCGACAATGTTCATAATCACATCGTTCGGCTTAAGTATGGATGATTTTAACTTCGTGTCGTGAACATATCTTGGTATATATTGCGGCTTAGATAAAAAATCTATTTCATCGTTCACAATGTTGTACACTTTCAGGTAAGGAATCTCTCCTTGCGATGATATATCATTTTTAGGTGTCTTTCCGCAAGTGATTTTTTCACAAAGATTTTCCAGCTTTTCTACGCGCCATACATCAAATGATATCCCTTGTTCCGTCCTCCACTTCGCTGTCAGTTTTCCTGCAAAAGCATCATGCAGCAGGGCGGCTTTGCGCATTTCGTGGGCATCGAAGACGGACTGTACCTTTTCCTTGGCAGCATCGAGCTTGGCAAACAGGGACTCGATGCGCGCGACAAGGCGTTGCTGCTCGGAAATCGGAGCAATAGGAAACTTTATTTCTCCTGCGCGTCTTGCCGATAATTCCAAAAAAGTCGTTCCACTTGCATACTGGGTCAGAAGTGTTTGATTCCCCTTAAAAAACCAATATAAATACCGAGGCTCAAAGTGCACGGACGGAAGAAAACTCTTGAATCCCTGATTTGTACAAATGTCATTTTCAGCAATCGCGACATAGCCAATCGGCGCTCTGGACGACAGAAGCACTGTATTGGGTGGCATTAACTTCGTCGAAGACTTTGCCAGTCCCTGTTCCGTAATATTTTTCTTACCTCGTGAAATATATACTTCATGGTAATTTGATAAATCTGCCGGAGTAATCCAAGGGACCTCTCCTCCATCGTAATATTCTGGATGACTGGATGATGGTGTTCCACCGCCAACAATCGTAGTGATTTTTCCCAGATACACCCACTTCCATCCCTCTGGCAGCTGATACGGCTGTTCCTCTCCGGGTACGAGGGCAGCGGCAAGGCGTTCTTCTGGTGTCATTTCCTGTTTTTTCTTGGCCATGCTCACTTCTCCTTTGCCGCGCGCAGTTCATCAGCGACTTCCTGCAGGAGCTGCACGGCGTCCTTGAGACTCGCGATGGCACTCTCGGCGCCCTCGACGGGATCGGGCAGATCTTCGTAGTCGATGATGGAGTCGTCCTTGATGAGGCCGAGGTCGAGGCTGTCGTCCTTCGCGGCAATCTCCTCGCGCGTATAACAGTGCCAGCGCTCGTCGGCGATGCTGCGGCGGTCGTCCGCCTCATACGCCTTGACGAAGTCGGCGAAGTCCTCTTTGCGCAGCGGGTGCGTCTTGCCGAAGGACGGCATGTTCGTGCGCAGATCGTAGAACCAGACTTCTTTGGTATTGCCCTGGTCGGCTGCGCCGCGCGTGAAGAAGAGCACGTTCGTCTTGACTCCCTGGGCGTAGAAGATGCCCGTCGGCAGGCGCAGGATGGTGTACAGGTCGCATTTCTCCATGAGGTCGCGGCGGATCGCCTGGCCATCGCCGTCCGCGAACAGCACATTGTCGGGCAGGACGACGGCGGCGCGCGCCTTGCCGTCGGGCTTGAGGCTGCGATAGATGTGCTGGAGGAAGTTGAGCTGCTTGTTGCTCGTCGTATAGGTGAAATCGTCGCGCGTCGCGCGCTCGCCGCCCTTCTTCGTGCCAAACGGCGGATTCGTCAGCACGACATCGTAATCCTTGAACCGCTTGCCGAAGTTGGAAAGCGTGTCGCCAAGGAAGATTGGTCCTTCGATGCCGTGCAGCATGGCATTCATGAGCGCGAGGCGGTGCGTGTCGTGAACGAGCTCACAGCCGGAGAAGGCCTCCTTTATCTCAAAGTCCGCCATATCTGCCGTGAGGTCGGCGTAGTCATCCGTCTGAGACTTGACGTACTGCGCGGCGGCGATCATGAAGCCGAACGTGCCACAGGCGGGGTCGTTGCAAAGCTCGCCAGGCTGCGGCTTCACGAGCTGCGTCATGACATCGATGAGCACGCGCGGCGTGAAGTACTGGCCCGCGCCGGATTTCTTCTCGTTGGCATTCTTCTCGAGCAGGCCCTCGTAGAGGCTGCCGAGCCCTTCTTCCTTCGCGGAGAACCAGTCAAGTTCGTCGATGCTCGCGATGATCTTCTCGAGGTTCTTCGGCTCGTCGATGTTCGTCGCGGCTCCGGCGTAGATTTCGCGCACGCGGCCCTGCGTTTCCGTACCGAGCTTGTCGAGTACGGTCTTGTAACGGTTCTTGAGTTCGAGCCCCTTCAGGACCCGGAGGGCATCCCAGCGGCAGTCTTCGGGTATCGTGTCCTCGGCGCCCGTCTCCTTTGCCATCTTGAGGAAGAGGATATAGGTCAGCTCGGTCACGTACTGATGATAAGTGATGCCGTCATCGCGCAGGACGTTGCAGAGGTTCCAGAGTTTCGCTACGATTTCTTGTGTGGTCATGCCGATTTTCCTCCATCGTCATAGAGATAATTGTTGAGTTTGTCGATGACTTCCGCCAGATGACCATGGAAGATTTTATCGTGGCGCGGCAGACCGCCCTCCATCTTGAAGCGGCGGTCTTCGCTGAACATCTGCATGCCGATGACGTAATTCTCATCGGCCAGGAAGTATTTCTCGATCTTGCGCAGAACATTTTCCTGCGGCTTGGTGAGTTGATTCTGCCGGCGCAGTTCATCGATCAGCCGGCTGACGGCATCGTGAATGCGCTCCGCGTGGCTCTTGAGCGGCGTGCCGATGGTCGCGCGTCGTATGAGGCTGATGATATCGGCCGTGACGGCTGCCCCATCACCGCCCGCCATAGCCTCCGACAGCTGGCGCTCGGTGAAATGCAGCTCGCTGAGCTGCTTGCGCAGGCTCTTGAGTTCCTGCATCGTGAGGTCCTGCGGCCGCGTGCAGATGATCCTGAGCGCCTCGACCTTGTCGCGGTTCTCGCGGACCCATGCGGTGAAGGATTCGATGTAGTCCTCCGGCCGCGTCTCCCCTTCGCCGTAGCCGGAGCGGACGCTGATGACACGGTCTTCGTGGCTGTCGATGACAATGCCCCTGCGCGTGCGGTAAATGGCTTCCAGATTCGTAACGGACTCGCGGTTCGCGAGCAGGACGGTACGCGCCTGCTCACTGGGCAGTGCGTGCACCTGGTTGATGAAATCCGTCAGCGAGGCCGGCACTTTTCCCGCAATGGTCAGCGAGGCCGCCGCTTCTTTGTCCTGTGCCTTGTCGAGCAATTTGCTCTTGCGGCGCAGGCGGCTCGTGAAGCGGTCAAGACGGGCACTGAGCCGTTTCTGTCTCGCCCGGTCATCGTCCCCGTCAGCTGCCAGCGCTTCCTGCTCGAGCCCGTCGAGCATCTTGGCAAACGTCTCCTTCGGGTTGGCGGCGACGGGCTTCATATTGCTGACTGTTTCGAGAGCAGCATACGTGCCGACCGGGTCGTAGATATCAAAGGCCTCCTTGTGGATGGCCGGACACAGGCGCGTCGCACGGCCGAGCATCTGCTCAAAGAGGATGCGGGACTTCACGCGGCGCAGGAAGACGAGCGTCGTGATCTCCGGGACATCGATGCCCGTCGAGAGCAGGTCTACCGTCACGACGATGCTCGGATACTGCTCATTCTTGAAGTGCAGCACGGCTTCGCGTATCTTTTTCTGATTCCCGTTCTCGATGGTGCCCGTGATCTTGCTGATGGCACACGCGGGCACGATGCCCTCATAGATTTCACGCAGCAGGCGCACGATGAGGTCGGCGTGCTGGTCGTTGGCGGCGAAAATGAGCATTTTCCCCTGTGAGCGTTCGGCCGGGTCGAAACGGTCGGCAATCTCCTTCAGCACGGCGCGGTTGAAATTCTCCGTGATGACCGTACGGTTGAAGTCGTCGACATCGAAGTCGAGCTCGTCCGCCAGCTGCGCGCCATTGAGGAGTTCGCCCGTCTCGGGGTCGAGCATCACGACCTGCTCGCCCTGCTCGTAGTGGATGCCCCTGGTGGAAAGCTCCGTCTCGATGTGGATGGGTGCATTGTGGTCGACGAGGTAGCCGTCGACGACGGCCTCACGGTAGGAATACGTGAAAACCGGCGTGCCGAAAATCTGCGTCGTATGCAGCGCGGGCGTCGCCGTCAGCGCGATCTTCACGGCATCGAAGTACTCGACGACATTGCGGTATTTGCTCAGATAGTCGCGCTGGTCGCGATAGAGCACCTCGTCCTCGCTCATGTCGCGGTCGAGGATGTAGCCGCGGTGCGCTTCATCGATAATCACGAGGTCGAAGTCCGTGACGGCCGGCATCGCCTCGCCCTCGTGATAGAGGATGCGGCGCACGAGGCTCTGAACCGTCGCGACCTGCACGCTCGTCTCGCGTTCGACGACGGCATCGTCGGCAATGCCCTGGACATTGTAGATCTGCGTGAGCGTCTGGAGCTCGGCGAGCTTGACTTCGCGGAAGGTATCCTCTGCCTGCGCGCCGAGGACATTGCGGTCGACGAGGAAGAGGATGCGGCGGAAACGGCCGGTCTTGAGGAAGCGGTAGATAAGCGCGAGAATCAGGCGCGTCTTGCCCGTACCGGTCGCCATCGCGAGCAGCATCGAGTTCTGGCCGTCAGAGAGGGCCTGCTCAACGGCTTCGACGGCTCTGACCTGATAGTCCCTGAGGCTCAAGCCCTGCGGGTCACGCAGCTCATCGTAGGGCTCGGCGGCGAGACGCTTCTCCCCCGCTGCCTTGTCCTGCTGCAGGAGTGCCAGGATGCCGTCGGGCGACATCCAGCCGCGCAGGGCGTGCGGGATGTTCATCGGGTCGCGCAGATCCTGGAACCAGATGCCAGATTTCTCCTTGTACTGTTCGATGTAGGGGCGGCCGTTCGTCGCGAAGGTGAAGGGGACCTGATAGTCCCCCCACCGGCCGGCGGCGTAAGGAGCCTGCTCTTCTGCGACAACGGCGTAGCGCCTGCCCTGCCCGTCGAGCACAGAAGCGACGTCCTTGTACGCCGCCTTGGCCTCGACGACGGCAACCATCTTCTCCCCGCAGAACAGGGCGTAGTCAACGGGTCCCGTGCTGGTCGGCCACTCCGCAATGGCCATGTTCCTGCCCTTCTGCGGGCGCGTGCCCCTGCTGTGGCGCAGCTTTTGCGTGTCGGCCTCCCAGCCCACGCGGCGCAGCTGTTCATCGATGGCCATACGCGTCTCCGCTTCGCTCTTGTGACGGTGCAGGGCGGCGAGGCCGGCACGCTGCTGGCGTTTGGCGCGCGTCAGGCGTTCGGCCTTTGCCGTCTCAATGGCCTTTACCGCCACTTCTTCATCATGGGCCGCTTCCCTCCGGCGCTCGGCAGCGGATTCGCGCGCTTCCATGACCTCCGGCGACACGAAGTCGCGATGCTCATAGCGGTAATCGCCATACGTCTCGTAAAACCATTCGGTAAGCGTATAGGCAAGCGGCAGCAGGAGCCTGCAGTCCTCGATCGATTCATAGCTTTCGTGAACGGCAAGGTTGCGCTTCTTGCGCAGCGTGTGAAGAATGGCGGCAATATCCGGCGCGATGTAGCCCTCGCGCTCAAGACGGCGGATGCGGTGTACGGCGTCATCCGGCACCGGATGCTCGATGACATCGATGTCGTAGATGAGCTGGACGATGGTTTCCCCGATCATGCCCAGCTTCATGAGACACGCGTTGGCGTCCGACTGCCAGTAACGCTCAGCCTGCTGCCCGAAGCGCGCCAGCACGGGAAACCGTTCGAGCAGAAATAAAAAATTGGATTCCATGAAGCTGCCCCCTATGCCAAGTATCAAACATCCCTGCCGCCAAAGACAGCAGGGATGCCAAACGTCTTTATTCTATTTTAATATTCCACGCCCGAAGGAAAAATCCTGCTGTATGGTCACCCCGGTAATGCACAAAACAAACATATGCTCTTACCGGTGGCGCAGATAGCACGGCACAAGGAACAGCGCGCTGACGGCCAGGCCGAAAAACAGCGGATTGCCGGCGGCACCGAGGAAAACGACGAGCAGTGCGGCGGCGGTGGAACACGCCATCGAGAGCGTGGCGCTGAGATTCGTGATCGTGCCCGAGGCGAAAATCGCAAAACTCAGCGGCAGGAAGATGCCGCCGCTCCGAAGCGCCATCGAGAGGTAATTCCAGAACAGGACCTGCGAGCCCTCGTTGAGCAGGGCGATGAACGCCGCCAGTGCGATCGTCAGCAGCACGATGAGCCGCGTGACCGCAAGCTCTGAGAGATGGTACGGATGATTGACCGTGGGAATCTCCGTGATGTCGATCTCCTGCTGCTCGGGATTCTCGGCCAGTTTATGGATTTTGCGGGCGCGCAGCGTGACGCGGGCACGGTGGAAGATATCGCGTGAGAGCATCGTGCCGATGCCCAGCGAAAGGCCGGCGATCGAGCCGATCAGCGAGAGCATGATGCCGCCCATCGCAATGCCGCCGAGCAGCGTCGGCTGTTCCATCAGGAGGTATACGGGCAGCGAAAGGATTGGCGTGACCTCCGGGTGAACGGCGCCCATGTAGATGCCGACCATCGCGCAGGGCAGGCCGACCGGCAGGCTGATGAGCGCCGCCGTGAACGCGGCCACCGAAGCCGTGCGCGGGTTCGAGGCCGAAAAGATTGCCTGGATATACGACTGCGTACAGAGCATGCCGATGACGACCGAGGCAAAGTTGGCCAGGATATGGCTGATGTCCCCGTGGAACAGATTGAACGTGCCGGCAGGCAGGGCAGACGAGACGGCAGGATCCGTCAGCACTGCATGGCCGGCCATGAAACCGGCAATGGCCATCGTGACCCAGATGACGATCATCTTGAGGATACCGCCGACGCCGGCACTCTTCATGCCGCCGAAAAACGCATAGGCCGCGACGGCCAGTACGAGCAGAATGGTCGCCGGCACAAAGGAAATGCCGAACAGGACCGAAATGATGTAGATGGCCGGCAGGCAGCTGGCCACAGCACTGAACAGGATGCCGATGGACGAGACGATGCTCGAGAACACGCCGCAGGTCAGGCCGAAATTCTGAGCCAGGAACTGCGGAATCGTTTCCAATGCCGTGCGCCGCAGGGGCTTGGCATAGAAGAGCCCCATGATGATGAGGCCGACGCCCGAACCGATCGTGAACCACCAGGCCGAAAGGCCGGTCGTCGCGGCCAGCTGTGCCGTGCCGACGGTGGCGCCACCGCCGACACAGGTACCTGCGATGCCGCCCGCGACGAGCGGCACGCCGGCCGAACGTCCGCCGACGCTGAAGCCCTTCGTCGAATGGACGGAGCGCGCGGCGCGGATGCCGAAGCCGAGGACCACGGCAATCGTTGCACAGATGATGGCAATTTGTATGAACGAGACTTCCATGAAAACACACACCTCATTCCAGAGATTCTTCCTCTGGCGTCTCGAGACACAGGGGAAATGAAAATATATATCATATATTAGGTCAACGACAGGGAATAGTCAATTACGAAACGGAAAATCGCTCATGCCTTTTCTGCATGATCATGATACAGGATTGAGATGAAAAAAATGCCATCGTGGGATGATACAATCTTCCCACGATGGCATCCTGCCCTGCCTGTGTTCAGCCAAACCAGATCCAGAGAACACCGATGACGGCTACGGCCAGTGACACGCGATGGCGCTGATACGGATATGCCAGGAAGCTGACCTGCGTCGTATCGTAGAGCCAGGCCAGTATCTTTTCGGCAACGAAATGAATGATACTGCCCACGATATAAGCCAGTCCCAGCTGAATGATGAACCAGAGGATCGCGACAGAAAGTCCCAGCATCGCGCCAAAACCGGTCAGGATCAGACAGATGACGATGACAGCGATGGCCAGCATGAAGAGCGAGCCCCCCACCGCCACACCGATGGCAGCAAAGGCCGCCAAAAGCGATTTCAAAAGATCCATCATACACACCTCCAAAACTCTTGTTTTTCTTTTATTATGAACGATTATTTGCCTTTGTCAAGTACCGTCCAGCAGGCGATTCGTGCCGGCGCCATTCAGCCATTCCGTTCCTGAAGAAGCGGCTGCAGGAACTTCCCGGTATACGACGCAGGAACCTTGACGATGTCCTCGGGGCGTCCCGTCGCCACGATGGTGCCGCCCTGGTCACCGCCCTCGGGGCCGAGGTCAATGATGTAGTCCGCCGTCTTGATGACGTCGAGGTTGTGCTCGATGACGACGACCGTATCGCCGCCGTCGACGAGGCGCTGCAGGATGTCGAGGAGTTTGTGGATATCCGCCGTATGGAGTCCCGTCGTCGGCTCATCGAGGATGTAGAGCGTCTTGCCCGTCGAGCGGCGCGAGAGCTCCGTCGCCAGCTTGACGCGCTGGGCTTCGCCGCCCGAGAGCGTCGTGGCCGGCTGACCGAGCTTGATGTAGCCGAGGCCGACATCCTGGATAATCTTGAGCTTGCGCGCAATGCGCGGCACATTGGCAAAGAAGTCCACAGCCTCGTCGATGGTCATATCGAGCACTTCCGAGATATTCTTTCCTTTATAGCGCACTTCGAGCGTCTCGCGGTTGTAGCGCGCGCCCTTGCAGACCTCGCAGGGGACGTAGACATCGGGCAGGAAGTGCATCTCGATTTTCAGGATGCCGTCGCCCTTGCAGGCTTCGCAGCGGCCGCCCTTGACGTTGAAGCTGAAGCGTCCGGCCTTGTAGCCGCGCATGCGCGCCTCGCTCGTCTGGCTGAAAAGCTCACGGATGGCATCGAAGACGCCCGTGTACGTCGCCGGATTCGAGCGCGGCGTGCGGCCGATGGGCTGCTGATCGATGTCGATGATCTTGTCGATGTTCTCGAGGCCCTTGATTTTCTTGTGTTTGCCTGGCTTGCCCTTCGCGTGGTAGAGGCGCGAGGCTATGCCCTTGTAGAGGATCTCGTTGACGAGCGTCGACTTGCCCGAGCCCGATACGCCGGTCACGAGGGTCAGTGTGCCGAGCGGGAATTTCACCGTCAAGTTCTTGAGGTTGTTCTCCGCCGCGCCGACGACCTCGATGAACTTTCCATTGCCCGGGCGGCGCTTGGCCGGTACGGGAATGAATTTCCGGCGCGAGAGATACTGCCCCGTAATGGACTCGGGCACCTTCATGATATCCTCGACGGTGCCCTGTGCCACGACTTGGCCGCCGTGCGCACCGGCACCCGGACCGATGTCGACGATGTGGTCTGCCGCGTACATCGTATCCTCATCGTGCTCGACGACGATCAGCGTATTGCCGAGATCGCGCAGATGCTTGAGCGTCGCGAGCAGCCGGTTGTTGTCGCGCTGATGAAGACCGATGCTCGGCTCATCGAGGACATAGAGAACGCCCTGCAGGCCCGAGCCAATCTGCGTGGCCAGACGGATGCGCTGGGCCTCGCCGCCCGAGAGCGTGCCAGCCGAGCGCGAGAGCGTCAGGTAGTCGAGGCCGACATTCAGCAGGAAGCTCAGGCGCGCATGGATTTCCTTGAGGATCTGACTGGCGATTTTCTGTTCGCGTGCCGTGAGTTCCAGGTTATCAAAGAAGGCATCGGCCTGACGAATGGTCATGGTCGTGACTTCATAGATGTTCCTGCCGCCCACCGTGACGGAAAGCGTCTCCGGCTTGAGGCGCGCACCGTGGCAGGCCTTGCAGGGGATCTCCGTCATGTAGTTTTCGTAGGACTCGCGCATCTCATCGGAGTCCGTCTCCTGATAGCGGCGCGAGAGCAGGGGCATGACGCCTTCAAACGGGACGAAATACTCCTTGTTCTCCCCAAACATATTCACGTAATGGAATTTGTAGCGTTCATCGCCAGAGCCATGCAGCAGGACCTCCTGCGTCTTCTTGTCAATCTCGTTCCAGGGTGTCTCCAGCGTGTAGCCGCGTGACTCGAGCAGCGCCTTCATCACGCACATCGCATAGGAATGCAGGTTCTTCGAGAGCGGTGCAAAGACGCCGCCGCCCACGCTGAGCTCCGGATCCGGCAGGACGAGCTCCTCGTCAAATTCCATATGGCTGCCGAGTCCCATGCAGACCGGGCAGGCGCCGTACGGATTGTTGAAGGAGAACATGCGCGGCGTGATCTCGGGCAGGCTGATGCCGCAGTCGACACAGGCAAAATTCTCGCTGAACATCAGGAGTTCGCCATCGACGATCTGCACATAGGCCACGCCATCGCCAAGCTTCAGCGCCGTCTCCAGCGAATCAGCGAGGCGCGTTTCCATGCCCTCGCGCACGACGAGACGGTCGATGACGACTTCAATCGTGTGCTTCTTGTTCTTTTCGAGCTGGATATCCTCGCCGACGTCCATGACTTCGCCATCGATGCGCACGCGCACATAGCCTTCATGGCGGATATGCGCCAGGATCTTCTTGTGCTCGCCCTTCTTGCCACGCACGACCTGCGCCATGATGAGCAGCTTCGTGCGTTCCGGCAGTTCCTTAATCTGATCAATCATCTGATCGATCGTCTGCTGCGTGATGGGCTTGCCGCATTTGGGGCAGTGCGGGCGGCCGGCCCTTGCGAACAAGAGGCGCAGATAATCGTAGATTTCCGTGACCGTGCCGACCGTGGAACGCGGATTGTGGCTCGTCGTCTTCTGGTCGATGGAGATGGCCGGCGAAAGGCCATCGATCTGATCAACGTCAGGCTTGTCCATCTGACCGAGGAACTGTCTCGCATACGACGAAAGCGATTCGACATAGCGGCGCTGTCCTTCGGCATAAATCGTATCGAAGGCCAGCGAAGACTTGCCGGAACCCGAAAGCCCCGTGATGACAACGAGCTTGTCACGCGGGATCTCGAGGCTGATATTCTTGAGATTATGGGCGCGCGCGCCCTTGATTCTGATGCTGTTTTCCATAATCATATTCCTTCATGTATCTGCATGTCCGCCCTCAGGCCTCAGCATGGCGGCGGATCATCAAATGGTAAACAAGCTCGCTCAACAGGTAGCCGGCGAGCATCAAAATAGCCATCGGCAGCGGATTGCTGTCGCCGGCAATGCCGGTCAGCGGCATCATCACGCCGCCCAGGATCATCTGGCTGAAGCCCAGCAGCGCACTGGCCGAGCCAGCATTCCTGCCCTGGCGCGAAAGTGCGAGCGAAAAGCTGGCCGTCCCCATGATGGAAAGCGGCACGATCGTCACGAACAGGACGGGCAGCGTATACCAGATGGGCGCGCCGAACAGGAAGCCCACAAGCAGGAAAACCGCGCCAATCAGCGGAATCCGCAGCGAGATTTCCAAAAGCTTTTCATCGGGCACGCGTCCGGCAAAACGCGCGGGAACGGTGCCGGCCACGAGCAAGCCCGCGCCGATGCCGCCAAAGATCAGGCTGTAGGCCTGAGCCGAAACGTGGTAAACGTTCTGGAAGACGAACGAACTGCCGCCGATATACGAAAAGAATGAGCCGAAGAAAAAGAGCTGCAGCAGGCAGTGACCGAGGAAATAACGGTCGCGCAGGAGCTGCGGGAATTTGGCAAACGACTGGCCAATGCTGTGCAGCCGTTCGGCCGGCTTGAGCGTCTCGCGGTAGAGCGCCGTGGAAACGAACTGGGCGATGCCAACGAGCACGAGGATGGCAAAGATGCCGCGCCAGCTCGTGAAGCGCAGGATCTGGCCGCCGACGACCGGCGCTGCAATCGGTGCCAGTCCGTTGACGAGCATCAGGATGGCAAAGAACCGCGTGAGCTCCGGCCCTTCCGCCACATCGCGCGCGATGGCCCGGGCGATGACGATGCCGCTCGCGCCGCTGAAGCCCTGCAGGAAACGGAATACAAGGAAGGCCGTGATGTGTTCGGACAGGCAGGCGCCGGCACTTGCGGCCGTAAAGACCAGCATGCCCAGCAGCAGGGGCAGCTTGCGTCCAAAGCGGTCGGAAAGCGGCCCCATGAAAATCTGCCCGAAGGCCATGCCGAGCATCGTCATGGTCAAGGTCAGCTGTGTCAGCGAGGCCGATATCCCGAAATCCCCGCCGAGTTCCGGCAAAGCCGGCAAATACATATCCGTCGAGAGCGGTGCCATCGCCGTCATGATGCCGAGAAACACCGTCAAAAACAACTTCTGCCTTGGACTCAATTGCAAAAGAATCTTCCTTTCCCAAATCGTAACCTGTTTCCTGATACGCGTCATGATTGTTTCGGTTTCGCGCCGGGCAGGCTGCCGTCGAGCTCCAGGATCATATCGCGGAGTTCCGCCGCCCGCTCAAATTCAAGGGCCCGCGAAGCCTGCTGCATCTCGCGCGTCAGCGTCTTGATGAGCTTTTCCTTATCCTTCTTTGTCAGCTTCTTCCTGCCCTTCTTGACCTCGTACCTGCCCCCCGTCTCGGCGACGAGCGTCGTCTCAATGAGCGGTTTGATGGGCTTGACGATGGTCTTCGGCGTGATGCCGTGGGCCTTGTTGTACGCATCCTGGATCTCGCGGCGGCGGGCTGTCTCGTCGATGGCCCGCTGCATCGAATCCGTAATGCGGTCCGCGTACATGATGACATGGCCATGTGCATTGCGGGCAGCACGGCCGATGATCTGGATGAGCGACGTATCGGAACGCAGGAAGCCTTCCTTGTCGGCATCGAGAATGGCGATCAGCGATACCTCCGGCATGTCGAGGCCCTCACGCAGGAGGTTGATGCCGACGAGCACATCGAATTCGCCTGCCCGCAGGTCGTGGATGATCTCCGCGCGCTCGATGGTCGCGATATCCGAATGCAGGTAACGAACCTTGACACCGACTTCCTTGAAGTAATCCGTGAGGTTCTCGGCCATCTTCTTCGTCAGCGTCGTGACGAGCACGCGCTCCTGCCGTTCGATGCGTAGCCTGATTTCCGCCAGCAGATCGTCAATCTGCCCTTCGAGCGGCCGCACCTCGATCTCAGGGTCCAGCAGGCCCGTCGGGCGGATGATCTGCTGTGCCACCTGCTGCGCCTGGCTGAGCTCATACTTGCCGGGCGTTGCCGACACGTAGATGATCTGATTGATGCGGGCGGCAAACTCCTCAAAGGTCAGCGGGCGGTTGTCAAAGGCCGAGGGCAGGCGGAAGCCGTTCTCTACAAGCGACACCTTGCGGCTGCGGTCGCCGGCATACATCGCATGGAGCTGCGGCAGCGTCACATGGGACTCGTCCATGACAATCAGAAAATCTTCCGGGAAGTAGTCGAGCAGCGTATACGGCGCATCCCCGGCCTTGCGGTGCGTCAGATGACGCGAATAGTTCTCGATGCCCGAGCAGTAGCCGACCTCCTGCATCATCTCGAGATCGTAGCGCGTGCGTTCCTCAATGCGCTGCGCTTCGAGGAGCTTGCCATCGGCCTTGAATTTCCGGACCTGTTCCTCCATCTCCGCCTCGATGTCCTTCATGGCAATCTTGAGGTCCTCGTCTTCCGTGACGTAGTGCGAAGCCGGGAAGATCATCGAATGCGTGCGCTCGCCATAGACCTCTCCCGTCACAACATCGAACTCGAGGATGCGGTCGACTTCATCGCCAAAGAGCTCGATACGCACGGCACGGTTGTTATAGCCGGCTGGAAAGACCTCGATGACGTCGCCGCGCACGCGGAACTGGCCGCGCTCAAACGCCACGTCATTGCGCTCATAGCGGATGGAAATGAGCTTGCGCAGAATGGCATCGCGCTCGACCTCCTGTCCCTTGTGCAGCGACAGCACCATTTCGTGGTAGCTTTCCGGTGAACCCAGACCATAGATGCACGAAACCGACGCGACGATGATGACGTCGCGGCGCTCAAAGAGCGAACACGTCGCACTGTGACGCAGCTCATCGATCTCGTCATTGATGGAGGCGTCCTTCTCGATGTACGTGTCCGTCGAAGCGATGTAGGCCTCAGGCTGATAGAAATCGTAGTAGCTGACGAAATAGCCTACATAATTATGAGGGAAGAATGCCTTGAACTCGCTCGCGAGCTGCGCGGCCAGCGTCTTGTTGTGCGCGATGACGAGCGTCGGCTTCTGCACCTTCTCGATGACCTTGGCAATCGTGTACGTCTTGCCCGTGCCCGTTGCACCGAGCAGGACCTGCGCCTTCTGCCCCGCTTCCACACCGGCCGCCAGCTCAGCAATCGCTTCGGGCTGATCGCCCATCGGTTCAAACGGTGCCACCACCTCAAATGGCGTTTCTTTATCAAAATGCATCGTATTGAGTTTCGGCACCATGCCCATGACGTTCCCTCCATAATCAAAAAACATTATCCATTAGCGATACGTACCTCCATTATATACGCCTAAAACAAAAAAATCTACTCTCCTCCACAACTCAAAGACAACAAAAAAGCCCTCTGTCTTCACAGAGAGCTTCATGCTCAAAAAATGGTCGGAACGACGGGATTTGAACCCACGACCTCTTCCACCCCAAGGAAGCGCGCTACCAAACTGCGCTACGTCCCGACAACGTATTATATTATACCGTATTTTCGCATCCTTGTAAAGGAGAAACGGCAAAAAAACAAGTCAGATAAAATACTCGATGGTATCCTGAGCCGTCTTTTCCGTGCGCTTGTTGAAGAGCAGCACGGCCTCGCGGTCGTCCACGGGGCCCAGGGCGTAGGGCTCATTGCTCTCGCGGTTGAAGCAGGAAAACGGCACGATGCGGTTGTAGGATTTCGGGGCAGCCAGCGTCAGGCGGATGCCCGTGCCTTCGAATTCCCTGCTTTCCTCCGGCACATACCAGGGGTCGAACATGCGAATGCCGTCAGCCTGTACGCCGGTCAGCAAAGCGTAATGCTCCACTTCGTAAAAAAGGCGCACGACGACGGCGCCGCCGCGGTGCAGGGCGTCGTTGACGAGGCTCTCCTGTCCGATGTATACGGCCTTGCCCGAAAGATATTGACTCGAGAGCGGCAGGTTCGTCGCCCTGCCGAACCCGTCCAGCCAATTCGAGAGGAACATCATCGCCATGCGGCTCGTGCCGGCGCGGCCCGGTTCCCCCTTGTTGCTGTAGCAGTCGAGGCTGTAGAGCATGACATTGCGAATGATCTCGGGCGGAATCTCTTCGCGCTCGAACAGGTAGCTGACTGCATTGAGCATCGTCGTCGGACCGCAGTCATACTCCGAAAACTGATAGCGCAAAGGACTTTTCATGAACTTTCGTTACTCCCATCTTTTGACGGGTCACAGGGACCCGAGATAATGCACACCGTCGATGTACGGATTGCCACTTGCATTCAGGAACGTCGCTGTCGACGCGATGACCTTGCGCAGATAATGCTTGCCGTAATCGCTGCCGAAGCTGAACCAGCTGCTCATGGACTGCAGGACGATTGGCGTGCCATCCGCATCCTCACCGAGATACATCATGACGTGCGTGTTGTTCGCCAGCAGCGTGCCGGGCCTGCAGCGTGAAAGCGCTGCGAGGCGTTCTTCTTCGCTCATGCCGGAAAGATCCGTGACATCCGGCATGGATTTGGCCTGCTGATCGGCATCGCGCGGAATCTCCACGCCCATGCTGCGGTAAACATCGGCCACAAAAGCCGAGCAGTCGACGCTGTCATCAAGTCCGCCCCAGCCGTAGACATCACCGAGGAAGCGGAAACCCTGGCGGATGAAATTGTTCTCCGTGCAGGGCAGGAAACCATGATGCAGGGTATCGTCCGCCGGCAGCGTGACAAGCTCTTCGCGTAATTTCCCCGCCTCTGCGCCGGGCAGGCGCAGCTGCAGGCGGCCGCTTTCTGCACTCCTGACGGGAATCTTCGCGCCCATCTGGAAGATCAGGCTGCGGCCGCCCGGCGCTGCAATCCGCTTCTTGTTCGCCGTCACCACAGCAAAGTCAGCCGGCTGAACATAGCCGAGCCAGGTATCGCGGTCCGTGAGGCCCAGTGAAGATTTCGCCAGCCAGCCATCGTAATAGCGCGAGGCGACAAAGAAAAACTTGCCGTCGTAACTGTCCGCCAGGATGGCGACAGGCTCCGCCGGGTCGAGTGCCGTGGCCTGCAGCGTGTCGTAATGCGTGTCACCGGCCGATTCGAACCAGCCGGCAGCCTCCGGCAGCAGGCGCAGGTTGGCGCGCTCGGTCACGATGCCGTAACGCAGGTACTCCTCCTGCGGCAGGGAGGCAAGATTGCAGTTCTTGCGCGCAAATCCATAGCTGTAAGCCGTGAGTGCCGCACCATTCTTGTAGAGACCAGGCACGCTGGCCGTGTCAAAATCGCCAAGAGCCTGTACGGCCTCGATGCGCCGCTCGATTTCATTGCCGGTGATGGTCTCCGGCATGGCGGCAAGATCAACGAGCGTCTCGTTGTGCTGGCGTAGCGCGGCATTGACGTTCTTGACCCCGGCCTCGTCGAGCAGGACGCGTTCTCCTTCCGGATGACGGCTCACCCAGTAGGCAGGTGTCGCCCGTTCATCCGTGATTTCCGGCGAAGCATCCGCCGAAGACAGCTGCCAGCAAAACGCCAGCAGAAAAAAAGCCAGCAGGATTTTTTCCGCTCTTATCCTCATAAATCCTCTCACTCCTTGTTCCATGTCCCTGACTTCATACACACGGGCTTCACGCGATACCATAACATTCGCGGATGATGGCGCGCACTTCCGGGAACGGGCGAATTGGTTCCGGATTCTCGGGATGATTGCCGATGATCTTCTCCATCCAAACCATGTCGTACCAGCGGCCAAACTTGCAGCCGCTGTCGTGGAAACGGCCCACCCAGGCATAGCCGAGATGACGATGGTAGTCCACGCTGTTTGTCGTCAGATATTCATCTTCCTTTTTCGGATAGCCGATGCAGGCATTGAGATTGCGGACCCCCATCTCGCGCAGGATGTTCTCAAGCGCCGTGTAGAGGGCGCGTCCGAGGCCTGCGCGGCGGGCATGGCTCGCCACATAGATGGAAGTCTCGACCGACCAGTCATAAGCCGCGCGCCCGACGAACGGACCGGCATAGGCATAGCCGGCAATCGCTCCGTCGCGCAGGGCGACGAGATACGGATAGCGCTGGAGCGTATGGGCAATCCGGCGCCGGAATTCCTCAACCGCCGGCACCTCACACTCAAAGCTGATGGCCGTATCCGTGACATACGGTGCATAAACGGCCAGCAAGGCCTCGGCATCATCCGGCGTCGCGACCCGGATCTCAATCTCGTTTCCCATCGTATCACAATCCTTATCCTGAAAGAACCCTAAACTGCTGTAAAATATTATCCTCTAAATATGTGTTTTTTTCAAGCATTCATCCCGTTTTGTCTCAGGAAATCTGATTGTGTAGCCAACGTTACAGAAATAGCAGCAGCAAATCCGAATCAGGGCTGAGCGAAAGCAAGACCGTATCTGCTGCCCTCGATGCGCAGGATTCCTTCATCCCCACCCTGACCAGGCTCACATAAAAGCGCACGGCGGCTGATGCCGAGGAATTTCGCCATCGCTGCAGCCGCAAGTTTTACCGGGACAGCTCCATGACTTCTGCGGCATCTTCCTGAAAAGATGCCGCGGCGGTCACGGAGCTTTTTCTGGCTTAAAATACATATCCGTATTTTCGTTCCTTTCCTCTGCTTTGATAGATGATTCTGCCAGTTTTTGCTATAATATGATTTGAAATCATGTATCATTACGCATGTAACAAGATCTGAATGAGGTATTGGTGCATATGAATATCTTAGAAGAAATCCGGCAAAAGCAGGAGCACATACAAGACGGCCGTATTCAAAACGATGACGGACTCGTCCTCATACCAGCACCGGAACGGTTCCGCCGTCTGCTGGCCATCGGCGACATCCATGGCAACTGGCACCGTCTGCTCTCGCTCTGGCCCCAGATACAGTATCAGGAAGACGATCTGCTCGTCTTCCTCGGCGACTATATCGACCGCGGCACACACGGTGCCGAAGTCCTGCAGCTCGTCATGGAGCTCACCGAGAAACACCCGCATATCATCGCGCTGACCGGCAACCATGAGGCCATGATGCTCCACTATTTCCAGAATCACAGCATCCGCGAGCCCATGGACCTCTCACACGGCTGGCTTCGCAGCGGCGGGCAGCCCACCTTCAGGGGACTGCGCCGCCTTTACGAAGCGGACTGCGGCCGCTACCACGCTGTACTAGAATTCCTGCTCTCCCTCAACCACCTCGCAGCCGCCGGCACGGACTTCATCTTCACGCACGCCGGCTTTTACCCCGAGCAATCTTATGAAGAGCAGGTCGATGACATGCTCTGGCTGCGCACGGAATTCTATGAAGACTACGCCAGTGAGCCGCGCGTCATCATCGGCCATACGCCCGTGCAGTACTTCTCTTCCGAACACACTGCGCCGCTGCTCTTCAGAAATCACATCCTCGACTGCGACACGGGTTCTTTCCTGCCTGACGGGCGCGTCAGCTGCATCGATGTACGGAAGCTCCAGTGCTGGCAGAGCCATCCGGGCATCCCGCCCGATGCACCTTCAACCTGAACATGCACCTTCCATCCCCCTGCCTTCAGCGCAGGGGGATGTTGCTTTTGCTGACACGTTCGCTGGCATTGCCGATGCCGATCTCCTCGAGCATCCGCACGAAGGCCGCCTGGATGACATCGGCGTACTGGCTCGGGCCGATGATGATTTCTTCCAGCGCTTCCTCAAGGGGCACGCCAGGCTCCTTATCTCCCGGACCGCAGAACGGCAGCTTGTAAATGATCTGCGGGATGCCGTCGACGACCACGATATCGTGATGCAGGCGGCTGCTAGCCGTCTCATGATAGACAAAACGCCACTCGCGTTCCTCCACGAAGCCCGGATTCTTGATGGAAAAGAGCGACATCATCAGCATGTTGACGAAGTACTCGAGGACCTTGGCCGGCTCATAGCGTTGCAGGGCATCGAGATGTGCTTCGATATTGTCGAGCATCCAGTCAAAGCCTTCGGTAAACTGAGACTGGCTCAGATATTCCACGGGTGTCAGCACCAGCGGCAGCGGGGCGAGCGGGCGAAAAATGGCCTTGGGCTTCAGCACGAAAGCCACGCCAGTCTTCCTGCCATAGGCACGCCACATTGAGAGGCGCCCCTTGCCCTTCTCGCGCGGGCGCTGCTCGGCCACGCAGGCCAGGTATGTATGCGTGATGTAGCGCTGCTCATTGCGGTTGAGATCGCTCATCATGGAATCGAGCACATTATCGCCCCAGTCGAGACGCGCCGCGAGTTTCTGGATGCGTTCGCGGCGGTAATCGGAGCCATAGATCGTCTTGTTGAGCAGCTGGATGCCGTAATCGATTTCCCGATAGTCATTCATGCAGGCTGCTGCCCGCATCCAGAGCTGATGCCCCTTGAGGATATTGATTCCCGTGCCGGCGCTCGTATAGTAGGCAAAGCGCATGGTATCCAGCCGCGTCTTCTTGAGCCGCCGGGCATAGATGGGCTGAAAGATCTCCAGGAACTCCCCGAGTTCCACATACCGCTTCTCAAGGCTGGCGGCAGCCGGCTGATTCTGCTGGGTCATGACCATCCCCGCTTCCCTCAGAATTTCCAGATGTTGAGGCCCGTCTGCTCACTGCGCACCCGGTCGATCTCACCCGGCAGAGCCGTCACGATGATTTCAGCCGTCGCGCTGATGACGGCTTCATTGAGATGGCCGCCGTGCGCATGGCCTTCCTCATCCCCGACCGCGATGTGCAGATGGCTGTAAGGCTTGCCCTGCATCGTGTCAAGCGTACCCGTAAGCGAGAGCATCTCGTAAGCCCCTGTGAGCGTATTGGCTTTGTATGCCTGCTTCGGCACATTGTAAACACCCATGACGACTTTCTTGACCGCACCAAGGCCCTGCACCATCGCGAGACGGATGCCTTCTTCCACTGCCAGCGTTCCCAGCGAAGCGATGATTTCATCATCGGGATCAAGGCGTAGCAGCCAGCGCGTTTCATCGAGTTTCTTGTATTCCATATCAATCACCTTCCTTATATAAGGAGTATTCGCGAAAACAAGGCGAAATCCTTTTCGTCTCTCCCTTGAACAGCTGGTAAAATCACCCCGGAAACCAGAAAAGCCGGACAAGAGGAATCTTGTCCGGCCAGCCAGGCGATATTTCTGCCAAGGCCGCTCAGCGTGCAAAGAACGGTTTGAGGAACAGTGTGATGAAGAAGAGAATGGCGGCGATGACGACGATGGTCGCACCGGCAGCCATGTTGCAGTAATAGGCGATGACAAGGCCCGCAAAGCCCGAGAACATCGCGACGAGGACGGAAACGACGTGGTACTGCTTCACGTTGTTCGTGACGTTGCGTGCCGCCGCAGCCGGCAGGACCAGCAGAGCATTGATGATGAGGATGCCGACCCACTGGATACTGATGGATACCACGATGGCCAGCAGCGAGGCGAACAGGCTCTCCACCAGCAGCGAATGGATGCCGCGGCTCCGCGCGAACGACGGATTAATGGAAAGAATCAGCAAACGGTTGAAGATCAGGCACCATGCGGCCACGACGAGCACGAAGACCACGGCCAGTGCCATAAGATCGTCGGGCGAGATGCTCAGGATGTCACCGATGAGATACGAGGAGAATTTGTTGAAGCCGCCGCCATGGCTCATGATCATGAGGCCCAGTGCGATGGCCGTCGATGAGAACACGCCGATGATCGTATCGGTCGAGGCCGTGCTCTTGTTCTTGATCCAGGTGATGAAAAGTGCGAAGAGTACGGAGAAGATGACGAGCGACAAAAGCGGCGATACAGAGCCCAGGAGCACGCCGATGGCAATGCCCGTGAAGGCTCCGTGTCCAAGCGAATCGGAGAAGAAGGCCATGCGGTTTGACACGACCATCGTGCTGAGCAGGCCGAAAAGAGGCGTCACGAGCACGATGGCCAGGAAGGCATTCTTCATGAAATCGCTGCCGAGAAAGGCAAACGGCAGCAGGTCGAGCAGGGAATAAACGGTTTCCATCAGGCGTTCCCCCTCTCCGCGGCCGCCTCTGCGGCTGTCTCACCGGCGAGCATGCCGAAGATCTTCTTCGTGCGCGCATCGGCAAACACTTCCTCCGGTGTACCGCTCATGACGACGCCCTTGTTCATCAGCACGACCTGGTCGGCATGGCGGGCCACCATGTTGAGGTCATGCGAGATGAGGATGATGGCCATATCTTCCTTCTCGCGCAGATCCGCCACGATCTCGTAGAAGAGCTCGAGTCCGTTCTGGTCGACACCCGAAACGGGCTCATCGAGCAGCAGGAGATCCGGCATCGGATCGAGGGCCAGTGCCAGCAGCACGCGCTGAAGCTCACCGCCTGAGAGCGCACCGAGCCGCCGGTCAATGAGATGCTCCGCCTTGACGCGCGCGAGGCTCTTCAAGACACGCGGCCGCAGGGATCTGGCCGAGCAGAGCCAGACGGGGCGATTCGTCAGGCAGGCCATGAAGATATCCATGACGCTAGTCGGCGCGCTGACATCGAAGCGCAGGTACTGCGGCACGTAGCCGATGAGCGGATGGCCCGTATGCTTGCCCTTGGCATCGACGTAATGCAGCGTGCCCGTATGCGGGATCTCGCCGAGAATGGCCTTGAGAAGCGTGCTCTTGCCCGCGCCGTTCGGGCCGATGAGGGCCGTGAGCTGGCCGCAGTGGATGTGGATGTTCACATCCTCGAAGATGGTCAGACGCCCGATCTTCACGCCGAAATTCTCGATTTTCGTACAGCAGAGCTTCTTGCAGTCCGTGCAGGAAGTCGCATGATGATGTAAAATCGTCTTGAACAAAATGTATATCCTTTATCCTTTCTGGCAGTCCGGAAAACATGCTGCCGCATGTATGCAAAAATAGCGTCATTCTGTGAGTTCGCGGAACGAACGGCTGCCCCATACAAGGCCGATGAAAGCGTAGATCAACAGGACGAGCAGCGAAAGATACGATACCTCCGCCCCGCTGCCGAGCCCGCGCAAGAGATAGCTCGTATGCGTGAGCGGCAGCACCTCGATGACCAGGCGCACCAGGGAAGGCAGCGCCTGCGTCGAAAAGAACGTGCCGCAGAGAAACGACATCGGCAGCAGGATGTACGTGTTGACCTGCGCCATCTCCTCGTACGTATTGATCTTCATCGCTGCGAGGAAGCCAATCTCGGCAAAGATGATGCAGTTGAGCACCAGCACGCAGAAGAAGAGCGGCGTCATCGTGAAATGCGCGCCGAAGAGAAGCGCGAGGATGACGATGATCGCCGAGGATATCAGCGCGCGCAGCACGGCCGCCGCCACCTTGCCGATGACGAAGGCATCAGGCCAGATGGGCGCGATGATGTACTCCTCGAGGCTCTTGTGGTAGATGCGTTCCGCGTGTACCGGCGTGATGCTGTTGAAGCTGATGTTCATGGAATTGAGTGCGAGAATGCCCGGCACGATGAAATCGAGATACGTGCCGGAATCCACCTGGATGCTGCGGCCAAGTCCCCAGCCGAACGCGACGAGGTAGAGCATTGGCGCGACCATGCGCGACAGGATGAATTTCGTCATGCGGCGTTTGAGCACGACCCAGTCGCGCCAGAAGACCGTCCAGACATCCTCGAAATAATGGTACTTCACCGGCGTCTCCTCCCCTCGTCCTTGTCCGTCATGGCCAGGAATACTTCCTCCAGATTCGGCAGATTCGTCTTTTCGCGCAGATGTGCCGGGCTGTCGAGATCGATGAGCTCACCCTTGTTCAGGATGGCCACGCGGTCACAGAGTGCTTCGGCCTCCTCGATGTAATGCGTCGTGAGGAAAATGGTGACGCCGTGCGCCGCCATGCCGCGCACGAGCTCCCAGATGCGCCGCCTTACCTGCGGGTCAAGTGCGACCGTCGGCTCATCGAGAAAGAGGATGCGCGGATGATGGATCAGCGCGCGGACGATCAGCAGCCGGCGCTTCATGCCGCCCGACAGGCGCCGCACGCCATCGTGCACGACGTCGCTGAGCTCCACGTAATCGAGCAGCTCCGCAATGCGCTGCTGGCGCTCCCGGCGGCTCATATGGTGGAGCCGTGCATGCAGCTCCAGGTTCTCCCCGACTGTCAGGTCCTGATCGAAATTGATATGCTGGGGTACGACGCCGAGATACGACTTGATGGCCTGCGGATCCTTCGCCGTATCGAGGCCATCGTAACGGATAATCCCCGAAGTCGGACGCGTCTGCATGGTCATCATGCGGATGGTCGTGGTCTTGCCTGCACCGTTCGGTCCCAAAAGGCCGAAAATCTCGCCCTTGTCCACCGAAAAGCTCAGGTCATGGACGGCCGTCTTTACCGTTTCCCGGCCGCTCTTATCTTTATGTGGAAAGCATTTTACGAGATGCTCTACGTCAATCATAGATTGCCTCCTTCCAATACCTTCCTATTTTCTCACAAATCCCTGTCTCTGAAAAGGTCTTGCGAATATTTTTCAGGACAATCGCCAATCTGACGTTGAATCTGTCAGTAAAATTGAATATAATTATCAAAAAAGGAGGTCATCACCATGAAAGTCAAGAATTTCCCACTGGGTATCCCGCTCACCGTCAGCGGCATCGCCACGGTCGCCACAATGTTCACCAACAAGCGGCTGCACGTCGCCTGCGGTGCCGTCTGGGGCATCCTCTCCATCCTGCACGCCGTCCAGCATCGCAAGAAAATGCGCGCCGATCTCATGCGCTTCCGGCAGGGAGCCATGCAGATGGCCAAGGAGACAGCCGGCAAGGCCGAGACGACGACGCTTGCCGCTCTGCTCGCCGGTACGGACATCGGCAGCTTCGCACCGGGCCGCGTGCGCGTCTACAACCTCGCACTGGCCGGCAACAACGCGCTCGCCAGCCAGCTGACCACCTATGTGAAATCCTTCGCCGGCGTCACCGACGCCCGTGTGAACCTCGTGACGGGCAGCATGCTCATCACGTACGTTCCCGAAGAACTGCGTCAGCATCCGCATTTAAAGCGCCTCGAAGATTATCTTGCCGCGCATGCCCGGATTCGCTGAGCCATAAAAAGAGTTCCGCTGCGAAAGGCCACGATTCCTTTCACAGCGGGACTCTTTTTAGCTTCTTATTTATTGCCAGAAGACTGGTGTTCGCAGCGGCAGGCGCTCCGCCAAAATTTTCTGTCTCAGTAGCCGAGGTCCTCATCAATCAGCACGACCTCATAGACGGTCTTCGAGAGCGGTTTATCCCAGAGCACATTGAGCGTGCGGCAGATGCGCTCGGGACTCTTGCAATCGTAGCAATGATCGGCCTTGACGGCGCAGGGCGTCTTGCAGCCCAGGCGCTGGGCATTCTTCGGCGCGGCGATATTGCGTGCGCGATGGATGGCAGCTTCCAGCGTCGGTGCCACCTTGTTCCTGCCGACGACGAAACAGACACGTTCATGTGCCGCAAGCGTCGCAGCCACACGGTTGCAGTTGCCATCGATGTTGACGAGTTCGCCCGTCTCGGCCACGCCGTTGAGTGACGAAAGATACACGTCGGCTTGATACGAAGCGAGTTTGGCCGCTTCCGGCGTCATCTTCTGACGCCAGTGCCAGTACACCTTGTTGTGCAGCTGCAGTTTCTCATAGAGGCCGAGCGTATTGAGTGTCACCGAGCCGCCCATACCAACGGTCTTGCCGCGAATTGTCGCATCAAGATACGCGGCAGCTTCCTCCTTCGTGCGACAGACCGTAACACGATACCCCCTCTTTTCAAGATTTTTCGCTAACGTTGAAAACTCCATAAAGCTCCCTCCCGCTTACACAATCACATTGTATGTACTAAAAATTCCACACAATCTGAAAAGACCTGCATCAGACTGAAAGATGGAACGTTTTGCAAGATACGGCCTTTCCCTCACCTCATGAATCCGTTCACAACTGATGCTATTCTCTATTTTATCATAGCTGATTCCAACCACCAATTGCAGCCGAAAACAAACAGCCACTCATTCAACGTGATTGAGTGGCTGTTGATGGTTCTT
This sequence comes from Mitsuokella sp. AF33-22, assembly GCF_003475755.1. Taxonomy (NCBI): domain Bacteria; kingdom Bacillati; phylum Bacillota; class Negativicutes; order Selenomonadales; family Selenomonadaceae; genus Mitsuokella; species Mitsuokella sp. AF33-22. The sequence goes on along the minus strand of NZ_QRQA01000010.1, from coordinate 48,857 downwards.
GTTATTGCTTAAACATAACGGCAAACATGATCGACGGCAATATCGGAGAAGCCGAACGCTTCGGCTTTGGTCATGCGGCCGTTAGCGATGGCCTCCATGTCTCTGACCATTTCCCTTCCCATCTGCTGGTACGTCTTTTCTCCGCGGATAATGGGGCTTAAATCCTTATCCATATTGTCTTCCATATGCTGATACGTTCGCTCATTCGCCGTAACCTTAAAGACTGGTACAATGGCATTGCCGGTTGGTGTGCCGCGCCCCGTCGTAAAGATAACAGCTTGACAACCAGCAGCAACCATGGAAGTCACAGATGAAATATCATATCCAGCCGTGTCCATGACGATGGCTCCCTTTTGCGTGGGACGCTGTGCTTGCTCTAAGACTTCTACAATTGGACGCGTGCCACCTTTACGGATACACCCCAGACTCTTTTCATCCAATGTTGACAGGCCACCTGCTTTATTGCCCGGCGTCGGCTGACCAGCGCGACAATCCTGACCAGCTGCGGCCAGATGTGCTTCGTAGGCGCGACAAACCTCGATGATTTTATGCTGGATCTCCGGTGTTGCCGCTCGTTTTGCCAGGATATGTTCGCCACCAATCCACTCAATGGATTCGCTCATCATGGATGTCGCACCCATATCAACCAAGATATCACTCAATTCCCCAACAGCTGGATTGCTGGCTATCCCAGAAGTTGCATCCGAGCCGCCACATTCAATCCCAAGAAAGAATTCCGACACAGGGAAGAGTTCTTTCTGCTGCATGGCAGCCTGCTGGGCCATATCGCGAGCTGCCCGAACAGCTTTCTCAATCGTTTTGAGCGTGCCGCCTTCTTCCTGGATGCCAAACGAAGCAACAGGCTTGCTCGTCATTTGTTCAATCTTAGCACGCAGCTTGGCATGTGGAACCGTCTCACAGCCTAAACCGATGATGACCACACCATAAACATTGGGATTACAGGCAAATCCTGTCAAGACTTTCTGGCTCATGGCAGTATTGGCCTCTACATCGGAACAGCCCGTATTAAAGACAATATTGACAGCACCACGTACCTGACTGGCCACGATGCGGCAGCATTCACTGCCACAAGCACAAGCCGGCAAAATCAATACATGGTTGCGGATGCCGGGACGGCCTTTTGCACGCCGATAGCCCCAGAATTGCCAAGGCTCAAGAGCTGGAGCGCCTGCTGACTGCGTTGCATTCATGACAAACGTCTCATCCGCCAACTCATGATCGTAATCACGTGGCACGCTTTTCAAATTGTGTTCTGCAATCCATTGTCCTTGCTTTACCGGAGCGATAAGCTTTCCCAGACTTTCTCCATATTTGATGACCTCGGCACCTGCCGGCAAGTCCTGAAGGGCAATCTTATGACAGTAAGGAATATCTCCCCTAGCAGAAAGTTTTTTGCATCCTGCTCCATCCTGATATGTCACCAGCGTACCTTCTGGTATTTCACTGACACAAGTCACTACATTATCCTTTGGATCCATTAATAATGCATTGATTTTTTCTTGCCCCATCTTCATTTCCTCCATCCACATCATGAACTCCTGGGGAACATCCTCATTCCCCTTGCTTATCTATAGCATACGCAAAAATATTCATTATTTCAAATTTATATATTTTACATATCTATAAAATTTAGATTATAATATAAAAAGTGGAAAAGGACGTGATTTTATGCAACAGAATATGCGCTATGTTTATGAAATCTATCGACAGAAAAGTTTTTCCAAAGCAGCGGAAGCTTTGTTTATGACGCAACCAGCACTCAGTATTGCCATTGCCAAGCTGGAAGCGGATATTGGCATGCCGCTCTTTGACCGGAGCACCCGTCCCATTAGCTTGACGCCTGCCGGACGGATTTATCTGGATGCCATTGAACAGGAAAGGTATCTTGAACAGGATCTTTACCAGCGCTTAAACGACATCCGTCAACTAAATACGGGCGAAGTCACGATTGGCAGCAGCCACTATATCAACGCTTACATTCTTCCGCCTGTTTTAACCGGATTCCAGCAGCAATTTCCGAACATCCAGTTTCATCTGTCAGAAGGTAGTTCCTACCTCATGGCGAAACAGTTGAAACACCGTGAAATCGATATAACCTTCAGTTGTGATGGCACTATCATCAAAGCCTTTGACAGCTGTCCCTTGTTCGCCGATACCATATTGTTGGCTGTTCCGCAATCATTTCCTGTGAACCGGCAATACAGGGAACAAGCTCTGACGGCTGAAGATATTGCAGCATGTCGTCATCTTACCTCAGATTGCCCAGAAGTGCCTCTTGCCGGATTTTACAGGGAGCCATTGATTGTACTGCATGAAGGGAATAATCTGCGTCAACGCGTCATGGATTTCTTCCATCAAGCCGGTATCGAACCCATCGTCAAATTGGAACTCTCTCAGATGGCTACAGCCTATCACCTGGCAGAAGCAGGGTTTGCGGCCACCTTTTTAAGCGATCATCTTATTACCGGCTTACATAGTTCTCTATGCTTTTATCGCCTAGCAGGCATGGATAGCAGGAGGACGTTCCACGTTCTGACCAATCCGCAACGCTATCTTTCTCAGGCCGTGCAACAATTGATCCAATATATGCGCGATACATTTACATCTACAACATAAAAAACGTTACCTGTCATTTCCATAAGGAAAGCAGGTAACGCTTCACGAAAAACTTAAAAAAGTAATTTTTATTCAAACTCGATGGTTGCAGGCGGTTTGCCCGTGCAATCGTAGAGCACGCGGTTGACGCCCTTGACTTCGTTGACGATGCGGCTCGTCGTCTTCTGCAGGACCTCCCATGGCAGCTGTGCGCTCTCTGCCGTCATGAAATCGCTCGTCATGACTGCGCGCAGGGCAATGGCGTAATCGTACGTGCGGCCATCGCCCATGACGCCGACACTGCGCATGTTCGTCAGTGCGGCAAAGTACTGGCCAAGACCCTCGACGCCGGCTTTCGCGACTTCCTCGCGGTAAATGGCATCGGCTTCCTGCACGATCTTGACTTTCTCGGCTGTGACCTCACCGATGATGCGGATGCCGAGGCCCGGGCCCGGGAACGGCTGGCGGTTCACGAGGTACTCCGGCAGGCCGAGTTCGCGGCCGGCTGCACGCACCTCATCCTTGAAGAGCAGGCGCAGCGGCTCGACAATCTCCTTGAAGTCGACAAAGTCCGGCAGGCCGCCGACGTTGTGATGGCTCTTGATGACCGCGGATTTGCCGAGGCCGCTCTCGATGACATCCGGATAAATCGTGCCCTGTACGAGGAAATCCACGGCGCCGATCTTCTTGGCCTCTTCCTCAAAGACGCGGATGAACTCCTCGCCGATGATCTTGCGCTTCTTCTCCGGCTCCGTCACGCCCTTGAGCTTCTCGTAGAAACGGTCCTTGGCATTGACGCGGATGAAGTTGAGGTCATACGGGCCCTCAGGGCCGAAGACCGACTCCACCTGGTCGCCCTCGTCCTTGCGCAGCAGGCCGTGGTCGACAAAGACACACGTCAGCTGCTTGCCGATGGCTTTCGAGAGCAGGACAGCGGCCACGGAGGAATCGACACCGCCGGACAGGGCGCAGAGTGCCTTGCCCGTGCCGATCTTTGCCTTGAGTTCTGCAATCGTCGTCTTGACGAACGAATCCATCTTCCAATCGCCCTTGCAGGCGCAGACGCTGTAGACGAAGTTGTGGAGCATTTCCTTGCCCTGCTCCGTGTGCATGACTTCCGGATGGAACTGCGTGGCATAGAGACGGCGTTCCTCATTCTCCATTGCAGCGACCGGGCAGACTGGCGTGAAAGCCGTGACCGTGAACCCTTCAGGAGCCTCGGCGATGTAGTCCGTATGGCTCATCCAGCAGATGCTCTTTTCCCGGACACCCGCGAAGAGCTTCGAGCTCTTGCCAGCCGCATTGAGCGTGACCTCCGTCTTGCCGTACTCGCTCGTCGGCGCCGTCTCGACCTTGCCGCCCAGAAGATGGGCCATGAGCTGCGAGCCGTAGCAGATGCCGAGCACCGGGATGCCGAGCTCGAAGAGTTCCGGGCTGCACGTCACGGCGTCTTCCGTGTAAACACTGTTCGGACCGCCCGTCAGGATGATGCCCTTTGGAGCCATCTCGCGGATTTTCTCGATGGACAGCGACTGCGGATGGACTTCGCAGTAAACATGGTTTTCACGCACGCGGCGCGCGATGAGCTGATTGTACTGGCCACCGAAGTCCAGCACGAGAATCATTTCATTTGCAGGCTTGCTCAATTTTGTTCCTCCCAATCAAAAACCTTATCTTTTTCCAAATTATATCATAGCCGCGAAAAAAAAGAAACGCCTCCTGTGCCGCGCGTCACATGTCAGCGTCGCGTCCGCTCCAACGAACGGCATAGAAAAGCGCCGCCGGACACCCCGGCAGCGCCATGTATCGTGTATATCATTCAATGTCCCAGCGGGTCCTCGCCATACGGATTGGGTCCGCGGTTGCCGCGGATCATCATCAGGCAGACCACGAGCAGCATCATGAAGAGATTGATGCCCTGCACGAGCTCGGCTTCCATGCTGTCCTGCGGCAGGCCCGCAATGGCACGGAAGAAGAACGGCTGCAGGATGCCGACCACGAGATAGAAGACGGCCAGCGGCCTGCCAAACCCGATGTCGTGCAGGCGGCGCGCAACGAGCGTGTAGATGGAGATGACCTCGATGATCGAAACGATCGTCGTCACGGCCTCGGCGGCCGTCTGACTGCCGAATCCCTTGAAAAACAAGGAATACAGGAGCAACGCCACGACGGTTGAGACGATGATGACCCCGAAGAGCCGCATGATGAAGGGTTTGCGGTTCAACCGCCCCTCACAGCTGAAGAATTTCTCGCGCAGCTCCTGCGCATCCAAGTGACTATTCGCGATTTTCAAACCAAATCCCTCTTTTCATTCATGCATCTTCGTGGGAATCCATCAGATAGGCCTCCACCGCCGCGCGGCTGGCGCGGACATCGAAGCCCTTGCGGAACAGGCTGGCCATGAGCTTCTGCCGGTCCTCGGTGCGGGATTTCAGTGCCAGCACGCGCAGAGCCGCGGCCTTTTCGCGCGCATACGTATCGCGCGGCACGCAGCTCTTCACGAGTTCCCGGTCAAAGCCGCGCTGCACGAGCTTCAGGCAGATCTGCCGCACGGAGCTCCGGCTCTCCTCGTAGAGGAACTGGAACTGGCGTGCGCAGGCATCTGCATCGTTGATGTAGTGGCGTTCCTTGAGCCGCTCGATGGCAGCCTGGATATCTGCCTCTGCGTAGCCCTTGCGCAAAAGCTTCTCGCGCAGTTTTTGCTCACTCTGCTCCTGGCGCGCGAGGATATCGACGGCCGCTACGAGCGCCGTCTTCTGCGGGCGCCCTGACCGCTTGCCGTCCTCTGACTCTGCGCGGCGCGAGCGCCGCGTGCGCCGGCTTTTCCCCATCTCCGGTTCCTGCCTGGAAGACGAGCCCGCATGATAGCTGCGGTACATCATGCTTCGTCATCCGTGCCTGCATGCTCTTCCTGTTCCTGCAGGACTTCCGCTTCCACCTGCTTCAGGGAGTCGCCGGCTTCTGGATTGTCAAGCAGCTTCGCGCGGATCTTCTCCTCGATTTCTGCACATACCTCCGGCTGTTCACGCAGCGACTGCTTGGCGTTCTCCTTGCCCTGACCGAGACGCGTGCCCTCGTACGAGAACCAGGCGCCGCTCTTGTCGACGATGTCGAGGTCAACGCCCATATCGATGATGCTCGAAAGCTTCGAGACGCCTTCACCGTACATGATGTCGAACTCTGCCGTGCGGAACGGCGGCGCGACCTTGTTCTTGACGACTTTGATGCGCGTGCGGTTGCCGATGACATCCTGTCCCTGTTTGATCGTGTCGATCTTGCGCACATCGAGGCGCACGGATGAATAGAATTTCAGTGCGCGGCCGCCCGTCGTCGTCTCAGGGTTGCCGAACATGACGCCCACCTTCTCGCGGATCTGGTTGATGAAGATCGCGACCGTGCGGGACTTGGCGATGATACCCGTGAGTTTGCGCATGGCCTGGCTCATAAGGCGGGCCTGCAGGCCAACGTGGCTGTCGCCCATATCACCTTCGATCTCGGCCTTCGGCACGAGTGCAGCGACCGAGTCGACGACGATGATGTCGATGGCACCGCTGCGCACGAGCGCATCGACAATGTCAAGCGCCTGTTCGCCCGTATCCGGCTGCGAGATCAGGAGATCGTCAATATTGACACCGAGCTTGGCGGCATAGACCGGGTCGAGTGCATGCTCGGCATCGATGAAGGCTGCGATGCCGCCATTCTTCTGTGCTTCGGCAATCATGTGCAGCGTGACCGTCGTCTTACCGGAAGATTCCGGGCCATAGACCTCGATGATGCGGCCGCGCGGCACACCGCCCACGCCGAGTGCAATATCGAGCGGCAGGATACCCGTCGGGATGACCTCGATGTCCATGTTGGCCTTGGCATCGCCGAGACGCATGATCGAGCCCTTGCCGAAATCCTTCTCGATTTTCTTCAAGGCATTCTCCAGGGCTTCCTGGCGGCTGTTTAAATCTTTCTTTTCCGTTTTATCTGCTGCCAATCGTATCGCTCCTTTCACGAACTGTAATCAGCTGAGTATATCCATTATAACAATGAACAGCCTTCCTGACAAGGAAGGCTGTTCCAGAGGACCGTCATGCCAGCGGCATGTACGGGATGGTTCTTACATATAATCGGCCGTGGATTTCTTGCGCTCCTGCTTGACGAGGCCAAGCTTGGCGGCAATCCACTCCATGGCGACGAAGAAGACGGGAATCAGGAAGATACCCATGGCCGTCGCAAAGAGCATGCCGCCGACGACGGCGACACCCATGCCGTTACGCGCGGCTGCACCGGCGCCCGTGGCAACAGCCAGCGGGATACAGCCGATGATGAAGGCGAACGAGGTCATGAGGATTGGACGCAGTCGGAGTCCGGCAGCCTCAAGTGCTGCCTTCACAGGCTCCATGCCGCGGTCGACACGGACCTTCGCGAACTCGACGATCAGGATGGCGTTCTTGGCAGCCAGACCGATGATCGCGATGATACCGATCTGCATGTAAACGCTGTCCTGAAGGCCGGCGTTCTGATGACCGAACATCGCTTCAAGAATGGAAAGACCATACTCCGAAACTAGGGCACCGAAGATACCCGTCGGCACCGTCAGCAGAACGGCAAACGGAACGCTCCAGCTCTCATAGAGGGCTGCGAGGCAGAGGAAGACGAAGACGAGCGCCAATGCAAGAACCTGCATCGTTGAGTTCGAGGCCTTGGCCTCCTCACGGCTCTGGCCGGACCACTCGATGTTGAAGCCCGTGCCGGCATTCTGCTGGACGACTTCCTTGATGGCATTCATGGCCTGTCCGGAGGAATAACCATTGCCCGTCTGGCCCGTGATCTGGATGGAACGCGTGCCGTTGAAGCGGGAAATCGTCGACGGACCCGACGTGAGTTTCGGTCTCAGCAGCGTATCGAGCGGGACCATCGTACCCGAGCTCGACTTGACGAAGATGAACCGCATGGCATCAGACGTGCTGCGGTAATCGTTGTCTGCCTGCAGCATGACCTTGTAGCTGCGGCCGAAGCGGTTGAAGTCGTTGACCTGATAACCGCCGTAGTTAACCTGCATGGCCGTGAAGACGTCGGAAAGCGTGATGCCAAGGTTCTTGACCTTCTCGCGGTCAACCTCGTACTGGATAACCGGAGAACCAACCGAATACGTCGAACGCACGCCGGCGAGCTCCGGGCGCTGGTTGGCCTCAGCGACGATTTTCTTCGTGATATCGTTGAGTTCCGTCTCGCTGTGGCCCGTCATATCCTGCAGCTGGAGCGTCCAGCCGCCCGTCATGCCGAGGCCCGGCAGAGCCGGCGGATTCATGGCGATGACCGTGGCTTCAGGCGCGACCTTGGCGCCGATGCCAAAGGCCGTGCGCACGGCAGCATCGACGGAAGCATCGGCATCCGTGCGCTGCGACCAGTCCTTCATGCCGATGACGATCATGCCGGCACTCGACGAAGAACCGCCGGAAAGCGGCGAGAAGCCCGTGATGGCCATCGTGCTGTCGAGACCCTTGACGCTGCCCATCAGCGCCGTATTGAGGCGGTCAATGACCTCCTGCGTACGGTTGGCCGAGGTGCCATCCGGCATTTCAACAGCAGCAAACAAATACCCCTGATCTTCGTTTGGCACAAAGGTCGAAGGCAATTTCTGGAAAATGATGCCGGCACAGCCCGCTACGATGAGCAGGAAAATCAGTGCCAGGCGCGTGTGGCGGATGAATTTGGCCACGACACCAACGTAGCCGCGTTTCGTGCGCTCAAACCAGTTGTTGAACTTGACGAAGAAGCGTCCGAGGATGCCCTCATCGTCTTTTTCCGTATGCTTCTTGAGCATCATCGCACAAAGTGCCGGCGTCAGCGTCAAGGCCACGAAGGCCGAAAGGCAGACGGACACGGCGATGGTCAAAGCAAACTGCTTGTAAAGGACGCCCGTCATGCCGCCGAGGAACGCAACCGGCACGAATACGGCCGAGAGGACAACGGCGATGGCGACAACCGGACCCTGGACCTCGTCCATGGCGCGTTCCGTCGCATCGACTGGCGTCAGGCCCTCTTCCATATGCTTCTCGACGTTCTCGATGACGACGATGGCATCGTCGACGACGAGGCCGATGGCGAGAACCATGGCGAAGAGTGTCAGGGTATTGATCGTGAAGTCAAGGATGATAAACGCACCGAGCGTACCGATCAGGGAGACCGGGACGGCGAGCAGCGGGATGATCGTCGCGCGCCAGTTCTGCAGGAAGATGAAGATAACGAAGACGACGAGCAGCAGAGCCTCGAAGAACGTCATCATGACTTCTTCGATGGAAGCGCTGATGTAGCTCGTGGAGTCGAAGATCGTCGACATCTCCATGCCCGGCGGCAGCGTAGCCTGTGCTTCTTCGAAGACCTTGCGGACTTCGCCGATGGTCTTCATGGCATTGGCATCACTTGTGAGCTTGACGCCGAAACCGACAGCCGGATAGCCCTTGAATTTGGAAATAATGGCTTCTGACTGCGAGCCGGTCTCTATTCTCGAGACATCCTTGAGGCGGACAAACTGGCCATCACCATTCGATTTGATAATGACGTTGCCGAATTCCTCCGGCGTCGTCAGACGGCCATCGATCTTGCCGGACATCTGCTTTTCCTGCCCGTTGTTGACCGGCATGGCTCCGACCGTACCGGCCGGAGCCTGGACATTCTGTTCCTTGATGGCCGCCGTGACATCCGCCACGGTCAGGCCGAGTTCCGCGAGACGGTCCGGGTTGAGCCAGACGCGCATCGCGTAGTCAGAACCAAAGACCTGGACCTCACCGACGCCATCGATACGCTTGAGTTTATCGAGAAGATAAATCGTTGCGTAGTTCTTCATGAAGGCACGGTCGTACATGCCGTCCGGCGAATAGAAGGCCATCATGTAGGCCATATCATTCGAAGATTTTTTCGTCGTCAGGCCAACCTGCTGGACCTCGGAAGGCAGCTGGCTCGTGGCCGTGGCCACGTTGTTCTGGACCTTGACCGAGTCCATATCGCCGTCGGTGCCGACGTTGAACGTCACGGACAGGCTGTAGCGGCCCGTATCATCGGAACTCGAGGACATGTAATCCATGCCCTGCGTGCCGTTGACCTGGTCCTCGACGATCTGTGCGACCGTCTGGTTGACGACCGAGGCACTGGCGCCCGTATACGTCGTGTTGACGCTGACCGTCGGCGGCGAGATCTGCGGATACTGCGCGATTGGCAGCTGCGTCGCCGCAATGGAACCGGCGATGACGATGATCAGCGAGATGACGATGGCGAATATCGGGCGGTGAATAAAGAATTTAGACACGATGCCGCCTCCTTAATTACTGCTGCTGTCGCTGTTCGTCATCGTATCGTACGGCGTCGTATCCTCCTCGAAGGAGAAGCCCATCTCCTCCGGCGTTACCATCGTGACGGCAAGATCCTTGCCCTCGGTCAGGCTCGAGAGGCCTTCAACCACGACCTTATCGCTGGCGGACAAACCGCTCTTGACGACATAATAGCTGCCGATCTGCTGGCCGAGTTCGATGCTGCGTGCCTCCGATTTGCCGTCCTCGCCGACGACCATGACAAACGTCTTGTCGAGCAGCTGCTGCACGGCGCGCTGCGGCACGAGGATGGCATTCGGAATCGTCTCGCCCGTGAGTTTGACGCGGGCAAACATTCCCGGCAGCAGCAGGCCGTTCGGATTCGGGAACAGGGCCTTGATGGTCAGTGTACCCGTGTTCTGTGCGAGGGCACGGTCTGCCTGCACGATGCGTCCGTCGAGCGGATACGTCGTGCCATCCGAGAGTTTGACGGAGACGTTGATCGCGTCGCCGGAACCGCTCTGCATGGCCTGGATATTGCGGAATTTGAGATACTCCGCTTCCGAAATGCTGAACTGGACGAAAACGGGATCCACCGTACCGATGGTCACGAGATTCGTGTTGCCGGCCGTGGCAAAGGTACCGACGGCGACATCATCGACGGAAACCTGGCCGGACATCGGTGCATAGACAACCGTATCATCGAGGTCCTGCTGGGCCTTCTGTACGAGTGCCTGATTGGCGGCGGCTGCTGCGGCATAGGCGTTGACGTTCGCCTGCTGCGTCGTCACCGTCTGCTCCGAGATGGCATCAGCGGCCAGGAGGGACTGATCGCGGTAGAGATCGGTCTCGGCATTCGAGAGCGTTGCCTGCGACTGCGCGAGATTGGCCTGAGCCTGGAGCACGGCCGACTCGTACTGGCGGGAATCGAGGCGATAGAGCGGCTGTCCGGCATCGACATGATCACCGCCGTGGAAATACTTCTCGACAATCTTGCCCGATACCTTGGACTGAACCTTTACCTCGTCCTTGCCGACGACCTGGCCAGCATACTCGCTGGAAATCGGTGCATCGGTCTGCAGGACCTGCATGGCCTTGACCTGGGTGGCCTTGGACTGTGCGGCCTGCTGACTGCTGCCGCAGCCGGCGATGAACACCGGCGAGGTAGCGAGAGCCGCCGCCAGCAGCAGGGCCTTTAGTTTTTTGTTTTTCGTAAAAAACAAACAGATGACCTCCTTTTCTGATATTGGAACGAGGTCCGGTCACCCGTCGCCTGCATTCCGTTGCGGTTATTTCCCATCTGTCTTGTTCCAGAATAGTAAATAAATGTTTACTATCGATAGAATCTATAGTATATTATATTTGAACAAAAGTCAATATTCGACCAGTGATATCCTGTATTTCACTGACCTTTTTATGGTAAATGATAAAGATAAAAAAGAGATAAAAGAAACAGATCATGAGGGAGAGTTATTTACTATGGAAGAGAAAGAAAAGCAGCCCCATTCGTTATTATCCAGGCGTTTTACGGAAATGGTGCTCCTGATCCACAATTACTTTTACCGGCAGGGACAGATTCCCATACCGCTCAACCAGTTCTGCGTGCTCGTCATGCTGCAGAGCCACGATACGGCCTGCATCTCCGAGCTCTGCTCCACGCTGCATCTGTCCAAGCAGCAGATGACGACAATCGTTGAAAGGCTAACGACGATCGGCTATATCGAACGTCACAGCGACCCCGACGACCGCCGGCGCAGCCTGCTGAGCATCACGACGTCCGGCCGGCAGCTGCTCGAGTCACAGGACGACTGTGTGCGCGAGCGCTTCGATCAGCGTCTCGCGCGGCTGTCTCCGCAGCAGGTAGACGCACTCGATACCAGCATGCAAATCCTCAATGAATCCGTTGAAAAAATGTTTTCCTGACGGCGCCGCCCTTCGTGGCGGCTTTTCATCAGAAAAGGGACTGCTTTACCTTGCAGTCCCTTTTCTGATGTCTCAGGCGAGCGGAATCACATCGAGATCATCTGGCACAAAGACATTGCCGTGATAGTATTCCCTGGCCTCTGCCGTGTAAGCCTGCTTGCGCGTCGCAATGCTCTTGTCTTCCGTATGATAGAGCACGAGATTCTTGACGCCGAGTTCCTCTGCCAGCTCGCTGGCTTCCTTGACCGTGCTGTGATTCTTCTCATACGGCTTGAATTTGTCGCGGTCGCCGTACTTGCAGAATGCCTCGGCGAGCAGCCAGTCTGCCCCCTCCGCATACTGCCTGTCGTGTTCGTTATACGGCTCGTCGCCGAGGCACGTGAAGCGCATGCCGTCCTTGAAGCGCAGCTCGTAGCCGAACTGCTTGGCTTTCGTCGAAAGGATATCGAAGGCCGTGAGCGTCACATCCTCGAAGGTGACCGTCTCCCCATCCGTGACTTCATGCAGGAAGATGCTCGTGCCGACACGCGCGAAATCCTTCTTCTTGAGCGTCATCTTTGTCATCGTCAGCAGCATGTCCATGACGACGTCGTGGCAGTAGATGTGGAATTCTCCCTGATACTTGCCCTTGTTCATGAGGTCTGCCACTTTGCGCATGACCCAAATGACGCCGAGCACATGGTCCGTGTGACCATGCGTCACGAACATGTGATGACACTTCTGGTAGTCAAAGCCCGCCAGTTCCAGCTGGCGCAGGATGCCGTTGCCGCCGCCGGCGTCCGTCAGGAACAAGCTGCCATTATCCAGTTCCAGATAAAAGCACGTATTATAGCATTTCGTCACCATGGCATTGCCCGTACCGAGCATCGTAAGTTTTCGCATGAAATCGCCCTCCATTCTGGCTAACTCTTTTTATTATAAAACAAGGTGCTGACACTTGTCAGCACCTTGCCGGATTTCATTTTGTATACTTCTTCGCTTCCAGTCGCTCGAGCGCCATGCGCGCTGCATGCTGCTCGGCCTCCTTCTTGCTGCGGCCGGTGCCCTCGCCCATGACCTTGCCGGTCACGACGACCTCGAAGGTGAAGGACTTGTCGTGGTCCGGGCCCGTCTCGCGCACGAGGCGGTAGACGATGCTCTGCCCTTCCCGGCGGAAGACACGCTCCTGCAGGATGGTCTTGTAGTCCTTGAGGATGGCACCCCGCTCCGCCTTCTGGAATTCCCCCCGGAGCTGGCGCACGACGTAATCTTTGGCGGCAGCCCAGCCCTGGTCAAGGTAAACCGCACCGATGACGGCCTCGAAGACATCCTCGAGATTCGTCTGGCGCGTGCGGCCGCCCCCCATCTCCTCGCCGTGTCCCAGCAGCAGATAATCGCCGAGCCCCAGCCCCGCAGCCAGACCGGCGAGCGTCGTCGAACAGACAATGCTCGCCCGCGTGCGCGTGAGCTCGCCTTCCGGCATCTCGGGGAAATGCTCATAAAGATAAGTGCTGGAGGCAAGCTCCAGCACAGCATCCCCGAGAAACTCGAGGCGTTCATTATGGGCGGTGTTCCGTTTGGATTCATTCGCATAAGAGGTATGCGTCAGTGCCTGATCCAGGAGCCCGAGGTCACGGAACGTGACCCCGAGGCGCTCAGAGAGCGTCAGGAGTTCCTGGCGGCGGCTTTCCTTCCGAACAGTTCCCATGGCGAATTACTCCGCGTATTTCTTCATGACGATGCAGGCATTGTGGCCGCCAAAACCGAAGTTGTTGGAGATGGCTGCGCGTACCTTCTTCGCCTTGGCCTTGTTCGGGACGTAATCGAGGTCGAGGCCCTCATCCGGCGTCTCGTAGTTGATCGTCGGCGGCAGCATGTCGTTCTCAACGGCCAGAGCCGTGGCAATAGCTTCGACACCACCGGCAGCGCCAAGCAGATGACCCGTCATCGACTTGATCGAGGAAACGGAGACATCCTTGGCGGCCTCGCCCCATACCGACTTGATGGCCATCGTCTCGCCCTCATCGTTGAGGTGCGTGGACGTGCCGTGTGCGTTGATATAATCGACTTCATCCGCCTTGAGGCCGGCATCATCGAGTGCGAGCTGCATGCATTTTGCCTGGTACTCGCCGCCCGGAGCCGGGCTCGTGACATGGTATGCATCGGAGTTGGCGCCGTAGCCGACGAGCTCCGCATAGATATGCGCGCCGCGTGCCTTGGCATGCTCGAGGCTCTCGAGGATGACGAGGCCGGCACCTTCGCCCATGACGAAGCCGCTGCGGTTCTTGTCGAACGGACGCGATGCATGCTCCGGATCATCGTTGTGATCCATGCAGAGTGCCTTCATGGCAGCAAAGCCGGCGACAGCAGCCTCGCTGATGGCAGCTTCCGTGCCGCCTGCGACCATGACGTCCGCCTTGCCTTCCTGGATGACGCGGAAGGCATCACCGATGCAGTTCGTGCCCGTTGCGCAGGCCGTGACGATGCAGGAGGAAGGACCATGGAGCTTGTACGTGATGGCAACCTGGCCGGCGGCAAGATTCGCGATCATCATCGGGATGAAGAACGGCGAGATGCGGCTCGGTCCCTTGTCGAAAAGCTTCTTGTACTGGGCATGCATCGTCTCGATGCCGCCGATGCCGGCACCGATGTACGTGCCGATGCGATCACGGTTCTCATTCTCGAGGTCGAGCTTGGCATCGTCGATCGCGAGCTTTGCTGCAGCTACAGCAAACTGGGCATAACGATCCATACGCTTTGCTTCTTTTTTGTCGATATAAGCGGTAGGATCAAAATCCTTGACTTCACCGGCAATCTGAGCATGGTATTCCGATGCATCGAAGCGGGTGATCTTGCCGATACCATTCTTGCCTTCCATGAGGCCCTGCCAGAATGCGTCCTTACCAGTACCGATTGGGGTGATGGCGCCAAGGCCTGTGATTACTACACGATTACTCAAAACAAATACTCCTCTCAAAATCCGTTCCTGATACTTTCTTCAAGAGCGGTCACTTCGCAGCTGCTGCCTCAGACAAAAGCTGTTCAAAAATCTCATGAACGGACAGGATCTTGTCAATACGCGGCATGTATTCGCCGGTAAAGACAAGGCCCGTCTCGACATCACCCTGCTGTGCGCGGATGAGCGAGCGGATGATGCAGAAGTTGTGCCGGCAGGCCTTGAGGCATGCGTCACAAGTCTTCGGAGGTAC
Source organism: Mitsuokella sp. AF33-22 (assembly GCF_003475755.1). Lineage (NCBI taxonomy): Bacteria > Bacillati > Bacillota > Negativicutes > Selenomonadales > Selenomonadaceae > Mitsuokella > Mitsuokella sp. AF33-22. Next base: position 33,832 of record NZ_QRQA01000010.1, on the reverse strand, counting down.
GGGGCCTTCCATGACCCGGGCTGAGAACGGCGTGCGCACGGCACGGCCGGGCAGGCCCACGGGGCTGTGGATGACGACGATGTCCTCCGGTTTGGATTTCAGATAATATTCCTTGAGGGCCGGCGCCGCATTCGATTCGACCGAAGCAGCAAAGCGCGAGCCCATCTGGACGCCAGCAGCGCCCATCTTTATCATATCAACGATGTCCTGGCCATGGAGAACGCCGCCGGCCGCGATGACCGGAATCTTGACCGCAGCGCTGACCGAAGAAATGAGGTCGCGCACGGACGTATTCGTCCCCAGGTGTCCGCCGGCTTCCTTGCCCTCAAGCACGATAGCCGCGGCGCCAAGACGCTCTGAGATTTTAGCTAATTTAACGGAAGAAACAATCGGAACGATTGGCGTTCCCGATTCCTTGCCGAGTCCGAACATATCACGAGAGAAGCCTGCACCTGCTACGACAAGATCGATGCCTTCATCGATTGCCGTTTTGACAACGCCGGCAAAATCGCTGGCTGCTACCATGATATTGATGCCGATGATACCAGATGTGAGCGAACGTGCGAGCCGGATTTCATAACGCAGTTCGTCGTGGCTCATACCAGATGCGGCAATGAGGCCGATACCGCCCTCGTTCGCTACAGCTGCCGCCAGACGGGCCGTTGACAAGCGGATCGCCATACCACCCTGCTGGATCGGTACACGTGCAATCTTGTTGCCAATCTTCAGCTCTGGAAGTTTCAATGTTACTCCTCCAATCGATCTCACCTCTTAAGAAAATCCCGCGAAGCAACTTCACGGGATTCTCAAAAGGTAAGACGCTCAATCTTATTTGTGCTGGTCAATGTAGGTAACTACATCCTGAACCGTCTTGATCTTCTCAGCAGCCTCGTCCGGGATCTCAATGTTGAATTCCTCTTCAAAAGCCATGATCAGCTCAACGATGTCCAGCGAATCAGCGCCCAGATCATCGATAAAAGTAGAATCGATTGCGACCTCGTCCGGCTCAACGCCAAGCTGCTCAACAACGATATCTCTTACTTTTTCAAAAGTCGACATGAAGTTTCACCTCCTTAAATTAATATCCATATATAGTTATATCACATAACCATGCCGCCGTCTACATGAACGACCTGGCCGGTGATATAGGATGCACAATCCGATACGAGGAAGAGCACGGCACCTGCCACCTCTTCCGGACGGCCCATGCGCTTCAGCGGGATTTCCTGTACCATGGCGTCCTTGACCTTGTCGGGAAGCACTGACGTCATGTCAGTATCGATGAAGCCCGGCGCAACCATGTTGACCGTGATGCCGCGCGCGGCCAGCTCCTTGGCTGCTGACTTCGAGAAGCCGAGCACGCCGGCTTTTGCCGCAGCGTAGTTCGTCTGGCCCGCGTTGCCGATGAGCCCGACAACCGAGCTCATGTTGACGATGCGTCCCGTGCGTTTCTTCATCATAAGCTTGGCCACTGCCTTCGTGCAGTAGAACACGCCTTTGAGATTCGTGTCGATGACGGCATCGAAATCCTCATCCTTCATGCGCATCAGCAGACCGTCGCGCGTGATGCCGGCATTGTTGACGAGGATATCAATCGTGCCAAACGCCTCGACGACGCTCGCGACCATCGCTTCAACAGCCTGCGCATCGGCTACATTGGCCTTGATGAGCAGGGCTTCGCCGCCGGCGCTCTCAATCTCATGTTTGACTTCTTCCGCTGCCTGCTGATTGCCCGCATAATTGATGGCAACCTTGGCACCTTCCGAGGCCAGGCGGAGGGCGATGGCACGGCCGATACCGCGCGAAGCTCCCGTTACGAGAGCAACCTTTCCGTCTAAAAGCATATTAGCGAACCTCCTTGAAATAGTCAAGCGTTTTTTGTAAAGTTTCAAGATTTTCAACGTTCACGCTCTTGAGCGCACGGTCGATGCGGCGGTTGAAACCGCAGAGCGTCTTGCCCGGGCCGGCCTCGACAAACGTATCGGCGCCAAACTCCTTCATCGTGTTGACGCAGGCAATCCACTTGACCGGATGATCGGCCTGTGCGACGAGGTTGGCCTTGATCTCATCGGCCTTCGTCTCCAGTTTGCCCGTGAAGTTCGAGACAACCGGGAATGCTGCGTCGTGAATCTCGACCTTCTCGAGCTCAGCAGCCAGTTTCTCTGCAGCCGGCTTCATGAGCGTAGAATGGAACGGTGCCGAAACCGGCAGGATGACGGCTTTCTTGGCACCGGCAGCCTTGAGCGTCTCAACAGCTGCTTCAACGCCTTTCGTCGTGCCGGCGATGACCGTCTGGCCCGGGCAGTTGAAGTTAACCGGCTGCACTTCGCCGGCAGAAGCCGTTGCCTTCTCGCAGGCATCCGCGATGACTTCGTCGCCAAGGCCGATGATGGCTGCCATGCCGCCCTCGCCGACCGGGACGGCTTCCTGCATGTACTGGCCGCGCTTGTGGACGAGCAGGACAGCATCCTGGAAGGAAAGTACACCAGCTGCCACGAGTGCAGAGTACTCACCGAGGCTGTGGCCGCCGGCGATGTCCGGCTGGATGCCATGCTCCTTGAGGATCTCGTTGACGATAACGCTTACCGTCAGGATTGCCGGCTGCGTATTGGCCGTCAGCTTGAGGTCTTCGGCCGGGCCTTCAAAGCACATATCCTTGATGGAATACCCAAGGGCCTCATCGGCCTCCTGGAACAGTTTCTTGGCTACGTCATACTCGGCGAAGAAATCCTTGCCCATCCCTACCGTCTGGGCTCCCTGACCCGGGAATACAAATGCGAGCTTATTCACGTTGCACTACCTCCTGTTTCGTTTCCTGCCAGGACCATCCGGTCCCGGATACTGGAATCTATATCTTATTTGCAGTCGTCCTGGATCGTCTGGATGACGCCCGGAAGACCTGCCACGATATCCTCGATGATCGTCCTGACTGGCTTGATATCCTTGAGCATGCCGGAAATCTCACCGATCATGACGGAACCGTTCTCCACATCGCCTTCGTGCGTCGCACGATGCAGGGAGCCCACACCGAGCTTCTCGAGCTCTTCGGCCGGAGCACCGGCTGCCTCGAGTTCCTCGTATTTGCGCGTGAGCTTGTTGTGGAGCACGCGGGCCGGATGACCGAGCGTGCGGCCCGTGACCACCGTAGAGCGGTCTTTGGCCTTGAGGACCATTTTCTTGTAATTCGGGTGAGCGATGCACTCCTCACTCATGACAAAGCGGGAGCCCATCTGCACGGCCTGTGCGCCAAGCGCAAAGGCTGCGGCCATGCCGCGGGAATCGGCAATGCCGCCCGCACCGATGACCGGCACGTCAACGGCATCAACGACCTGCGGCACGAGTGCCATCGTCGTAATCTCACCGATATGGCCGCCCGACTCCGTGCCTTCCGCGATGACGGCATCGGCACCGCTGCGCACGAGGCGTTTCGCCAGTGCGACCGAGGCGACGACCGGGATGACCTTCGTGCCGATTTCCTTGAGTTCCGGCACGTATTCACCCGGATTGCCGGCACCTGTCGTCACGACAGGCACGCGTTCCTCGAGCACGACCTGCATGACTTCCTTGACGTACGGGCTCATGAGCATGACGTTTACGCCAAAGGGTTTGTCCGTCCAGCCCTTGCACTTCTTGATCTCTGCGCGCAGAACCTCAGGCGGCATGTGGCCGGCACCGATGATGCCGAGGCCGCCGGCATTTGAGACGGCCGAAGCGAGCTCGGCCGTGCCGATCCAGGCCATGCCTCCCTGGAAAATCGGATACTTTATATTGAGTAATTTACAGATTGCATTGTTTTCAAACATCAGATTAGTCCTCCTTAGCCCATTTCACGATGCAGGATGCCCACGTAAGGCCGGCGCCGAAACCAGCCAGGGCAATGAGATCGCCTTTCTTGAAGCGGTGTGCATGTGCCGCTTCCGCCAGGGCAACCGGTATGGACGCCGCTGACATATTACCGTATTTCTCGATATTGATGATGACTTTTTCCATCGGCAATTCAAGCCGTTTAGCGGCCGAATCGATGATGCGGATATTCGCCTGATGCGGGACGAGCCAATCGAGCTCTTCTTTCGTATGATTGCTTTTCTTCAAGGCCTCTTCCACGGTATGCCCCATGATCTTGACCGCGAAGCGGAAGACGGCCTTGCCATCCATATGGATGTACTGTTGATGAGCCTCAAGAGCCTCTTTCGTCACGGGATGCAGGCTGCCGCTTGCCGGGATATCCAGCACGTCGCCGCCCGAACCGTCGCTGCCGAGGTCGAACCCCAGAAGACCATATCCGTCCTCAACCGGGCCAAAAACAGCAGCGCCTGCTCCATCACCGAAGAGGATGCAGGTATTGCGGTCTGTCCAGTCGACAACCTTCGAGAGCGTTTCGGCGCCAATGACGAGCACGTGGCGGTAGACGCCGCCCGCGATAAACTGGCTGGCCACGGCCGCCCCATAGGCAAAGCCGGAACAGGCAGCGGACAGATCAAAGGCAGCAGCCTTCTTGGCACCGAGACGGTCCTGCAGAATGCAGGCCGTAGAGGGAATGATGCGATCCGAGGTCAGGGTCGCCACGATGATGAGGTCGAGGTCTTCGGCCGCGACACCGGCATCCTCAAGCGCCATGCGTGCGGCGCGCTCTGCCAGGTCCGATACCGGCTGGCCCTCGGCTGCCACATGGCGCTCATGGATGCCGGTGCGTTCGACAATCCATGCATCGCTCGTATCTACCATTTTCTCAAGATCGGAATTCGTTACAGTCTTTTCCGGTACGCACCAGCCGGTGCCCAGAATGCCTGCACTAGTTCTTTTCTGCGTCATTCGTCAGTATCTCCTCCTTTGCCAGCGTATCACGGATGTGAGCGAGGACATCCCCCCGGACATAATCGTTCGCCACACCGATGGCGCTGCATATGGACTTGGCGTTGGAAGACCCGTGGCTGATGATGCAGCAGCCGTTGACGCCCAGGAGCGGCGCACCGCCGTACTCCGTGACATCAAGGCGTTTGCCCAGCTTCTTCATCGCCGGCATCAGCAGCAGAGCGCCGAGTTTTGCGAGGATACCGCCTTCGCGCACCGCTTCCTTAAGCAGTTTCAGAATGGTCTTTGCAAGTCCCTCTGCAAATTTTAGCACAACATTGCCTACAAATCCATCACAAATTACGACATCGAAGTTGCCCTTCGGCACATCGCGGCCTTCGGCGTTGCCGCAGAAATTAATGGTGTGCATCTGCTTGAGCAGGGCATACGTCGCCTTTGCCTGCTCGTTGCCCTTTGTTTCCTCCTCACCGATGTTGAGGAGCCCGACGCGCGGATTCTTGACGCCGAAGACGTATTCCGCATAAAGGGACCCCATGATGCCGCTCTGGACGAGGTGCTCCGGCTTGCTGTCGACGTTCGCGCCGGAATCAAGCAGGAGCGTCACGCCCTTCGGCGTCGGCATCGGCGTCGCGATGGTCGGACGCCCGATACCCTTGATGCGCCGCAGGATAAGCTGTGCCGCCGTGACGGCTGCGCCCGTGCTGCCGGCAGAGAGCACGGCATCGCATTCGCCGTCCTTGACGAGACGTGTCGCCACGACGATGGAAGAATCCTTCTTCGTGCGCACGGCATCGGCCGGATGCTCACCCATCTCGATGACCTGCGTCGTATGATGGATCGTGATGCCGAGCTTCTCCCAGCCGGGTTCTTTTGCCAGGATCTCGCGAATCTTCGGCTCATCCCCCACGAGCACGATCTCGCAGTGATATTTGCGCGCAGCACGCACCGCTCCGAATACAACTTCAAGCGGCGCGTAATCGCCTCCCATGGCATCAACTGCAATCTTCATTGCTAACTTCCCCCTCACTCCTCTCCCCACGAAACCATGATGAATTTCGCACGGAAGACCTCTTGTGTATCATTGCGCGTCTTGACCCAGACAAAGTATTTATTGCCGCGGACGCGGACGATTTCTGCTTTTGCAATCAGTTTCTCGCCGACGTGGACGGGCACCTTGTACTTGACATTGGCAATGCCCGTGACGGCCATCGGTGCATCGATGATGGCCAGAGCCAGGGAATTCGCCTGCGAGAACATGTAGTAGCCCTTGGCGATCTTCGTCTTGGCAAAGACCATGTCATCGGTCACGCGCAGGAGGGAAATGCCAGAGTGGCCCAATTCAAGATCGATGAGCTCGCCGACCACCTCGCCGCTCTTGATGGATTTCACCTTGTTCTGAGCACTCTCCGCCATCTTGCGGATGCGCCCGCGGAGTTCGGGGATGCCGAGCTCCAGGCGGTCCAGGCGGATGGTCTGGACGCTGACCGATAATTTATGCGCCAGCTCTTCATCCGTCAGAAACGGCTTTTCCTTGACCTGCTGCAAGAGCATCTCCTGGCGCACCTTCTTCTTGACTCGTGCCATTCATTCATCTCCCCTCCAAAATTAGTACCTGCTATTACAACCTTATATCATTTTATTATACGGTCTGACTGACAAAAAAGCAAGCCTGTGTGTCCTGCTTTGGACCTTTCTCCAAAAAGAATAAGCAGGACAGATGTCCTGCTTACGATCTTTCTTCCTTATTCAGCTGCCTTGACAACCTCTTTGCCATCATAATAGCCGCATTCCGGGCATACATGATGAGGCATCTTCGGCTCGTGGCACTGCGGGCATGCTACGTAGCCAGGAGCAGTGAGCTTCCAATTTGCGCGGCGCTGGTCGCGACGTGCCTTGGACGTTTTGCGCTTTGGTACTGCCATGTTCGGATACACCTCCTTAACGGGATCTTCTCAGATTATTTTTTCGCTAATAGTTCCTGCAGGGCGGCCATGCGCGGGTCCGGTACAAACCGGTCGCAGCCGCAGTCCCCTTCGTTGAGATCTGCACCGCAGACGGGGCAGAGTCCCTTGCAGTCGGGCCTGCAGAGCTTGCTGAGCGGCTGAGCCGCCAGGACGGTATCACGGACGAGTTCCGTGAGATCGATGAGATCCCCCTCAAAAAGATTGGTATCCTCATCGGCCATCTCATCACCCGTACGGCGAAACTCCTCGGAAAAATGATGTTCCTGCGCTTCGCGGCACGGTTTCAGGCAGCGGTCACAGACAAAGGACTTCTCGCAGCGAATCACGCCTTCCGCCCGCCAGCACGAACCCGTGTGGATGACCTTTCCCTCGATGACCAGAGGGCCCTCAAAGGTGTAATCATCGGCCACGGCACCGATATCCGACGGCTGGACCGTGAACGCAAACGGGATTTCCTGTGTGAAATCCGCATTCGATTCAGCAATATTCACTTTCATCAGCATCAACCTCAATTCATTATAGCGATGTGCCCATTCCTTTGTCAAGTGTCAAGGAAAAGTACTTGTCTCTCAGAGCACGCGCTGGATATGGATGGCCAGCAGCGTAATCTCGGCAGGTGCAACGGGCAGCTGCAGGCGCTCCTCAAGAAAGCGGCAGATCCTGCGCGCGAGCGCACAGGCATCCGGGTACATATTCTGCACGTAGTCATCCATCTGGATCGGCACGTCTTCATGCGCGCGGATGCGCAGGATCATGTAGCAGACATGGCTGATGAGCCGCGTGTACTTGAGCTCCGTGCGCCTGAAGGAGATGCCGAGCTCCCGCTCCAGCATGGCGATGCAGTCAGAGGCCAGCCGGATATTCGTCAGGCTGTCGCCGGCATTCTGCTCGCTGACGCCCGCATGGATGTGCAGGGAAAGATAGCCGGCCTCTTCCGGCGGGAGCTCGGCACCGCTCTCCTCGCAGATGGCCGCAAGGCCCCGTTCTGCCACGCGGTATTCATCGGGGAACATCGCCATGATGTCATGCTGCAGCGGATTGGGCAGGCGAATGCCGCGGCGCTTGCGCTCGAGCGCCATGGCGATATGATCGGCCATCGGCAGAAGGATATCATCGGCGATGTCCGGGAAGACGGTCTTCGCTTCTTCGAGGATGCGCGCGGCGAGTTCCACAGCCTGCGGATTGATGCCGTTGACGGCCTGCAGGGCGCTGCGCTTCCCATCGGGCACAAGGGTGTAGACCTTGGCCCCGGGAAATCTTTCGACCCGCTCCCCGTTCTTCCTGCCGAAGCCGATGCCCTTGCCGAGCAGGATGACCTCGCGGCCTTCGCTGGTCAACGCCAGCAGGCCGTTGTTATTCAATGGCTTGACGACCCGAAACATAAAAAACCTCCTTATATGATGCTACTATTATAACCTATCTGGGAGGTCATGCGCCATACAAGGAAGTTTTTTATTCGTGAAAGAAACTATTTTTTACTGGAACAAATGGTTATGACCATTTCCCGTGCAAGTCCTGGAGAACAAGTAATCAGAACTTGGCAACTTCAGCCAGAGCCTTGACATCGCCCGTCGTTTCCATCGTGACGGACTGGCCTTCCTGCAGACCCGTATAGATGACGAGACAGGCATCCGACTTCGCATGCTCCTTGATGTATGCATCATCAAAGTGCATGAGCTTGTCGCCCTTCTTGACCTTTTGACCCGCTTCGACAAAGACCTCAAAGCCCTTGCCGCCGAGTGCAACCGTATCGACGCCGATGTGCAGCAGGTATTCCGTGCCGTCAGCAGCCTTCATGCCGATGGCGTGCTTCGTATCGAAGACGAAGACAACTTCGCCGTCTTCCGGTGCATAGACCGTTTCCTCCGACGGGTAGACGAAGAAGCCGTCGCCCATCATCTTGCCGGCGAATGCTTCATCCGGCGCTTCCGTGATTGGATGGACGGAGCCTGCTACCGGCGCGTAAAGCGCATGGCTGGCCGCTTTTGGTGCAGCCGCTTCAGCAGGGGCTGCCGGAGCCGTTTCCTCTTTGGCCGGCTCCGCTGCGGGGGCATCGAGTTCCGGCTCGACTTCCGGCGCCGTCTCAAGATACGTCTCGAGGTTGGCCTTGATGACGGCGACCTGCGGGCCGTAGATGACCTGGACGCCCGTGCCCTTGACGATGACGCCGACTGCGCCTGTGGCCTTGAGGATCTTCTCATTGACGAGCGAGGAATCCGCCACCGAGCAGCGCAGGCGCGTCGCACAGCAGTCGACCGACGTGATGTTCTTCTTGCTGCCGAGGCCGCGCGCGATCATCGAGCTCTTGGCATCCTCGACGCTCTGCTGCGAGCCGCCGTTTGCGCCAGCGCCCTTCTTGGCCTGGTAATCCGCTTTCGTGTAAAGCTTCGTCTCCTCGTCGTCGTCCTCACGGCCCGGCGTCTTGAAGTCGAATTTCTTGATCATCCACGTAAAGATGAAGTAGTAGAGGAAGAAGTAGATGATGCCGACCGGGATGATGTACATCCAGTTCGTCTTGGCCTCACCCTGCAGGATACCGAAGATGAAGAGGTCAAGCAGGCCGCCCGAGAACGTCAGGCCGACGGCGATGTTGAGCATATGTGCGATCATGTAGGCCGCACCGGCGAGGACGACCTGGACACCGAAGAGAGCCGGTGCCACGAAGAGGAAGGAGAACTCAATCGGCTCCGTGATACCCGTGAGCATCGAGGTCAGGGCTGCGGAAAGCAGCAGGCCCTTGGCCGCCGTCTCCTTCGACGGCTTCGCGCAGCGGTACATGGCGAGTGCCGCGCCCGGCAGGCCGAAGATCATGAAGATGAACTCACCGGAGAAGTAACGCGTTGCGTCTGCACTGAAGTGCGTGACATTCGGCGAAGCGAGCTGCGCAAAGAAGATGTTCTGGCCGCCCTGTACGAGCTGGCCGTCGATCATCATCGAGCCGCCGACACCCGTCTGCCAGAACGGCAGGTAGAAGACGTGATGCAGGCCGAACGGAATGAGGGCGCGCTTGATGATACCGAAGATCAGCGTGCCAATGTAGCCCGTGCCCGTGACGAGGCTGCCGAGCGCGAAGATGCCGTCCTGCGCAATCGGCCAGATGAAGTAAAGCGCAATGCCGACGAAGAGGTAAACGACGGTCGAGATGATCGGGATGAAGCGCGAACCGCCGAAGAAAGAGAGCGCGTTGGGCAGCACAATCTTGTGGAACTTATTGTGGAGATACGCGACGCCGATACCGACGATGATGCCGCCGAAAACGCCCATCTGGTACGACATGATGCCGCAGGAGCTCGCGATTGTGCCCTCGAGCACGCCCGGTGCGATTGAGCCGTCCGGCAGAATCTGCCCGTTGAGCTTGAGCATGGCGTTGCAGGCACTGTGCATGACAAAGAAAGCAATCATAGCGGCGAGGGCTGCGACCTCGCGTTCCGCCTTGGCCATGCCGATGGCAACGCCGACAGCGAAGATGATCGGCAGGTTGCCGAAGATGGTGCTGCCCGCACTGGCCATGATGGTCAGCAGGCCGCCGAGGATGGTGCCATCACCGAAAATCGCCTCAAGACCATACGTCTTGATGGTCGTCGGGTTCGTGAACGAAGCACCGATGCCGAGCAGGATACCTGCGATCGGCAGTACTGCAACCGGCAGCATGAAGCTGCGGCCGACGCGTTGCAATACGCTGAAGATTTCGTCTTTCATAAAGACCGTCCTTTCTCTTGCTGCGTCACAGGACACACAAAAAAGGCATCAACAAAAAGCACGACAGACTCCTTCCGCTTTCTCTGCAGAAAACGGGAAATCCATTGCTTTTCGCTGATGCCTGCATGACCAGTAACACGCGATCTCGTTACAACATATTCCTGTTTTAACAAGACGTATTATACACGAACCCTCCCGTGATGTAAAGCATTTTTTTCGATTTTCCTTTCTTCCCTATCATATGCAATCGTTTCCACAACCTCTTCGCGCGAGTTCCTCCACCCGTTTGAGCGGCACATGATGCTCGCGCGCCAGGCGGCAGCAATCCTCGTATTCGGGCTTGCAGCTGATGACCTGCCCCCGCCAGCTCGAGAGCTTGCAGGTCACATCCCCATACGGCGTATGTGCCTTGACGAGCCTGCGAGCGGCCTCCAGGCGTTCCTCCGCGCGGAAAACGCGCAGGCCGATGCTCGTCGTCTCGCGCAGGATGATGTCCGCGCAGACCTCCTTCTCCTGTGCCCGGCAAAGGACTGAGAGCTCATGCGCCGGACGCGTCTTCTTCATGACGATTGGCGTCGTCCAGACATCTAGCGCGCCCGCTGAAAAGAGGCGTTCATAGAGATATCCAAAGATCTGCGGCTCCATATCGTCGATATTCGTCTGGAGCAGCAGGATATCCGAAGCGGGCCGCGCGGCTTCACGCTCTGCATAATCGCCGAGATAGAGGCGCAGGACATTGGGGAGCTCGGTATCCCAGGTGCCGGCCCCGTAGGCAATGCAGTCAGCCGTGAACGAATCCGGCAGGCTCGCGGCAAAGTCGGCCTGACTGCGCAGGACGGCTGCGCCCGTCGGCGTCGTGAGCTCCTTTTCCGCGCCGGCATGATACGAAGGCCAGGCGCGCAGGAGCTCCGCCACAGCCGGCGCCGGCACCGGCATGACGCCGTGCGCACAGTGCACGAAGCCGCTGCCCGTGTTGACGCGGGACGCAAAGACTTTCTCAACACCGAGATAATCGAGGCAGATGGCCGTGCCCACGATATCGACAATGGAGTCCACGGCACCGACTTCATGGAAGGCCACCTCCTCCGCCGGCTTGCCGTGAACCCTGCCCTCGGCCTCGGCCAGCACGCCGAAGATTGAGAGGCTTCGCGCCTTCACGGCGGATGACAGCGACGATGCGTCAATCATACGGCGAATATCCGCCATCGTACGGTGCACATGGTGATGAGCACCGTGTTCATGGTCGTCATGGTGGTCATGATGTTCATGCGCCTCTTCCACGGGCAGCACGCGCACATAGGAAGCGGCGATGCCCTGTTTCTTCACGGGCTCGGCCACGATCTCAAATTCCCTGCCCCAGGGCAGTTTCCGCAGCTCGGAAGCAAGGAACGCAAGCGACACGCCCGCCTGCAGGAAAGCACCGAGCAGCATGTTGCCGCTGATGCCGGAAAAACAGTCCAGGTAAATTGCTTTCATGATGGTATTCCTCTCATACATGCCGCCGCTCCGCCTTCGTCTGCTCGCAGCGGTCAAAGGATTCGTCAGCTCAGCCGGTTGATCTTGCTGGCCAGCACGCCGGCGCCAAAGCCGTTGTCGATGTTGACGACGGATACGCCCGCAGCGCAGCTGTTGAGCATGGCCAGAAGAGCCGTCAGCCCGTGGAAGGAAGCGCCGTAGCCCACGCTCGTCGGCACGGCGATGACCGGCTTGTCCGTGAGCCCGCCCACGACGCTCGCGAGCGCCCCTTCCATGCCGGCGACAACGATGATGACCCTCGCTTCCTCGATGTCACGCATGTGGGCAAACAAGCGATGGATACCCGCCACGCCGCAATCGTAATGCGTCACGACCACATTGCCCCAGAGCTCCGCCGTCAGGCGGGCCTCCTCGGCCACGGGGATATCGCTGGTCCCGGCCGTCAGGATCAGGATCTTCTTATCGGGGTCGACATCCTGCCGCGGGCGCCTGACAAAGATGATGCGGGCCGCTTCCTCATACTCTGCCGCAGGGATCTTCTCCCTGACAAATTCATACATCTCTCGGTCCGCCCGCGTGGCCATGACGCTCTTGTGGCTGCCTGCCAGCAGCGAAGCCATGATGGCTGCCACCTGCTCCTTTGTCTTGCCTGCCGCATAGATGACCTCGGGGAAACCCTGACGGCGCTCCCTGGCCTGATCGACCTCGGCAAATCCCATATCCTCGACGCCGGCCTGCCGCACGCGGGCGACGGCCTGTGATTCCGACAGCTGCCCTGCCTTGTACTGCCGCAGGAGTGCGGCGATTTCCTGTTCCGTCAAAAAAGACCCTCGCTTTCCTTTACAACGATGATGCAGGATAGACAAAAAAGGCCCATGACACAAGCTGCATCATAGACCTTGGTATCATCCCGGTGCCCGGCTTACTCCTGCGGCTCTGCCGGTGCCTGCCCCTCCGGCTGCTGTGCCGGCGCCGCCTGCTTGGGCCGCTGCTGGCTCATCTGCGCCTTTGCCTGCTGCAGGACCGACAGCGCCTGCTGCAGACCGCCCTCTGCCTGCTGTACGCCCTGGAACGTGCTGCTGACATGTGCGATGAGCTGATCGAATACCTGATTGGCATAGGCATCCGCATCGTCCTGCAGCTGCGTGGCATTCGCCTGCGTGCGCGCGATGATCTCATTCTCCCGCTGCTGCGTCTGCTGCAGGATGACCTTGGCCTTTTCCTTGGCTTGCACGACAATCTCATTCTCATCCGTGATCTGGGTGGCGTACTCGCGTGCGCGCTTGCGGATCCTCTCCGCCTCGCGCTGCGCATCGGCAATGATCTCATCGCGCTGCTTCATGATGACCTCTGCTTTTTCGAGTTCCTTCGGCAGATCGCGGCGCAGTTCCTCGACGTAATGCACCAGATCATTGTCGTTGATCATGATGCGTCCCGTAAAAGGCACATTCTTGGCACCAGCCACCATGCTTTCGATTTTTTCCAAGGTATCGCGTACTCCCATGCCGCTTACTTCCTTTCTTGTTCCAGATTCTCTATCGCCTGCGCTACACAGGCCGGCACCAAGCCATGCACATCACCATGAAACCGTATGAGCTCCCGGATGCCCGAAGAGCTCACGAAGGAGTACTCCGGACGGGTCAGCAGGAAAATCGTATCGATATGGGGTTCCAGGTGACGGATCATGTATGCTTCATTCTGTTCGTATTCCAGGTCCTTGACGGAGCGCACGCCCCGCACGATGATATGGGCATCGGCCTCCTTCATGTAATCCGTAATCAGTCCGGAAAACGAAGCGACGCGCACATTGGAAAGATGCCTTGTCGCCTCCCGCAGGAAGCGCACGCGCTCTTCTACGGGGAAGAACGCCTGTTTTTTCACATTGTGGAATACGCAGATGATGACTTCATCGAACATGGCGCTGGCCCGCTCAAAAATATCGATGTGGCCATTCGTCACGGGGTCAAAGCTGCCCGAGCATACGGCACGCCTCATGCGTCATCCTCCTCTACGTAAGAACGCCATTGAAAAAAGCTCAGCTGCGTCGTATGACCGTAGCGGCGGTTCTCCACGCAGACAAGGCCCGACAGCGGCGGCAGTTCCGATTCATCGGCTCCATGCTCCACGACGAGGATGCCGTCGTGTGCAAGCAGCTCCGTGGTATCAAAGACCTGGAGGGCCCGCTGCCACAGGCCTTTATGATAAGGCGGGTCACAGAAGACGAGGTCGAAGCTTCGATGCGCCGCCGCGAGCCTTGCAAGGCTCGCGAAGACGTCGCCGCCATGGATTTCTGAGGCAGTCAGGAGCTTCGTATGGATGGCGTTCTCCCGGATGAGCGGCGCCGTAGCCTGATCGACAAAGACGGCCTTTGACGCGCCGCGTGACAGAGCCTCGAGCCCGAGGTTGCCCGTGCCGGCAAAGATGTCGAGGACATGGCGGCCTGCGACCAGGGAGCCGAGTATGTTGAACAGGGACTCCTTGACCCGGTCAGCCGTCGGACGCGTGTCCTGCCCCTTTGGCGTCTTCAGGCGGCAGCCGCGCGCCGATCCCGTGATGATTCTCATCGTTTCCACTCCACCTCAATCATTCGTGCCCGGATATTTTATCATAAACAAATTCATTCTAACATATTTTCCCGCGTTCGTGAACCTGCCTATGATATAATAGCGGGGAGATTATAGAAAAATCAGGAGAATTTATCGGATATGCATGCATTATTCCAAAAACTTGACAAACGCCTGCTCGTCGTGCTGCTCGCCCTGCCGCTGCTTTCACTGGCCGTCTGGTTCCTGCGCCATCCGCAGGACCCGCAGGCCTCACTCGTCTACCCGCAGCAGACGATGCACCAGCGCGTCATCCTCATCCCGCTCGACGGACGCCCGCCCTGCCGCCAGTTCGTCATCGATGCGGGCCACATCAGCGGCACGGAGGTCGTGACGCCGCCGCATGAGATCCAGGACTATTATTCGCAGCCCGGCGATACGCGTGCCATGATGGCCTGGCTCCAAGAGGTCACGGCGGAGCAGCCGGCTGACGCCATCATCCTGTCCGTTGACCAGCTGCTCTACGGCGGCCTGCTGGCAGCGCGCGAACACCAGGCCGATGAAGCCCAGATGGAAACGCTGCTCTCCTTCCTCAGAAACCTGCACGAAAAGCATCCGGGCGTCCCCATCTACGCCTTCAGCATCCTGCCGCGTCTGACCCCCCAGGATACGATTGACGGCTACGAGGAACGGCGTGACATCATGGCGTATTCCCGCCTGGCCGGCTGCAAGGCCGCAGGCCTCACGATCGATGAAGCAAAGCTCCAGGAACTGCACGACAGGATCCCGGCGGACAGCCTCGCGCGTTATCTGTCCCACTTCAAAGAAAATGCCGTCCTCAACGAAAAACTCATCGATCTCACGCGTGAAGGCGTCATCGCGCGCCTCGTCCTCGGACAGGATGACGGCGAAGAATACGGCATCCCGAACATCGAGAAATACGCCCTGCAGGACTATATCGGCAACTATGGTCTTACGAAACGGCAGGTCTTCCTGACACACGGCGCCGATGAAATCGCCCTGACGCTGCTCGCTGCCTGGCAGAACGAGAAATCTGGCATCCAGCCCCGCATCTGCCTGCGCTACAACACGCCTGAGGCGCGGGATCGCGTCATGCCCTATATGGCTGTTTCGACCGGTGTCTGTGCCGAGGAGAAGATCCAGCTCCTCGGCGGCAGTCTCGCCGAGACGCCGGAGGAGGCTGATTTCACCTTGCTGATCTCGACGAATGATGCCGACAAGGATACGATGAGCAGCCGCCAGGAAACCGTGCAGTTCCTTACAGACTCGCTCGAATCCGGTCATCCCATCGGGCTCGTCGATCTCAGCAAACACTTCACCGCCACGGAAACCGTGCTGCCGCAGCTCATCGCCGGCGATTTCCCGCTGAACTGCCTGCTCGCCTACGCCGGCTGGAACACGACGAGCAACGCTGTCGGCACGGCACTTGCCGAAGCCTGCCTGTACCAGTCTGCCCAGAAGGAAGCCTTCAGCACGGAGGAAGCCCTGGCACGGGCCGCCAGCCAGGTCACCTTCCTGCAGAACCGCATCCTCGAAGATTACTTCTACTTGAAGGAAGATATCGACCTCATAAACGGCAGCTTGAAGAAAGCCGGCTATTTCAATACCGCAGATCTCGACCTCGAGCACAATTACCGCTGGGCCAACCGCATGCTCCAGAGCCTGATGATGCGCCAGCTCCAGGCCTACAAGCACACGCCGTCTCTCGAGGCCCCCTTCCCCGTACAGACGCCCGAGGGGATTCGTCACCTCCGCATCAAAGACCTCAAGGCCGATATGAGTTACCCCTGGCCGCGCACCTTCGAGATCTATCTTGAGAGCACGCCGCTGCTCGAGATGGTGCCGTAACCGCGCCAGTCAGACAGCTGTATGCGAAAAAACGGCCAGCCTGCCGCACGATTGGCGGAGGCTGGCCGTTTTTTCGTATCATCACCGTAGGGCGCGTTGAGAAGGCTCAAAGATAAACTTCGCAGTCGTCCTCTACTTTCTTGCAGTTGTCGCGCACGGCTGTCATCACCTGATCCCAATTCTCGCCGTCCTCGAGCTCCACTTTCATCTCCTGCGCCATAAAATTCACGGTTGCCGAGCGCACGCCCTTTGTTTTGCGGGCAGCCTCTTCCATGAGACCGGCGCAGTTGGGGCAGTCCACCTCGATCTTATAAGCACGCGGGCCAGAGCTGATGACGGACTGCTGCTGTGAAGGACCCGGCTGTACCGTCTCTTCATCCTGCCGCTGCGGTCTGCCATAACCGCGCAGCCCTTTCGGCACGAAGAGCGCACGCGTCGCATTGCAGACCGCCAGGATCATGACGCCGACATCGGCAAAGATAGCCGCCCACATGTTGGCCAGGCCCAGGGCGCCGAGCACGAGAACGACAGCCTTGACGCCGATGGAGAACACGATATTCTCATAGACGATGCGCATCGTCTTGCGGGCCGTGCGCTGAGCCAGGGCGATCTTCAGCGGATCATCATCCATGAGCACGACATCCGCCGCCTCGATGGCGGCATCGGAGCCCATCGCGCCCATCGCGATGCCGACATCGGCGCGCGAAAGCACGGGCGCATCATTGATGCCGTCACCGACGAATGCCAGTCTGCCACCCTCCTGTTCCTCCTGCAGGAAGGATTCGACCTTGCTGACCTTGTCCTGCGGCAAGAGCTCGCTGTAGGCCGCATCGATCCCCAGGACCGAAGCCACGTGATCCGCCGCCGCACGGCCATCGCCCGTCAGCATGATGGCGCGCTTCACGCCGTTCTTGTGCAGGGCCTCGATAGCGGCGCCGGCATGCTCCTTGATGACATCGGCGATGACGATATGGCCGGCGTACGTGCCGTCGATGGCCACATGCACGATCGTGCCGGTCTGCTCACACGGATGCCATTTGGCGCCGATGGCTTCCATCATCTTCGCATTGCCGACGCAGACGACAGAGCCATTGACCCGGGCACGGACACCATGGCCGGAAATCTCCTCCACGTCCTCCACCGTGCAGGCATCGGCTTCCTGGCGATACGCATTGCGCAGCGAGACGGCAATCGGATGCGTGGAGAAACGCTCCACATGCGCGGCCAGATGCAAAAGCTCCTGCGGGTTGATGACTTCCGGATGGATGGCCGTGACCTCAAAGACGCCCTTCGTCAGCGTGCCGGTCTTATCGAAGACCACCGTATCGACCTTTGAGAGCGTCTCAAGGTAATTGGCACCCTTGACGAGCACGCCCTGGCGGCTGATGCCGCCGATGCCGGCGAAGAACGACAGCGGGATGCTGATGACGAGCGCGCACGGGCAGCTGATGACAAGGAAGATCAGCGCGCGGTAAATCCACGTTTCCCAAACCGGCGGCAGCCCGAGGAACACCATGTTCACGAGCGGCGGCAGCAGGGCCAGAGCCACGGCGGCATAAACGACAATCGGCGTGTAGACGCGTGCAAACTTCGCGATGAAATGCTCCGCCTTCGATTTGCGCGAACCGGCATCCTCCACGAGAACCAGGATCTTAGAAGCCGTGGATTCGGCAAAGACCTTGGTCGTCCGGATATGGAGCAGGCCGCTCTGATTGATGCTGCCGCTGACGACCGCATCACCAGGTTCGACACGGCGCGGCAGGCTCTCACCGGTCAGAGCAACCGTATCGAGGGTGGAACTTCCTTCGGTGACCACGCCATCGAGCGGCACTTTCTCACCGGGCTTGACCACGACCGTACTGCCCACGGCCACCGTTTCCGGCGCCACGCGCGTCAGCTGTCCCGGCTGCTGCTCGATATTGGCAAAGTCCGGACGGATATCCATGAGGTCGCTGATATTGCGGCGGCTGCGTCCCACAGCGTACGACTGGAACCATTCACCGATCTGATAGAACAGCATGACGGCAATCGCTTCCGTATAATCGCCATCCTCGTAGATGGCCAGTGCCATGGCACCAAGTGTCGCGACGGCCATCAGCAGGCTCTCGTCAAAGGGCTGCCGCTTCCAGAGGCCCCTGCCGGCCTTCCATATGACATCATAGCCCACGATCAGGTACGGGACCAGATACGCGGCAAAGCGGGCCGTGCCGCTGAGCGGCAGGAAAGCCAGCACAATCATTAAGAGAGCCGCCGCCACGATGCGGATCAGATTCTTTTTCTGCTTCGGGTTCATCTTCCACACTCCTGTCTCATTAAACGTATGAACATCGGTTCATTTGTTAATTAGATTATAGCAAATCAGCAGAAAAATGCAAGCCTGATCTTTTGGCACTTCAACGCAACCAGCCTGAAAAATTTTTCTTGACAAATAGCTGCATCGTCCATATAATATATAAATGTCGAAAGACACAGGGGTATCGCCAAGTTGGTAAGGCACGGGTCTCTGAATCCCGCATGCGTTGGTTCGAGTCCAGCTACCCCTGCCATATGAAAATGAGCATCGCGCAAGCGATGCTTTTTTGTTTGCAGATATAAGACAAAATCCCCGCAGCGCACGGCAGACGCCATGTGTTGCGGGGATTTATGCTGCAGGCTGCCGACAAGCAGGCAGCTTTTATTTCTTGCTCTTCTTGTTTTTCTTGTCACTCGACGAGTTCGTCACGGCCTTGTCCTGCGAATCCGTCAGGGTCGCGATGCCTTTCTGGAAGGCAGCCAGCGAATACGCGCGCAGGTTCGGATTGTCGATGAGCTCAACGCCATAGCGCTTGCCGGACGACGTGCGGAAGAACGCCACGGCCATCTGCGTGTCCGCCTTGGCCACCTCGTCGGCCTTGCCGTCGCCATCCGTATCGATCTCGACCTCCTTGGCCGTCACGGCATAAATGGCCTTGTTGGTCGGCGTGAGGTTGACGAGCATGATGCCCTCATAGCCATTGCTTCCCATGATGCCCGAGAGCAGCTTTTCGGCCTCCTCGGGCTTCAGTTTGTTGAGATCCGGCACCTTCTTGTCGTCAAAGGCATCCGTCAGGATGACCCAGGCGTATTTGATGTTGTATTCCTCATTGTCGAAGACGAGGACTTCGCCCTGCTTATCCTCGTAGAGCAGATTGGCAGGGATGACGCCGACCGGCTTCTGCGGGCACTTTATCGTGAAGCCGTACTGCTTGCTCGTATACGTATACGGCAGCGATGCTTCAATGGGCTGCTGGATATGGACGGAAGGATCCTTGGCGGCAGTCTGTTCGGCAGCCAGGGCCGGCACCGACGGGGCCATCAAAAGGGATGCGCCCATGGCAGCAGCGGCAAGACAGGTATAAAATTTCATCGTGATTACTCCTTTATCTTCCGTGTATCCACGTTCAATGGGCTGGACGAAGAATCCCGCCGGGAAAGGTAGAAGCAAAGCATCTGCAGTGCCGTTTCGGTGCTCTGACGCTTGACTTCCGTACGCGAACCACGGAAATGATTTTCTTTGACTATCGTACCATCGGGACCTGAAACGGCAATGAAAACGAGGCCGACGGGCTTCGTCGCCGTTCCGCCCCCGGGGCCGGCAATGCCCGTAATGCCGACCCCCATGTCCGTCTCGATTGCGCGGCGGATGCCCTCCGCCATCTCACGGGCCGTTTCTTCCGATACCGCACCATGTGCCAGCAGCGTCTCATGGCGGACACCGACGAGCTTCTCCTTGATGCGGTTCGTATACGAAACGACAGAGCCCATGACGTAAGCCGAACTGCCCGCGATATCCGTCAAGCGGCTCGTCAGCAGCCCGCCGGTACAGGACTCCGCGCAAGCGATTGTCATCCCCTGCGCGAGCAGCAGTTTTCCGGCCTGTTCCTCAATCTTCATCATGCATTCGCCTCATTTCATCCTTCCGCATCCGCCCTGTCATTCAGGCGTTCTCCGACGAGATCATACGTGAACCCCTGCAGGATCCTGACGTGCACCATGTCGCCGGGCTTGCTGTCCGTATCATTCTCGACGTAGACCTGGCCATCGACATCGGGCGCCTCACGGTACGAGCGGCCGACGGCAATGTTCGGCTGCTCTTCGTCGCGTCCTTCGATGAGGACGTCGAGTTCCTTGCCCTCGAGAGACTGATTGATCTCTTCGGAAATCTTGCACTGGAGGCTCATGAGGTCGTGATAACGCTCCTGCATGACCTCTTCCGGCACCTGATTCGGCATGTCGTATGCCGGAGTTCCTTCCTCGCGCGAATACGTGAAGACCCCCACCTTGTCGAGACGCATCTCCTCGATGAAGTTGCGCAGCGTCTGATACTGGGCATCCGTCTCCCCCGGGAAGCCGACGAGGAAAGTCGAGCGGATCGTCACGCCGGGAATGCGTTCGCGGAGCTTCGCAATGAGCCTGCGCATATCCGCCTGCGTATCCGGGCGGCGCATGCTGCGCAGTACGGCATCGTGCGCGTGCTGCAGCGGCAGGTCAACGTAATTGCAGATCTTCGGCTCGCTCGCAATCGTATCGATGAGTTCATCCGTGAAGTACTTCGGATAGCTGTAGAGCGTGCGCACCCACCGGAGTTTCGGCACCTTGACGATTTCCCGGAGCAGCGCCGCAAGTTTCGGCTCGCCGTAGAGATCCCTGCCGTATTCCGTCGAATCCTGAGCGATCAGCACGATTTCGCGCACGCCCTTTTCCGTGAGGTTGCGCACTTCATCACAGATATCCTCGATGGGCCGGCTGCGGTAATCGCCGCGGATATACGGGATGGCGCAGAAGGCGCAGCGGTTGTTGCAGCCCTCTGCAATCTTGACGTACGCCGTATACCCCGGCGTCGTCGTGATGCGCGGCGTGTGCTCATCGTAGAGGGCCTCATCCTTGCCGGCGATGACGAGGCGGTGCCCCTTGAGCGTCTCCTCCACCGCCTCCATGATGCGTCCCCAGGCTCCCGTGCCGATGATGGCATCGGCTTCCGGGATTTCGTCCAGGAGTTCCTGCTTATAGCGCTGGCCGAGGCAGCCGGCCACAATCAGGCTCCGGCAGCGTCCGCTTTCCTTGTATTCCGCCATGTTGAGCACCGTCGTAATCGACTCTTCCTTCGCCGACTGGATGAAGGCGCACGTGTTGACAATCAGGATATCGGCTTCGGCGGGATTGGCCGTGATCTCGATGCCGTGTTCCTTCAGGATACCCAGCATGACCTCTGTATCGACAAGATTCTTGGAACAGCCAAGACTGATGAAACCTGCTTTCACTGAAAAACTCCTCCTACTAAACATATGGTCGCAATGCTCCCGAAAAGAGGATGCTGCACAGGCAGCATCCTCGCGGCTCATTTGAAACGGATATCCCGGGCCCATTCGTCGAGCAAATGATGCTTCTGCGCATCCGTGAACGTGACGGGCTGGGTAAACAGCACGAGGTTCTTGCCTGCAAAGGACTTGTAGGCAATCGTGCCCGGATTCGTCGGGATAAAGAAATAATTATGGCTCTGCAGCGCAATCTGGACTTCATCAGAAAGCAGCCAGTCGGCAAACGCCTTCGCCATGACGCCATCCTGCTTCCTGGCGTGCACGAGCAGGCCGGTGCCCGTCACGCGCGCCGTCGTGCCATCCGATGGATAGATGATCTGCAGTGGATAGCCATCGTGGATGTAGCGCAGCGTCTCGCTCTCCACGGCAATGGAGAGATCGACCTCGCCCATGCCGGCCTGACGCACCGGATTGGAAAGATACCTTGCGTACTGGACGACCTTCGGGTGCAGCTGGCGCCAGATATCCATCGTCGCCGTCTCACCAAACTGCGCAGTCATCGCGTACAGGAGATCCGCCGAAGCATCCGCCGCCATGAAATCCGTCACACCGATGCGGGCATCCAGCCCAGCCAGTGTCTGCCAGGAATCGGGGATGTCGTCCCGCAGCGTCTTCAGGTAATCGCGATTGACGCAGAAGACAATCGGATCATACCAGACGCCGGTCCAATAACCATCCTGCTGGCGGAAGGAATTGGGGACCATATCGTTGCGCTCCGAGATATACGGTGCCAGATACCCTTTGGCCGCTGCCTGTTCCAGGGTATGGCGGTCAGCAAGTACCAGGGAGGCATCGCCGCTGCCGGATGACGAGGCCTGGTCCTGCATGCGCTTGAGCGCATCATCCGATGAAAGCGTCACGAAATTGACGTGCACGCCAGACGTCTCCTCATAGGCCTGTGACAGGATTTCCGCATGTTCTGCCGGCAGTGTCGTGAGCACTGTGATCTCATGCCGGCTGCGATGTTCGCCGCTGTAATCCGCACCAGCCAGATACGCGGATCCGGCCAGCACGATCAGGAAGAGGACGAACGCCGTAAGCAGTAAGGACGTATACCGCCTCATGTTCTTAACCTCACTATCTTAAAGTACCAACTAGTTTACCCTTCATTATATCGGACTTTACACGATTTCACAAGACCGGTGCACGAGACTGGCCGCCAATGCAGAAAGGCAGCTGCTCCCGGCAGCTGCCTTCTCGAAACGGCATACTCACTTCAGATACGTCCAGCCATCCTTCTCCTCGATCCTGCCCTCCTTGAGCAGATGACCGAGCGCCCGCTTGAAGGCGGCTTTGCTGATCTGGAACTTGTCACGGATCACTTCCGGTGAAGACTCATCGCTGTACGGCATGCGCCCCTTGCGGCTCTCCAGGAGTTCCAGGATGCGCTGTGAGTCCGTCATCAGGGCCTTTTCCTTGGCCTCCCGCAGCGAGGCGTTGAGACGCCCATCAGGACGCACGTACGTTACGCGCGCCGTCACGACCTCGCCGACGCGCGGACGTTCCTTCATCTCCTTATTGGCGATGAAGACGATGTAACGTTCTTTGCTGAACAGGAAGGCGCCACTGTCCGTGTAGTTGTAGATGGCGCCCGTGACCATATCGCCCACCTTGACATGCGTGGCCGGCACAGAGGCGCGCCGCATCTCGTCCTCCACTTCCATCGTCACGGCCAGGCGTCCGGATTTATCGGTGTAGAGCTTGGCCCATACCACTTCGCCGACCTGCGGGCGGCCACGCATGCCGGCATACGGCATGAAGATGCCGCGCTCTGCGCCGACGTCCAGGAAAGCGCCGTCGCGACTGACGTTGATGACGCGCAGCCTTGCGATCTGCCCCTCCTTCATCTTTGGGACTCGCATGCTGGCCGTCAGGCGGCGTTTCGGGTCCAGATACAGGAACACATCGACGAAATCCCCCACCTGCACGGGGTGGGTCTGCTGGGTCTTATGGAGCAGGATATCATCCGAGGTATTACCCGTCTGCGCATCAAGGAAAGCGCCCATCTCACTGACGCGTGCGACCTGCAGGCGCGCCACCGTGCTGGGGCCGAACTTTCTCTTTGCCTCCCTGCCCGTATCTCCTGTTCTCTCCATCATCCTACCATCCCTATCTTCAATCTTCATAGGCAGTCAGTTTCGCATCGCCCCAGAGCTGCTCGAGTGCATAGTACTCACGGGCTTCCTGCATAAAGACGTGGGCAACGACATCGCCGAAGTCGAGCAGCACCCACTCGCCCTCGCGGTAGCCTTCCTTGTGGTTGAACGCCACGCCGAGCTTTGCCAGCTCCTCTTCAATATTGTCGGCAATGGCCCGCACCTGCGTGGCCGTATTGGCCGAGCAGATTACGAAATAATCCGCCGAGATCATCAGGCCTTCCATATCCATCGTCACGATGTCACGGGCTTTCTTGTCGCTGGCTGCCTTGCAGATGGCAGTGCAGATTTCTTTTTCTGTCATGATAACTCCTTTTATGTAGATAGATCCATTCTATGTTCTCATCCCGCCGGTCACGGTGCCGTATGGTCGCCCATGTCCCCGGGGAAAAGTTCTTCCATCTTCTTCTGGATGCCGGAGGAATCCGGCAGCCAGATTGTATCGTCATTCTGCGCAGGCGATCCCGGCAGAATCATGCTCGCCGGATCGTCGCTGCTCAGGTGGCGCAGGACATTGGCGAGATGCGCCGAATCGAAGAATTCGGCACTCGTGTCGACATCCTGCTGGAAAATCCTCGCCACGGACGGCAGCTTCGGAATGGTTTCAAGGCGCATGACCTGCTGATAGAGCGCCTTGACAAATTTCTGCTGGCGCTGGGCACGCCCGAAGTCCCCGAGCTCCGTACCGCGGTACCGCAGATACTGTTCGGACTCGCTGCCATCCAGATGCTGATATCCCTTCTTGAGATGGATGCTGAGCCCGGACTCCGGGTCCTCATAATCCATATCGTTTTCCACGTAAAGATCGATGCCGCCCAAGGCATCGATGAGCTCCGCAAAAGCCTTGAGATCGACCACGACATACTGGTGGATGGATATGCCGAGCAGGGCATTGACCTGGCGGACCATCATGGGGGCACCGCCCTCTGTGTAGACCGAGCTCAGCCGCATCGAATGCGCGCGCTCCGGCACCTTGACCCATGTACCACCCGGGATCGTGATGAAGCGCATTCTGCCCGTCTCATTCTCGATGCTCAGGACGAGCACCGTATCCGCCTTTTTGCCCTCCGTATTCGTCGGGCCGGCACCATCGTCGAGCCCGAGGACCAATACATTCGTATATCCGTCAAAGTTTGGATTCACCGTACCGCGCCGTTCCTGCTGTCGCTGGGTATACCCGTCGTAGAGCGCATGGTACTCCTGTGTGAGATACTTTGCGCCGCGCATGAGCCCGTAAATGGCGCCGGCTGACAGCAGGAGCAGGAATGTACAGATGATGAGTGCCAGCATGCGGCGCAGGAAACGCCTGCGCCTGGCCCGCGCCATCGCCTTCTTTTTCTGCTCGATATGGCGGCGGGTAATATTCTCCGGTTCCCGTTTCCCCATCATGCTTCCTTCTTCATCTTCAACAGGATCTCATTGCGCGCCAGGACCGTATCCGGGTGGATCAGGTGGCGTTTGGCGAGGACGAAGGCAATGGAATCGCTGAGTCCCTCGAGCAGCATCTCGTCGAGCGTCGCCTCGCGCGCAAGCTTGCGCAATTTCTCAACTCCCGGATAGTCGCGGTTCGGCTCGATCATGTCGGCAAACCAGATGATCTTGTCGAGCGGTGTCATATGCTCTCCGCCCACCGTATGACGGGCGATGGCCTGCTCCACGGCCGGATCGTCGACACCGTAGATTTCCCGCACGCGCCTCGAACCGATGGGGCCATGCAGCAGGAGCGGCATGGAGCGCTCCACCGTCCCGATGGGGAGATGGCGTTTCTCCGCCTCGGCAATCATCGCTTCATTGGGGAACTCACGGGCACAGTCGTGCAGGAGCCCGGCGACACGTGCCTGCTGTTCATCAACCCCGAAACGCCTGGCCAGGCGGACCGCTGTCTCAGACACACCGAGAGAATGGCGGAACCGGGTCGCTTTGAGGCGGTCCTTGAGCGCCTGTTTCATCGTTTCATAATCCATTGCAAAACTCATCGATACAGCCCTTCTTTTTTGATATAATCTGCCACAGCGGCCGGCAGCATATAGCGGACGGAACGTCCCGAGTGGATGCGCTCACGGATTTCCGTCGAAGAAATCTCAAGCTCCGGCGTTGTGAGCTGGTGGATATGGCACTCACAAAGAGCACCGAATGCCTTCCGCAGATGCACCATGTCGAGCTTCGTGCCCTGACGCGTGGCGGCAATGAAGTGACAGGATGCGAGCAAATGCTCTGCTTCATGCCACGATGGCAGATCATTGATGGCATCCGCACCCGTGATGAAGAAGAATTCCGCCTGCTGCCCGAGCAGACAATGCAATTCGTCAATCGTATCCGATGTATAGGAAACGCCCTGACGGCACATCTCGATATCCGAAGCTTCAAAATACGGATTGTCTGCGATGGCCAGGCGTGTCATGGCCAGCCGGTCGGACGCCGGTGCCACCTTCTTTTCCAACTTGAACGGCGAGTTGGCAGCCGGAATGAACAGGATCTTCGTGAGGCCGCAGGCATCCCGCACATACTCGGCCGTCAGCAGATGGCCGTGATGAATGGGATCAAACGTGCCGCCCATGATGCCGATCCGATGCTCCATCAAGAAATCACCCCTCCAGAATCCAGTTCATGAGGCAGGCAGCCGCTGCCATCGAAAGCAGCATGAGCAGCACGGCCTGCAGATAATCCCTGGCATCGAAGGCCCCCTTCGGTGTCTTCAGATACTGACGCAGGGTCCGCAGATAACCGATCATTTCCGGATCTGCCCTTCGCCGTAAATCAGATACTTCATGCTCGTGAGCGCATGGAGGCCCATGGGACCGCGGGCATGGAGCTTCTGCGTGCTGATGCCGATCTCAGCCCCGAAGCCGAATTCAAAGCCATCCGTAAAGCGCGTCGACGCATTGACGTAAACGGCTGCCGCGTCCACCTCACGCTGGAACCGGTGCGCATGCGCGAGGTCATTCGTCACGATCGTCTCAGAATGGCCCGTGTTATAGCGGTTGATATGTGCAATGGCCGCATCAATGCCATCGACGACGCGGACCGACAAGATCAGATCGCCGTATTCCGTGCTCCAGTCCTCTTCCGTCGCCGGCACCATATCCGGGCAAATGGCCCGGGCGCGTTCGCAGCCACGCAGCTCCACGTGTTTCTCCCGCATGGCTGCCGCGAGCTGCGGCAGGAACTCCTCCGCAATGGCTGCATCGACAAGCAGCGTCTCCATCGCATTGCAGACCGAGCAACGGCTGACCTTGGCATTCACGGCAATCTCCGTGGCCATGTCAAAGTCCGCCGAAGCATCGACGTAGGTATGGCAGACGCCCGTTCCAGTCTCGATGACCGGCACACTGCTGTTTTCCGTGACATGACGGATGAGCCCGGCGCCGCCGCGCGGGATGATGACATCAATGGAGCCGCGCAAATGCATCATGACATCCACAGCCTCACGGTCCGTAAAGTCCACGAACTGCAGTGCTCCTTCCGGGATGCCGGCACCATAGGCCGCCTTGGCCAAAAGAGAGCTGATAGCCGTATTCGAGCGGATGGCCTCCGAGCCGCCGCGCAGGATCACGGCGTTGCCCGATTTGAGGCAGAGGCCGGCTGCGTCAGCCGTCACATTGGGGCGCGCCTCGTAAATAATGCCGATGACGCCGAGCGGCACGCGCACGCGGCGGATCTCAAGGCCGTTCGGACGCACGGTCGAATAATCCCCCTGACCGACGGGATCCTGCAGCAAAGCCGTCTGGCGCAAGCCTTCCGCCATCGAAGCAATGCGCCCTTCATCGAGCATCAGACGGTCCAGATAAGAACGTCTGACCTTCTTCTGACGCGCTTCCTCGAGGTCGAGTTCGTTGGCCTTCAGGATGAGCTCACTGCGCTTCTCGAGCGCGTCAGCCATGGCCATCAGCGCGGCATTCTTGACCCCTGTAGACAGCACCGCGAGCTTGCGGGAAGCAGCGCACGCCGCTTCGGCCTTCTGTTTCATTTCTGCTTGAATATCCATCCAGGATTCCTCCCTCACACTCAGACCATCAGGACCATATTATCCCGATGAATGACCTCCTCATGGATGGGACCATGAACGAGGTCTGCAAAATCCTCCGTACGATGACCAAGGATCTGACGAAGATCTTGCGCATTGTAATTGACAATGCCGCGGGCAATCTCGCGATTGTCCTCTGCGAGCACGCGCACCGTGCTGCCGGCAGTAAAATCCCCATCGGCATCGACGATGCCGGCCGCCAGCAGGCTGGAACCATGCTCCAAGGCCTCGACACAGCCGGCGTCGACCGTGAGTTCTCCCTGCAGGCGCTTGCCGAAGGCCAGCCAGCTCTTGCGCACCTTCAGATGGGACTCGCGAGCCGGGAATACGGTACCGACGGTCTCACCTGACAGGATGCGGCGCAGGATGCCCTCCTGCTGCCCCGCGGCGATGACCATGGTCACCCCCGCGCTCATCGCGATCTGAGCGGCCTGGAGCTTCGTGGCCATGCCGCCCGTACCGAGCTTCGAGCCGGCCCCGCCGGCCATCTCGATGACAGCCGGCGTAATCTCGGGAATCTCATGGATGAGCTGCGCATCGGGATGCGTCGCCGGGTTCGCCGTATAAAGCCCCTCGATATCGGAAAGGATGACCAGGGCATCGGCATCGACCAGCGTCGCCACCATGGCCGAGAGATTGTCGTTGTCGCCGATCTTGATTTCATCGACGGCCACGGCATCGTTCTCATTGATGACGGGAATGACCCCCATATCCAGCAAGGCCAGCAGAGCATCACGGGAATGGCGGTACTGGTTATGGCGCACGGCATTCTCCTTCGTCAGCAGCACCTGGCCGATGGTCTTGCCGTATTCCGCAAAGAACTTCTCATAGATATGCATGAGCACGCCCTGACCGATGGCCGCCACGGCCTGCTTTTCCGGAATGGACGCGGGCCGCTCCGGCAGCCCCAGCTTGCTGAGGCCAGCGGCAATGGCGCCGGAAGAAACCAGGACGATCTCTCTTCCCTGATTCATGAGGTCCGCCAGTTCCCGGATCAGATGGTCGATCCGATACAGATCCAGCTTGCCCGTGTCGTGAGCCAGCGTGCTCGTCCCGACCTTGACAACGATGCGCTTCGCTTCCCGCAAACGTTCCCGTGCTAACATAGGAATCCCTCCAAAGATGCAGATGAGTTATGGCAGTTCGATTTTCGGTTTCTCGAAATTGCGCTTGAAGAGCAGGCCGTTGCGGCCGATGAGCTG
This sequence comes from Mitsuokella sp. AF33-22, assembly GCF_003475755.1. Lineage (NCBI taxonomy): Bacteria > Bacillati > Bacillota > Negativicutes > Selenomonadales > Selenomonadaceae > Mitsuokella > Mitsuokella sp. AF33-22. The sequence goes on along the minus strand of NZ_QRQA01000010.1, from coordinate 4,751 downwards.
TACGAGGTTGGCATCGGCACGTTCTGCCAGCATCGTGATGGCATCGGCCGGCAGCTCCATGCAGTTCTGCAGCACGCGCACCTTGATGAGCTCACGCTTCTTGATGGCCTCTCGGGCCGCCTGTACGACAGCAGGCGTCACGCCCTCCTTGCCGATCTGTACGACGGGCTCGAGCTTCATGCCCATGGAGCGCAGGACGCTCTTCTGCTTGCCTGTAAGTGAATTACGGATCAACGGTATTCCTCCTAAAAAAATCCATGCTGTAGCCGCGAACCACTCAGTCGCGGTATTCAAATTCCATCTCGCCGATGCGTACGGTCTGGCCGTCCTTGATGCCGCGCTCCCGGAGCTTCTCATCGATGCCCTTGATGCGCCAGATGTACTGGAAACGGCGCACTGCTTCATCATTGTTGAAATTCGTCATGATGACGAGTTTCTCGATGGCCTTGCCGTGGACAATGAAATCACCGGCATCGTTGCGGCTGATTGTCACCTTCTCAGGATCCTCCGCCGTCTCATCGTAGACCTTGACCTCATCCTCTTTCTCGGGTTCCTCGACATAGTTGTCGAGCCACTCGCCCACATAGGAAATGAGTTCCTTGAGTCCCTGACGCGTGACGGCCGAGATTGCGAAGAACTTATGCCCCTCCTTTTCAGCCAGCGCCTGCAGACGCGGCAGATTCTCCTGCGCGCTCGGCAGATCGATCTTGTTGGCCACGAGGATCTGTGTGCGGCGGGCAATCTTTTCGCTGTACTTCTTGAGTTCTGCATTAATTTTGTAATAATCCTCGACCGGATCGCGTCCCTCAAGCCCCGAAGCATCGACGATGTGCAGAATCAGTTTCGTGCGTTCCACATGACGCAGGAAATCATGCCCCAGTCCGACACCATCCGCTGCGCCTTCAATGAGCCCCGGGATATCCGCCATGACAAAGCTCTTCTCATAGTCCGTCTTGACGACACCGAGGACAGGCGTGATGGTCGTGAAATGGTACTCTGCAATCTCCGGCCGCGCGGCGCTGACGCTGGCCACCAGGCTCGATTTGCCGACCGACGGATAACCGACGAGGCCGACATCCGCGAGCAGTTTGAGTTCGAGAATAAGATTGCGGCTCTCGCCCGGCTCGCCGAATTCGGCAAACGTCGGGGCACGGTTGGCAGCATTGGCAAATTTGGCATTGCCGCGTCCACCGCGTCCGCCCTTGCAGATAACGGCTTCCTGGCCGATTTCCGTGAGGTCTGCGAGCACGGCACCCGTGTCCTCGTCCTTGACGATCGTACCGGCCGGCACCTTGACGTAGCAGGGCGGTGCGTTGTGGCCGTACTGGTTCTTGATATCGCCGTTTTCACCGTTCTCCGCCTTGAATTTGCGGTGATAGCGGAAGTCCAGCAGTGTATTCATATTCTGATCGACGACGAAAATGATATCGCCGCCACGGCCGCCGTCACCGCCTGAGGGGCCGCCATTCGGCACGAATTTCTCACGGCGGAACGCGGACTTGCCATGGCCGCCGTCACCCGCCTTGACAATAACGCGGGTCCTGTCAATAAACTGCATGATAGCCTCCTTTAAAAAATATAGTCAGTCTGTTATTCATCACAACGTTATATCCAGAACGTGTCTCTGCGCTGCATTCGTAGTTGTAATGCATAAAAAGCCGGCATTGTGATACCCAATACCGGCTTTTTATCCATCACAACGCAACCTAACGCCGTTTATATTCCATATAACAATACCTGCGCTCCCCGAAGGAGAAGCGCAGGTATCCTTTGATTACATAGCTTCTTCAGCCGTGTATACGCTGATCTGACGGTTGTAGCGGCCTTTGCGCTCAATGGCGACCTTGCCGGCAACCTTTGCGAACAACGTGTCATCCTTGCCGATACCAACATTGTGGCCCGGATGGAAATGCGTGCCGCGCTGACGAACAAGGATGCTGCCAGCCGTTACGATCGTGCCAGCATGTTCCTTGACGCCGAGGCGCTTGGACTCACTGTCGCGGCCGTTACGCGTGGAGCTGACGCCCTTTTTATGTGCGAAACGCTGAAGTTCAAACTTAAACATGGAATTCACCTCCACTATTTCAGAATCCGTACAGCCTTGGGATACGCTTCGGCGATTGCCGTAAGCCCCAAAAGCATTGTGTTCAGGATTGCTTCCGTCCTGTCATCAGGACGATCCTTGAGCTGCATTTTGAGCTTTCCACTCGAGTCTTCGTAGCTGACTGTTCGATGCAGATACTCTGTTATGCCAAGGAATGCCGAATCCGTAAGCGATGAGACACCGGCGCAGACAATATCCTCGCCTGCCACTGCCGTGCCGCTGTGACCAGCGACATCGAAACCGGTGATTTTCCCATCGTCCTGATAAAAGATCTTGACCTTAATCATGAAAAATTAGGCTTCGATCTTCTCGATGACAACCTTCGTGAACGGCTGACGATGACCCTGACGTTTGCGATAATTGGATTTTGCCTTGTACTTGAAAACAAGGATCTTCTTATCTTTGCCCTGAGCCTCGACTTTGCCCGTTACCTTGGCACCTTCAACGAGGGGCTTGCCGACCTTGACGTCTGCATCGTTGACAACCGTCAGGACCTGGTCGAATACGACAGCCTCGCCCTCATTGGCGGCCAGCTTCTCGATCGTGATGACATCGCCCTCAGCAACCTTGTACTGCTTGCCGCCCGTTTTGATAATTGCGTACATGAAAACACCTCCCTAAAAGATTACTCGCCAGTTACGGTACGATTGCTCGTTTTGACGAACCTCACTGTGCGGTTGGGGAAAGACGCACTTTCAGCGTCTACAGTTAAAAATCATAGCATAGCGTCAACCTGATGTCAAGAAAAAAGATTATTACGAACGCATGACGAGATTGACGACAAAGGCCAGGGAAACCAGCCACATGATCCAGCTGACTTCCTTATACTTGCCCACGGCCGTCTTCATGAACGCATAGCTGACAAAGCCGAAGGCAAAACCATTGGCGATGGAGCCCGTCAGCGGCATCATGATGATGGTCAGAAAAGCCGGCAGTCCATCCGAGAAATCCTGGAAGTTGATCTTGCCGACCTCGCTCATCATCAGCGCGCCGACCAGGATGAGCGGCGGAGCCGTGGCAAATCCCGGAACAAGTCCGACGAGCGGTGCGAAGAGCAGTGCGATGAAGAAGCAGATGGAAACCGTGACAGCCGTGAGACCCGTCTTGCCGCCGGCTGCAATACCTGCCGCACTCTCGATATAGCTCGTGACCGTGGACGTACCGAAGATGGACGAGCAGATTGTGCCAACGGCATCCGTCGTCAGCGCGCGGTCAAGGTTCTCAATCTCCCCATTCGGCTTGACGAGCTTCGCCTTGGAGGTCAGGCCGATCAGCGTACCCATGTTATCGAAGAGCTCGACGACCGTAAAGGTGAAGATAATCGAGACGATGCCGTAATTCCAGGCACCGACGATGTCAAGCTTGCCAAATGTCTCGCCCATGTGCGGCAGGCTCGTGCTGATGATGTCAGAAATACCGTGCGGGACCGGAGAATACCCAAGGATCATGGAGAGCAGCGTCGTACTGATGATGCCGATGAGGATTGCCCCCTGCACCTTGCGGGCCATTAGTGCACCCGTGAGGACAAGACCGAAGAGCGACAGCAGCGTCGTCGGCTGCGTCACATGACCCAGCCCGATAAAGGTCGCCTTGTCGGGGATGATGAGTCCTGTTCCCTTGAGGCCGACGAACGCGATGAAGAGTCCGATGCCAACACCAATGGCCACGCGCAGATTCTGCGGCACCGCGTTGATGATGGCCTGACGCACATGGCTGATTGTCAGCAGAAGAAAAAGGATACCCGAGAAGAAGACGGCACCGAGAGCGACGGTCCAATGGAGCCCCAGCGTACCACAAACGTAGTAAGCAAAAAAGGCATTGAGTCCCATACCCGGAGCCAGGGCCACCGGATAATTCGCCACCACACCCATGACCATGGTTGAAAGTGCCGCAATCCAGATGGTCGAAGCAATGGCCGCTTCTTTCGGGATACCCGCCTCAGACAGGATATTCGGATTGACAAAAATGATATAGGCCAACGCGATGAACGTCGTAAAGCCAGCCAGGATTTCTGTCCGCACGGTCGTATTCTTCTCACGCAGTCCGAAGAACCGTTCCAAGAAGGATCCCTTGCCCATTTGCGCTTGCATAAAAATAAAGCCTCCTCTTTTGACAGCACCGCAAAAGACAGGGCACAGCAAAAGGGAGACTCCACGCCTCATTCCTGTAGCCTGTGACAATTTACGGTTGCCTGTAGAAACGCCCACACCTTATCCATGGGCTTATACAAGAAATAACGCACTAAGGATATCAGAAAAACAAGATACTGTCAATCCACTCCGGACGAACAGGAATAACAGGACAACAAAAAAGCTCTGACAAATGTCAGAGCATCTTTTTGAAGTGGCGGAGTGGAGAGGATTCGAACCTCCGCACCAGTTACCCAGCCTAACGATTTAGCAAACCGTCCTCTTCAGCCTCTTGAGTACCACTCCATAAATGGCAGGGGCAGTAAGACTTGAACTCACAACCTACGGTTTTGGAGACCGTTGCTCTACCAATTGAGCTATACCCCTAATATAAAAATGGGGCGACTTGTGGGGATCGAACCCACGCATGCTGGAGCCACAATCCAGTGTGTTAACCGCTTCACCAAAGCCGCCATGAAACCGGCAATTTCCTATCCTCCCAGTCCGTCTCCAGACAA